>NZ_JBIWLQ010000009.1:0-350339 GCF_044766265.1 Streptomyces sp. NPDC102283
GGGGTCCCGTGGGGGGGGGGGGGGGGGGGGGGGGGTTTTGGGGGGGGGGGGGGGGGGGGTACCCCGCGGGGGGGGGGGGGGGGGGCCCCCCGGCCCCCCCCCCCCCACCACCGGGCGACCGTAGCGAACCGGTCTCCCGGCTCGTACCCGCCTCCGGGCCCGTCAGGCGTGCTCACCCGCTGCCGGGGACCGTCCCGGCAGGCTCAGGAGTCCTGCGTGGCCAGCATGCCGAGGGTGCACAGTCCCAGCACCACCCAGCCGAACCAGAGCCAGCCGCTGCTTCCCAGCGCCACCGTGTACGCGGTCACCGCGATCAGGGCCCCGCCGGTCATGTATCCCATGGTCTTCGTCGATCCGGACATGCGCGCACGCTCCTCGTCGGCCGCGCGGCCGTTGTCCCCATGGTCACCCCGTATGCGCCCTCCGCGCTACTGTCCGCGCGCCTGCAAAGACGCGAGATAGGCGTTGTACGCCGCCAGCTCCTTGTCGCCGTCGCGGTCCGCCGCCCGGTCCGTGCGCCGGGCGGTGCGCTGCTCGGAGCGGTACCACTGGAAGACCAGCGCGATCAGCACCAGCACCGAGGGGATCTCGCTGAACGCCCACGCGATGCCGCCCGCCCAGTTCTGGTCGCTCAGGGCGTCGATGCCGAGTGAGGCCGGCGGGTTCTCGTACGTCTTCACCATCGGCGTCGACGCCATCATCAGGGCGATCCCGAAGAACGCGTGGAACGGCATCCCGGCGAACAGCTCCAGCATCCGCATCAGATAGCCGGGCCGGTGCGGACCCGGGTCCACGCCCATGATCGGCCAGAAGAAGACCAGTCCGACCGCGAGGAAGTGCACCATCATCCCGATGTGGCCCGGCTTCGTGCTCATCAGGAAGTCGAAGATCGGCGTGAAGTACAGCGCGTAGAGGCTCGCGATGAACAGCGGGATCGTGAACACCGGATGCGAGATGATCTTCATGTACCGGCTGTGCAGCAGCTTCAGCAGCAGCTCGCGCGGACCGGTCCGCCCCCGCGCGGCCGGCGGCAGCGCACGCAGCGCCAGCGTCACCGGGGCGCCCAGCAGGAGCAGGATCGGCGACAGCATGCTGATCACCATGTGCTGCACCATGTGCACGCTGAACATGACCATGCCGTAGTCGTTGAGCTTGGTGCACATCACCAGCGCGATGCTCAGCACGCCCACGGTGAAGAACACGATCCGGTTCACCGGCCAGCCGTCCCCGCGCCGACGCAGCCGCACCACGCCGTACCCGTACAGGGCGAGCGCCAGGACGCAGCCGGTCAGGAAGAACGGGTCGACGGAGAGCTCCAGCCCCCGCCCCAGCGTGAACGGCGGCAGATCCATGTTCATGCCGTGCCCGCTGTGATCCATCTGTTCACTCCCGATGGGGACACGTCCCCGTTTCGTGCCGGTTGTCCGGTCCAGAGTAGAACTGCCCCCGGCCGCGGTTGCGGCCGGGGGCAGTTCTGGACGACGTGTCCTGACAAGGTGTTCTAGAGCACGCACTCCGCCTCGGCGTACCGCTCGGCGGGGACCGTCTTCAGCGTCTCGACGGCCTCGCCCAGCGGCACCATCACGATGTCGGTGCCGCGCAGCGCGGTCAGCATCCCGAACTCGCCCCGGTGCGCCGCCTCCACCGCGTGCCAGCCGAACCGGGTCGCCAGGACCCGGTCGTACGCGGTGGGCGTGCCGCCCCGCTGGACGTGCCCGAGGATGACCGGGCGGGCCTCCTTGCCGAGCCGCTGCTCCAGCTCCCCGGAGAGCTGGGTGGCCACCCCGGCGAACCGCTCGTGACCGTAGATGTCCTTGACGCCCTGCTCGAACTGCATGGAGCCCTCGCGCGGCTTGGCGCCCTCGGCGACCACCACGATGGCGAACTTCTTGCCCGCCGAGAAGCGCTTGCCGACCAGCTCGGTCAGCTCGTCGATGTCGAAGGGGCGCTCGGGCACCACGATGGCGTGGGCGCCGGCGGCCATGCCGGAGTGCAGGGCGATCCAGCCGGTGTGACGGCCCATGACCTCGACGATCAGCACCCGCTGGTGCGACTCGGCGGTGGTCTTCAGCCGGTCCAGGGCCTCGGTGGCGACGCCGACGGCGGTGTCGAAGCCGAAGGTGACGTCGGTGGAGGCGATGTCGTTGTCGATGGTCTTGGGGACGCCGACGATCGGGAGACCGGCCTCGGAGAGGAGGTTCGCGGCCTTGAGGGTGCCCTCGCCGCCGATCGGGATGATGGCGTCCAGACCGAGGTCCGCGACATGGCCGCGGGCGCGCTCCACGCCGTCGCGCAGATGTGCGGGCTGGACCCGGGAGGAACCGAGGATCGTGCCGCCGCGGGCCAGGATGCCGCCCACCGCGTCAAGGTCGAGCTTGCGGTAGTCGCACTCCAGCAGGCCCTTCCAGCCGTCGTGGAAGCCGATGACCTCGTCGCCGTGGTCCACCACCGCGCGGTGCACGACGGAACGGATGACGGCGTTGAGGCCGGGGCAGTCGCCGCCGGAGGTGAGTACGCCAATGCGCATGGCCCGGGAACCTTTGCAACGTTGAGTCGACGACCGGACCACGTCGTCCGGTTGGATCCCCGCCACCCTACCGGCGCAGGGTGGCGGGACCGAACCGGCCGTCCGCCTGCTGGACTGCGCTCAACCGAGCGGAAAACACCTCAGGCGGACACCGCTCAGGCGAGCGGAAAGTGCCTCATGCGGGCTGGGTCGCCGAGGCGATCCGCTCGGCGCGCAGCGCGTCGTACCAGCGGTCGTCGGTGGGCGGCAGCGCGTTCACGTCGAGGGCCAGCTTCAGCAGCAGATCGGCGATCTGCGGGTTGCGGGCCATCACGGGGCCGTGCATGTACGTCCCGAAGACCGTGTCGTTGTACGCGCCCTCCGTGCCGTCCCCGGTGCCGTTGCCCCGGCCGAACTGCACCCGGGCGAACGGCCGTGCCGTCGGGCCGAGATGGGTGACGCCCTGGTGGTTCTCGAACCCGGTCAGCGGCGGCAGCCCGAGGTGCGGGTCGATGTCCGCCAGTACGTCGCCGACGCACCGCGCGCCCTCGCCGCGGGTGGAGACCACGTCGAGCAGACCGAGACCGGCCTCGCGCTCGCCGAGGTCGTTGACGAACTCGTGCCCGAGGATCTGGTAGCCCGCGCAGACCGAGAAGATGATCGCGCCGTTGGACGCTGCCCGGCTCAGCCCGCCGTCGCGGCGCAGCCGCTCGGCCGCGAGGCGCTGCGGACGGTCCTCACCGCCGCCGATCAGATAGATGTCGCCGGACGTCGGCACCGGCTGGTCGCTGCGCACGTCGACGCGCTGAACGTCCAGACCGCGCTGCCGGGCACGCCGCTCCACGACCAGGGCGTTGCCCTGGTCGCCGTAGGTGCTGAGCAGGTCGGGGTAGACCCAGACCAGACGCAGACCGTTGTTCATGCTTCGTCCTCTCCGGAGGTGGCCGGGGCCGGGGTCAGTTGCCGACACGACGGCGCAGATCCTGGAAGGCGGTGTAGTTGGCGATGACCTCGATGCGGCCGGGCGGTGCGTAACTCACGGCCTCGTCGAGCGTCTCGCAGACCCGGAAGTCGAGACCGGCCACTTCGAGGCGGACCGCCAGGTCCAGCTTCCGGTCGCCGAGCACGAAGATCGGGTGACCCGCCAGCTGCGTGTAGTCCACGTCCCACAGCCAGGAGGTGTCCGTGCCGTCCGCGCCGCGCGCGTTCACCGAGAGGATCACCGGCGTCGGCGGCGGGTCGATCAGCGAGAACGTCTCCAGCCAGCCGGCCGGGTTCTTCGCCAGCAGCAGACGCAGCTCACGGTTCTGGAAGGTGACGACGTCATAGCGTCCGGCCACCGCCTGCACCTGGTACATCCGCTCCAGCGCGACCTGCGGCGGCACGCCGAAGACGGCGGCGACGGCGGCGGAGCTGGTGGCGTTCGCCTTGTTCGCCCGGCCGGGCAGCTGGAGGTGGATCGGCCACGCCGAACCGTGCGGGTCCAGGACGTAGTCGCCGCTCAAAGCCCAGCTCGGGGCGGGGCGGCGGAAGCCGCACTGCCCGCAGAACCAGTCGTCGCCCGGGCGCTGCATCACACCGCCGCAGGACGGGCAGGACCAGGCGTCGTCCTTCCACGCCTGGCCGGCCGCCACCCACACCACGTTGGGCGAGGAGGAGGCCGCCCAGACGACCAGCGGGTCGTCCGCGTTCGCGATGACCACGGCCTTCGAGCCGGAGAGGCCCTCGCGCCAGTGCTCGGCCATCATCCGGGTCTCCGCCGCGCGGTCCAGCTGGTCGCGCGAGAGGTTGAGCAGGGCGATCGCCTTCGGCGTGGTGTCGCGCGCGACACCCGCCAGATACTTCTCGTCGACCTCGATCACGCCGAACTTCGCGTCCGAGCCGCCGGCCAGCGCCGAGGTGATGCCCGCGGGCATGTTCGCGCCGAGCGCGTTCGACACGACGGGCCCGGCGGCCCGCAGCGCCTCGGCGATCAGCCGCGTGGTGGTCGTCTTGCCGTTCGTCGCCGACACGAGGATCACGTCCAGGTGCTGCGCCAGCCGCCCCAGCAGGTCGGGGTCGAGTTTGAGCGCCACCCGGCCGCCGATCACCGATCCGCTGCCCCGCCCCGCGGCACGTGACACCGCCGCCGCGGCCTTGCCCGCCGTCACGGCCAGTTTGGCCCGCGGCGACAACGGCTCCGTGTTGCCTGCCATCGTCCTAGATCCTCCTTGCATCGGTCCGCGCCCAGCCTATCGATGTCCGGCGTGGCGACCGCACCGCGGCACCACGGGAACTCCCCGGCCCCGGTGGAACGTAACCTTGCCGCCATGCGAAACCGCCCGATCCCCGGCAGTTCCGGACTCGTCCGTGAGATGAGTCTGCTCGGCGACCCGTTGCTCCACCGCGCCTGCGAGGACGTCACGGACTTCGGCCCGTCGCTGGCGCGGCTGGTCGAGGACATGTTCGCGACGATGTACGCCGCGCAGGGTGTCGGGCTCGCCGCCAACCAGGTCGGCGTCCCGCTCAAGGTGTTCGTCTACGACTGTCCGGACGACGACGATGTCCGCCATCTGGGACACGTGGTCAATCCCGAACTGGTCGAGGCGGACGGACTCACCGTACGCGGACCGGAGGGCTGTCTGTCACTTCCCGGTCTGGAAGCGGGCACGGATCGCTTCGACCACGCGGTCGTCGAGGGGCTCACGATGACCGGCGAGCCGGTCCGGATCGCCGGGACGGGATGGTTCGCCCGGTGCCTCCAGCACGAGTGCGACCACCTGGCGGGCACGGTCTACACCGACCGGCTGACCGGGCTGCGGCGCACCCGGGCGCTGCGTGCGGCGCGTCGTGCACCCTGGGCGCGCGGGGACTGAGCGCGCCGGGTTCCCGGGCCCGGCCTCCGGAGCGGGTCAGAACCCCGGGCCGCCCTGGAGGTCGCCCGCCTCCGCGAGCCTGCCCCACAGCAGATCGGCGAGGCTGCTCACCAGCCGTTCGCGGGAGCACGGCCGGTCGCCGAGCCACCAGTCGCCCGCCGCGTGCATCATGCCGACGATCCCGTGCCCCCAGATGCGGGCCATCTGCTCGCTGTCCGGGCCCAGGTCGACGCGCTCGGCGATCACCTGGCCCAGTTCCTCGCCGAGGCGGCGCAGCAGTGGGGCGGAGTGCCGGCCGACGTCGAAGCCCTGCTCGGGGGAGGGGGTGGCGTCGGCGCTGTCGGACGGGTGCATCAGGAAGCGGTAGACCTGGGGGCGGGCCTCGATCGCGGCGAGATAGGTGTCGAGCGTCGACTCCACCCGCTCACGCCGGTCCGCGGGCGCGTCCAGGGCGGCCCGCAGGGCGCTGAGCAGCGCGTCGGTGTGGCGCTTGGCGAGGGCGCGGTAGAGGCCGCCCTTGTCCCCGAAGTGGCGGTAGAGGATGGGTTTGGTGATCCCGGCCTCGGCGGCGATGGCGTTCATCGAGGCCTGCGGTCCGTCCCTGAGTACCACCCGGTCCGCCGCTTCCAGCAACTCGCGGCGACGGCGCTCGGCCGCGGTCCGCTGTCGCTCGGCGCTTCGTGCGGTCTCCATGTCGTCTCTTCTCCCACCCCTGGCCACGCGATGCCGTCGCATCGCCTCTGCGCGCCCGCGCAACGTAACACTCCGCAGGGCGGGCGCCTGATCGGCTCCGTGGCGGTTGACAGTACCTACTTGTCGGTAACAGACTGTGGTTACCGCGAGTAACGCATGGTTTTCGCCGCAGTGCCTGGAGGGGAAACATGGCCGAGTTCACGCTTGAGCTCAACGACGACCAGAAGCAGGTCAAGGAGTGGCTCCACGGCTTCGCGGCGGATGTCATCCGCCCCGCCGCCTCGGAGTGGGACGAGCGTGAGGAAACGCCCTGGCCCGTCATCCAGGAAGCGGCCAAGGTCGGCATCTACTCCCTGGACTTCTACGCCCAGCAGTTCTTCGACCCTACGGGTCTCGGTATCCCCATGGCCATGGAAGAGCTCTTCTGGGGCGACGCGGGCATCGCCCTGTCGATCGTCGGTACGGGCCTGGCGGCCGTCGGTGTCCTCGCCAACGGCACCGAGGAACAGGTCGGCACCTGGATCCCGCAGATGTACGGCGACGCCGACGACGTGAAGGTCGCCGCGTTCTGCTCGTCCGAGCCCGACGCCGGATCCGACGTCGCCTCGATGCGCACCCGGGCCGTCTACGACGAGGCCAAGGACGAGTGGGTCCTCAACGGCACCAAGACCTGGGCGACCAACGGCGGCATAGCCAATGTGCACGTCGTCGTCGCCGTCGTCGACCCCGGCATCGGCTCCAAGGGCCACGCCTCCTTCATCGTGCCGCCGAACACCCCCGGCCTCTCCCAGGGCCAGAAGTTCAAGAAGCACGGCATCCGCGCCTCGCACACCGCCGAGGTGGTCCTGGAGGACGTCCGCGTCCCCGGACACTGCCTGCTCGGCGGCAAGGAGAAGCTCGACGAGCGCCTCGCCCGCGCCCGGGAGCGCGCCAGGTCCGGCGGCGAGCGGGTCAAGAACGCGGCGATGGCCACCTTCGAGGCGTCCCGCCCGGCCGTCGGCGCGATGGCCGTGGGCACCGCCCGCGCCGCCTACGAGGTCGCGCTCGACTACGCGAAGACCCGCAGCCAGTTCGGTCGCCCGATCATCGACAACCAGGGCATCGCCTTCCAGCTCGCCGACATGCGCACCCGGATCGACGCCGCCCGGCTGCTGGTGTGGCGCGCCTCCTGGATGGCCACCACCGGCAAGCCGTTCACCTCGGCCGAGGGCTCCATGTCCAAGCTGTACGCGAGCGAGACCGCCCGGGACGTCACCGCGCAGGCGATCCAGATCCTCGGCGGCAACGGCTTCACCCGTGAGTATCCGGTCGAGCGCATGCACCGCGACGCGGCGATCTACACCATCTTCGAGGGCACCAGCGAGATCCAGCGCCTGGTGATCGCCCGCACGCTGTCGGGCATGCCGATCCGCTAGCTTCCGCAGGCGACGGGGAAGGGGGCGGTCCGGGACACGCGTACCGGACCGCCCTCTTCCGGCATGCTCAGCCGGGCAGCTGCGCCTCGATCGCCGCCACGACCTCCGTGGCCTCGGGCTCGGAGCCCGGCCGGAGCCGGGCGACGGGCTCACCGGCCGGCGAGATGAGGAACTTCTCGAAGTTCCACTGGATGTCCCCGGCCTCCCCGTCCGCGTCCGCCAGCTTCGTCAGCTCCACGTACAGCGGGTGCCGGTCCGCTCCGTTGACGTCGATCTTCTCCAGCAGCGGGAAGGTGACCCCGTACGTCGTCGAGCAGAAGCTCTGGATCTCCTCCGCGCTGCCCGGCTCCTGGCCGGCGAACTGGTTGCACGGGACACCGAGCACGGTCAGGCCCCGGTCCCCGTAGTTCTGCTGCAACCGCTCCAGGCCCTCGTACTGCGGGGTGAGCCCGCACTTGGAGGCCACGTTCACCAGGAGGACGGCCCGGCCGCTGTAGGCGCCCAGCGTGGTCGGCTCGCCCGCGAGGGTGCGCAGCGGAATGTCGTGCAGCGTCATGAAACTCTCCCTGATCATTGCGTGGTGGTGCCCATGGTGCCGCTCGCCGCTCACGGAGCGGCGAGCTCCTTGTAGTAGAAAGTGGTCGGCTTGAGGCTGCCCGCCGGATCCGCCGCGTATCCCGGTACGCTCCCGACCTTCGTCCAGCCCGCCTTGCGGTAGACCTGCTCGGCCAGGCTGCCGCTCTCGGTGTCCAGGATCAGCAGCGTGATGCCCTCGGTCGCCGCGTACGCCTCGACCGCGGACAGCAGCGCCCCGCCGAGCCCCTGGCCTCGCGCGGAGGGCCGGACCATCAGCTTGGCGACCTCCGCGCGGTGCCGGGCGTTCGGCAGCGGAGCGCGGACCAGGGCGATCGTCCCCGAGACCCGCCCGCCCTCGCGGGCGATCCAGATGCCGACCCGCCCCGTCTCCAGGTCCGCGGCCCGCTCACGCCACCAGGCGGCGGCCGTCTCCCGGTCCAACGGGGCGAGGAAGCCCACCGAGGACCCCTCGTCGACGGTCTCGGCCAGGAGGCCGGCCAGCTCGTCGGCGTACGTGACCAGCTCGGGGGCGGACACGTGGACGATCTCGGTCATGCGCGGGGGTCCTTTCACGGGGCAGGGGTCGGGAGGAACCGTACGGCTCGCGGCGGAGGCTGTTCCCACCAGGGTGCACGGGTGCGTCATCCCGGCGATGCCATGCCCCGCGGCGCCGTCCATCCCCTACCCGGATGCGCCGCCCGACACCGGGCACGGGTGAGGTCACCCGGTTTCCGGCCGCGTTCCGGCCATCGGAGCCGGCGTCAACCGGAGGGTGACCACGTACGCCACCACCACCGCCACGATCACCAGGGGCATCACGGTGAGCCCCTCCTTGCCCAGCAGGAGCGTCGCCAGGAGCACCGAGGTCATCGGCAGCCGCAGCATCGCCACGCACATGGCCCCGACGCCCATCGCGAACCCCGCCGTGAGATCCAGGCCCGGCAGGTGGGACAGCGCGACGCCCCCCACCGCGCCCACGAACATCGCGGGGAAGACAGGGCCGCCCCGGAAACAGCTCAAGGACGCGCAGTAGGCCAGCGACTTGCAGACGATGAGCAGGACCAGCGCACCGACCGAGTACCCCGCGCTCCCGGACAGGAGATGGCCCAACTCGTGCTCGCCCGAGTACAGCACCTCGGAGCCGTCCTTGCCGGACGTCTCGGCGTACACCAGCGCGAGCCCGCCGACGACCAGCCCCATCACCGCCGTGGCCACCGCCGTCCGCCGCTCCACACGCTCCTGGAGCGCCACCGAGAGCCGGCGGATGCCCGCGCCCGCGAAGGCGGCCGCGACACCGAGAGCCAGCGCCCACCCGAACCCCGCGACGTCGGGGGCCGCCGCCGACGGCACCTCGCCCAACGCCAGCGAGTAGGTCCCCAGACCCGTCCAGGAACCCAGCCCCGTGAAGATCAGCGCGCCGATCCCCGCGGAGAGCAGCCCGGGAACGAGCACCACACCCAGCATCGGCCCGGCCAGCCCCGACACCTCCATCAGCAGGAACGCGCCCAGCAGCGGGGATCCCAGCAGGGCGCTCACCGCGGCGAAGCTCCCCGAGGCACCGACCAGGGACCGCCCCTGTGGCGTCAGGTCCCGTTTGACGCGCCCCGCCGCCCAGACGGCCAGCCCGCCGCCCAGCGCGATCAGGGGCGCCTCCGGCCCCAGCACGGCGCCCACGCCCAGCGAGACCAGCGCCGCCAGGACGATGCCGGGCAGGTCCGCCGCGGCCGGGGCGCCGGTGGACACCATCCCGTCCGCCGGCCGGTGTCCGCCCCCGCCCGGCAGCCGGCGGACGGTGAGGCCGACCAGGAGACCCGCGACGCCGAGCAGCGGCACGGGCCACCACGACGGCGTCTCCTCGAAGCCCATCGCCCGCGGAAGCTCCGTGTACGTCAGCGACTGGAGCTCCGAGACCAGGGCCAGGAAACCGAACGCGACCGCGGAGACCGGCACCCCGAGAACGGCCGCCGTCAGCAGCAGCCCCGCGTACCTCCGCGTGCGGACCGCCGCGTACGAGCCCTCCGGCGCTGCGACGGGTGTGCCCGGAGACGTGGCCGGCATAGGTCGAACTCCTCGGCGTGACGATCATCGGGACGGGAAGGGGGCGGGTCCCCACGGGTTCACGCCGGGATACCACGCACCGGCGGACCGGGCGCCCGGCCACCGCCGGGGACACCCCCTTCGGTGCGGAAGGTCAGCCGCCCGGCCCCGGAAGCGCGCCGCCGCCCGGGACGTCTGCCGGCAGCCGCCTCGAGGCCACCGCGTCGACCAGCGCCCGGTGATCGAGCTCGTTGCGGTCCGCGTACGACTCCGCGAACGTGGCGATCGCCCGGTCGAGGACGTCCCCCCGCCCGAGGTAGCCGGCGATGGCGATCCGGTCCCCGGACCTCGCGTGGGCGCGGGCCAGCGTGGCGCCGCACACCTCGCCGAACGCGCGCATCCCCTCCGGCACCATCGACTCCGGCTCGGCGATGCCCTTCCAGTCGCGCAACTGGCGCACGTAGAAGTCCCGGCTCCGGCCGTCGATGCCCTCGGCCCGCTCCCAGCCGAGGAAGATGTCGCTGGATGCCTGCATCAGGCGCTGCCCCGCGACCACCCGCTCGCCCTGGTTGGCGTACCGGCTCGCCCCGGCGTGCTCGGCCAGCACCGAGGGGCCCGCCTCCTTGGCCTGGAGGAGGAGCGGATCCCCGCCGTCCCGGCCGAGCAGCAGGATGATCCAGCACCGGGTGCCGACACTGCCCACACCGACGACCTTGCGGGCCACGTCCACCAGCGTGAAGTCCTCGAGGAGACTGCGCCGGTCGGGCACCAGACTGTGGGCGTAACCCGCCACCATGGTCCGGAACTCCCGGTACAGCGCCTCCCGCTCCACCCCGGGCAGCAGATCGGTGAGCGGGACGACCATCGGCGGGTCCGCGGCGATCCGCAGCCGCCCGTCGACCACCTCGGCGAGCTTGCCGAGGGCCTGCCGGCTGTCCCGGGAGCGGGCCTTGCCCAGCGCCCGGTCGACGTTCCTGCGGCCCCGCCCGTCCAACCGCTCCGCGGCCACCGTGCGCAGCCGCTCGGCGTCGGTCCTCGCGTACCACACCTCCAGATTGCGCATCCCGGCGAACCGGGCCATCGCCTCCCGGTACGAGCGCACCGCGGCCCGCACGATCCCGGCGCGCTCCCGGTGCGTGAAGCCGTTCGCCCGCCCCGCGATGACGAGGCTGGCCGCCAGCCGTTTGACGTCCCACTCCCAGGGGCCCGGCAGCGTCTCGTCGAAGTCGTTGATGTCGAAGAGCAGATTCCGCTCGGGAGAGGCCAGCAGCCGGAAGTTCAGCAGATGGGCGTCACCGCACAGCTGCGCCCGGATCCCCGAGTCCGGGGTGCCCGCCAGATCGGCGGCCATCAGGGCGGCCGCGCCCCGGTAGAAGCGGAACGGGGACTCGGTCATCCGTGCGTAGCGGATCGGGACCAGCTCGGGAACCCGGTCCGCGGACTGCGCTTCGAGGACGGTCAGCGGGTCGGGGCGTCGCGGTGACGCCGTGAACTCCGCATGGCTCGACCGGGGAGCGTCCCGCCGGGCGGCCCTGCCGAGTGCCGCCCGTTCGGCCGGCGTCGCGTGAGGTGCGGCGCGCAGCGGCGCCACGGCTTCCCGGTCCATGAGGTGCCCCTTCCGGAGTTCGTCGGATCTCTTCGGCAGTCCGTCAGTCCTCTTCGGCGAGCCGGCGGTCACGGTCACGCCGGTGTCCGACCCGTTGCCAGATCGCCCGCTGCGCCTTGAGCGTGGCCGTGCCCACCACGATCAGCACCAGGATGTTCACCACGAGCTGGATTGCCGATCCCCGCACGTCGGACCAGCTGGTGAACGCCGTGGAGACGGCGATGTCCGCCGCGGCCGGGATCGTCGTCACGGAGATGAACACGCCGAGCAGGGCGCTGGTCCTGGCCTCGGTGAGCGACACGATCCCGACGATCCCGGCCAGGGTCGCTACGGCGACCGAGAAGAAGTTCGGCGTGTTGATGAGGTTGGAGACGGGGCGCAACCCCCGGTCGAAGGCCTCCGACTGCAGCCCGAAACCGCGGATGAGGAGGGCGAAGAGGAAGGTGAGGACCATGGTCAGGAGAAAACCGGAGCCCAGGGCGGCCAGCCCGCCGCGCACCATGGCCCGATGGCCCCGGTCGATCCCCAGCGCCACGCTGACGATGGCGCCGTACTCCGGCCCGACGACCATCGCCGCCACGATCAGGATCTGCGAGTTGGTGACGATGCCGACCGAACCGATCAGCCCGGCGACGACCAGATAGAGGAAGAAGCTCGGCGGGTACCGCCCGCCGGACCTGATGCGCGCCTCGACCTGCTCCCAGACCGGCGCCCGGCTCAGCGGCCCCAGCTCGCGCAGCCCCTCCTCGGAGGGCCTGCCGGGAAAGGCCGTGTCGACCGGTTCGATGACCAGCGTGCCCAGCTGGTCGAGGTGGACGTCGAGCAGGCGGTGCAGCACGTCGTTCGCCGCCCCCGCCAGCACGTCGCAGGCGATGGAGTCGCCGTCGGGACGGCGTGCGGCGTCGCGCTGGACGATGAGGTTGAGCACGCAGGGGTCGCCCGAGAGCAGGCCGACGACCTCGTCGGTCAGGTCCGGCGGGCTCACCGCGCGGATGTGGATCATGTCCATCCCGGCACCTCCGGCGGCTCCCGGCCCCGTCGCACGGCTCTCCACCCGGACGGTGGCCCCGGGGGCTCACTCCAGTAACGCGGGCCCGGCCCCGTTCGGCAAACCGGGTGCCGGTCCCGGCGCCCGGACGCGTGCCGCCTGCCCGGGGCGGGCGTGCCGCACAGTGAGGGGACCGGGCCCGACCGGGAGCGTGACCGTCCCTGAGCCGCACCGGACCTCGCGGGCGGCCGCGACGCCGTACTGGCAGGATCGGTGTGTGAAGATTCCCGACGCCTTTCCCGAACCGCTGCCCGGTGCCGCCGGAGCCGTCGCCCGGGACCCCGACGCCGAAGGCGAGCAGCACCGGGGCCGCCGCCTCGTCCGCTGCCGCCTCTGCGGCCGGCCCCTCACCGGGACCGACTCGCGCCGGGCCGGCCTCGGACCGTCCTGCGACGCCAAGCTGCACCCGGCGCCGCCGGACATCCGCACCCGCCGCCACGAGGTCGACCAGGACCCGCTGCCCGGCACGTAGACAGGGTGCTCTAGTCGCTCGTCAGCCGCCGGAACAGCCCCTCCTGCACCACCGACACCAGCAGCTGACCCGAGCGGTCGTAGATCCGGCCCCGCGCCAGCCCCCGGCCGCCCGTGGCGATCGGCGACTCCTGGTCGTACAGGAACCACTCGTCCGCCCGGAACGGCCGGTGGAACCACATCGCGTGGTCCAGCGAGGCCATGTCGAAGCCGCGCGGACCCCACAGCGGCTCCACCGGGATGCGGACCGCGTCCAGCAGCGTCATGTCGCTCGCGTACGTCAGCGCGCAGGTGTGCACCAGCGGGTCGTCGCCCAGCGGGCCCACCGCCCGCATCCACACCGCGCTCCGCGGATCGGCGTCCTTGATCTCGTCCTTCGTCCAGCGCAGCCGGTCGACGTAGCGGATGTCGAAGGGCTGCCGCCGGGCCATCCGCTCCAGCGCCTCCGGCAGTACGCCCAGGTGCTCGCGCACCTCCTCGGCCACCGTCGGCAGCTCCTCCGGGTCCGGGACGATCCGGGCCGGCGGCAACTGGTGCTCGAAGCCCGCCTCCTCGGGGCGGTGGAACGACGCCGTCAGATTGAAGATCGTCCGCCCCTCCTGGACCGCCGTCACCCGCCGGGTGGTGAACGACCGGCCGTCCCGCACCCGCTCCACCTGGTACACGATCGGCACCCCGGGACGGCCCGGCCGCAGGAAATAGGCGTGCAGCGAGTGCACCGGCCGGTCCCCGTCGGTGGTCCGGCCCGCCGCCACCAGTGCCTGGCCCGCGACCTGCCCCCCGAAGACCCGTTGCAGGGACTCCTCCGGGCTGCGGCCCCGGAAGATGTTGACCTCGATCCGCTCCAGGTCGAGAAGGTCGACCAGGCGCTCGGCCGGATTCGTCATGCCGTACCTCTCCACTTCAGTGCCAGGGGGCGTCTCACAGCTGGCCGACCTCGGTGACCCGGACGATCGCCCGGCCCTCCTCGTCGGACGCCGCGAGATCCACCTCGGCCTTGATGCCCCAGTCGTGATCGCCCGCCGGGTCGGCGAAGGCCTGCCAGACCCGCCACAGCCCGTGCGCGGGGTCCTCCTCGATCTTCAGCAGCTTCGGCCCGCGCGCGTCCGGACCGGTTCCGATCTCCTCGTGCGCGTCCCAGTACGCGTCCAGGGCCTCGCCCCAGGCGTCCTCGTCCCATCCGGAGTCGCCGTCCAGCTCGCCCAGAGCACCGGCCCGGTCCAGCGCGGCCAGCTCCACCCGGCGGAACATCGCGTTGCGCACCAGTACGCGGAAGGCGCGGGTGTTCGCCGTGACCGGCTTGACCTCGTCCGCCTTCTCCTGGGCCTGCTCGGCGGTCTCCACCTCGGGGTTGGCCAGCTGTTCCCACTCGTCCAGCAGACTGGAGTCCACCTGGCGCACCATCTCGCCGAGCCAGGAGATCAGGTCCTGGAGGTCCTCCGACTTCACGTCGTCCGGGATCGTGTGTTCCAGCGCCTTGTACGCGCTCGCCAGATACCGCAGCACGATGCCCTCGGTACGGGCCAGCTCGTAGTGCGAGGTGAACTCCGTGAAGGTCATGGCCCGCTCGAACATGTCCCGGATCACCGACTTCGGCGACACCGGGTGGTCGTTCACCCACGGGTGGCTCGTGCGGTACACGTCATAGGCGTGCCACAGCAGCTCGCTCAGCGGCTTCGGGTACGTGACCTCCTGGAGCAGTTCCATCCGCTCCTCGTACTCGACCCCGTCCGCCTTCATCTGCCCCACGGCCTCGCCGCGCGCCTTGTTCTGCTGGGCGGCCAGGATCTGCCGGGGATCGTCCAGCGTCGACTCGACGACCGAGACCATGTCCAGTGCGTACGAAGGGGATTCGGCGTCCAGCAGGTCGAACGCGGCCAGCGCGAACGTGGAGAGCGGCTGGTTCAGTGCGAAGTCCTGCTGGAGATCGACCGTCAGCCGGACGATCCGGCCCTCGGCGTCCGGCGTCTCCAACCGCTCCACCACCCCGCCGTCCAGCAGCGAGCGGTAGATGGCGATGGCCCGCCGGATGTGCCGCAGCTGCGCCCGGCGCGGCTCGTGGTTGTCCTCCAGCAGATGCCGCATCGCCTCGAACGCGTTGCCCGGCCGGGCGATGACCGCGAGCAGCATGGTG
Source organism: Streptomyces sp. NPDC102283 (assembly GCF_044766265.1). Taxonomy (NCBI): domain Bacteria; kingdom Bacillati; phylum Actinomycetota; class Actinomycetes; order Kitasatosporales; family Streptomycetaceae; genus Streptomyces; species Streptomyces sp. NPDC102283. The sequence goes on from NZ_JBIWLQ010000009.1 coordinate 15,342, forward strand.
TGGGTGACCCGGAAGCGGGAGCTCAGCGGCTCGGGATCCGAGGTGATCAGCTTGTCGAAGGTGGTCTCGGACCAGGCGACGAAGCCCTCCGGGGCCTTCTTGCGGACCACCTTGCGCTTCTTCTTCGGGTCGTCGCCCGCCTTCTTGACGTTCTTCTCGTTCTCGATGACGTGCTCGGGCGCCTGCGCCACGACGAAGCCGGCCGTGTCGAACCCGGCCCGCCCGGCCCGGCCCGCGATCTGGTGGAACTCCCGCGCGCGCAGGGTCCGCACCCGGGTGCCGTCGTACTTGGTGAGCGCCGTGAACAGCACCGTACGGATCGGCACGTTGACGCCGACGCCGAGTGTGTCCGTCCCGCAGATCACCTTCAGCAGACCCGCCTGGGCCAGCTTCTCCACCAATCGGCGGTACTTGGGCAGCATCCCCGCGTGGTGCACCCCGATGCCGTGGCGCACGTAACGGGAGAGGTTCTGGCCGAACTTGGTGGTGAAGCGGAAGCCGCCGATCATGTCGGCGATCTTCTCCTTCTCCTCCTTCGTGCACATGTTGATGCTCATCAGCGACTGTGCCCGCTCGACGGCCGCCGCCTGCGTGAAGTGCACGATGTAGACCGGCGACTGCCGGGTGTCCAGCAGCTCGGTCAGCGTCTCGGTGATCGGCGTGAAGCGGTATTCGTAGCTGAGCGGCACCGGACGGGTCGCGGAGCGCACCACGGAGGTGGGCCGGCCGGTACGCCGGGTCAGGTCCTTCTCGAACATCGCGACGTCGCCGAGCGTCGCCGACATCAGCACGAACTGGGCCTGCGGCAGCTCCAGCAGCGGGATCTGCCACGCCCAGCCCCGGTCCGGCTCCGCGTAGAAGTGGAACTCGTCCATCACGACCTGGCCGATGTCGGCGTACTTGCCGTCGCGCAGTGCGATGGAGGCCAGCACCTCGGCCGTGCAGCAGATCACCGGGGCGTCCGCGTTGACCGAGGCGTCGCCGGTGAGCATGCCGACGTTCTCGGTGCCGAAGAGCTTGCACAGGTCGAAGAACTTCTCCGACACCAGCGCCTTGATCGGCGCCGTGTAGAAGGTGACCTTGTCCTGCGCCAGCGCCGTGAAGTGCGCGGCGGCCGCCACCAGGCTCTTCCCGGAGCCGGTCGGGGTGGAAAGGATCACGTTCGCCCCGGAGACCACCTCGATCAGCGCCTCCTCCTGAGCCGGATAAAGGGTGATGCCCTGGGTCTCGGTCCATGACGAGAAGGCCTCGAAGAGGGCGTCCGGGTCGGGGGTCTTAGGCAGCTGGTCGATGAGGGTCACGCCCCCATCTTGCCTGTCTTCGGCCCGGATGAGGGAACCGGCGGACGGCACGAAGATCACGGACGATACGCTGCGGTCTCAACCTGCCCGCGCCGTACCGGTGATGGGCGTACGAAGCGCTGGGGGCGGGAAAAGACCATGATGGGACCGGCACACTCCCTGTCAGGGGCAGCGGCCTGGCTGGGGGTGGGCGCGGCGGCGGCCGCCACCGGCCACACGATGCCCTGGCCCGTCCTCGTCGTCGGGGCGCTGATCTGCGCGGGAGCCGCGCTCGCCCCCGACCTCGACCACAAGTCCGCGACCATCTCGCGCGCCTTCGGCCCGCTCTCCAAGGGGCTCTGCGAGATAGCCGACAAGCTCTCGTACGCCGTCTACAAGGCCACCAAGAGCAAGGCCGACCCCCGTCGCACCGGCGGACACCGCACCCTCACCCACACCTGGTTCTTCGCCGTCATGATGGGTGCCGGCTGCTCCTTCGCCGCGGTCACCGGCGGGCGCTGGGCGGTCCTCGCGATCCTCTTCGTCCATCTGGTGCTCGCCGTCGAAGGCCTGCTCTGGCGGGCGGCCCGGGTCTCCAGCGACGTCCTGGTCTGGCTGCTCGGCGCCACCAGCGCCTGGATCCTCGCCGGTGTCCTGGACCAGCCGGGCAACGGGGCCGGCTGGCTCTTCGACGCCCCCGGGCAGGAGTACATGTGGCTCGGCCTGCCCATCGTGCTCGGCGCCCTGGTCCACGACATCGGGGACGCGTTGACCGTCTCGGGGTGCCCGATCCTGTGGCCGCTCCCGATCGCCGGGAAGCGCTGGTACCCGCTCGGCCCTCCGAAGTTCATGCGGTTCCGGGCCGGCAGCTGGGTGGAGATCAAGGTGCTGATGCCCGCGTTCATGGTGCTCGGGGGAGTGGGCGGGGCCGCCGCCCTCAACTTCATATGACCGGCCGGCGCTCGCGCGGGCGGGCGGGGCGCCCCGCCCCGTAGCACGATGGCGGCATGCTGCTCGCCGAGCTCGCCCAGGTGTCCCTGGAGGTCGCCGCCACCTCCGCCCGGTCCCGCAAGACGGCGCTCCTCGCCGACCTCTTCCGGAACGCCGGCCCCGAGGACGTCCCCGTCGTCATCCCGTACCTCGCCGGACGGCTGCCCCAGGGCCGCGTCGGCGTCGGTTGGCGGAGCCTCGGGGACCCCGTGGAACCCGCCACCGAGCCCACGCTCACCGTCACCGGCGTCGACACCGAGCTGACCGCCCTGGCCGCCACCTCCGGCCCGGGATCCCAGGCCTTGCGCCGCGAGCGCCTGCACGCCCTGTTCGCCGCCGCCACCGCCGACGAGCAGCGCTTCCTGCGGGCCCTGCTCACCGGCGAGGTACGCCAAGGGGCCCTGGACGCCGTCGCCGCCGACGCCCTGGCCCACGCCGCCGGAGCACCGCCCGCCGACGTCCGGCGCGCCGTGATGCTCGCCGGATCGCTCCAGGACGTCGCCCGCGTCCTCCTCGCGGAAGGGCCCGGCGCGCTCGCGGCCTTCCGCCTCACCCTCGGGCGGCCCGTCCAGCCGATGCTCGCGCGGAGCGCCTCCTCGGTGGGCGAGGCCCTCGACAGGCTGGGCCCGTGCGCGGTCGAGGAGAAGCTCGACGGCATCCGGGTGCAGGTCCACCGGGACGGCGACCGGGTCCGGGCCTACACCCGGACCCTCGACGACATCACCGACCGGCTGCCCGAACTGGTCACCGCCGTCGCCGCGCTCGACGCGCGCCGCTTCGTCCTCGACGGCGAGCTGATCGCCCTGGGGGAGGACGGCAGGCCCCGGCCCTTCCAGGAGACCGCCTCCCGGGTGGGCTCGCGGCGGGACGTGGCCGCGGCCGCGGCACACGTGCCCGTCGTCCCCGTCTTCTTCGACGCCCTCCTCGTGGATGACGAGGACCTGCTCGACCGGCCCTTCGCCGACCGCCACGCGGCCCTGGCCCGGCTGCTCCCCGAGAGCCTGCGGGTCCGCCGCACCCTCGTCGCCGATCCGGACGACCCCGAGGCCCGCGCGGCGGCCGGCGCGTTCCTCGCCGACACCCTGGAGCGCGGTCACGAGGGAGTCGTCGTCAAGGACCTGGCCGCCGCCTACAGCGCGGGCCGCCGGGGCGCGTCCTGGCTGAAGGTGAAGCCCGTGCACACCTTGGACCTGGTGGTCCTGGCCGTGGAGCGGGGCAGCGGCCGGCGCACCGGAAAGCTCTCCAACCTGCACCTGGGGGCTCGTCGGCCCGACGGCACGTTCGCGATGCTCGGCAAGACCTTCAAGGGCCTCACGGACGCCCTGCTGGACTGGCAGACCGAGCGGCTGGGGGAGCTGGCGACCGACGACGACGGCCATGTCGTCACCGTACGCCCGGAACTCGTCGTGGAGATCGCCTACGACGGACTCCAGCGCTCCACCCGCTACCCCGCCGGGGTCACCCTCCGGTTCGCCCGCGTCCTGCGCTACCGGGAGGACAAGACGGCGCAGGACGCGGACACGGTGGAGACGGTTCTCTCCCGGCAGCCGTGAGCGCGCCCCGGGGAACCCGGGACGCGCTCGGACGGTGCGTGGCCGCTCAGTGCTTGATGACCGTCGCCGCCGTGTGCTCCCTGATCTGCTCCGGCGTCAGATAGACGTCCGTGTACTCGAAGTCCCGCAGCGTCGCCGGCTTGCGGGACTGGAACCCGGTCCGCACGAAGTCGTCACCGGCGACCGCGTTCAGCATCCAGTTCGTCATCACCCGGGTCTTGGCGACGTTCGTCCGCAGCGCCGACCAGTGGTAGCCGCGCGCCACCGCCTGCGCGGGCAGCCCACGCAGCTCGATCCCCAGCGGCTTGGACACGGCGTCCTTGCCGCCGAGGTCCACGACGAGCCCCAGATCCTTGTGCACGTAGTCCTTGAGCGGCTGATGGCGCAGCGAGGCGATCAGATTGTCCGCCAGCACCCTGCCCTGGCGCATCGCGTGCTGTGCGGTGGGCGGGCAGACCGCACCGTCGCCCTTCGCCAGGTCGGGCACCGCGGCCGCGTCGCCGAGCGAGAACACCCCGTCCGCGCCCGGCAGGTTCAGCTGCGGGGTGACCGCGAGCCGACCGCGTACGGTCTCCGCGCCGAGGGTGGCGATCAGCGGGCTGGCGGCCACTCCGGCGGTCCAGATCAGGGTCCGGCAGGGCAGCACCCGGCCGTCGGTGAACGTGACCTCCTCCGGCCCCGCCTTCGCGATCGAGACCCCGAGCGACACCTCGATGTTCCGCTTGCGGAGCACCTCCAGGGCGGCCTGCCCCAGCTTGTCGCCCAGCTCCGGCATCAGCTTGGGCGCGATGTCGATCAGATGCCACTTGATCAGCCGCGCGTCCAGCCGCGGATAGTGCCGGACCGCGCTGGTGGTCAGCCGCTGGAGGCAGGCGGCCGTCTCCGTGCCCGCGTAACCGCCGCCGACCACCACGAACTGGAGCCGGGAGGCCCGCTCGGCCTCGTCGTGACTGGCGTCCGCCAGATCCAGTTGGGCGATGACGTGGTCCCGGACGTACGCGGCCTCGGCCAGCGTCTTCATCCCACGGGCGTTGTCCAGCAGCCCCGGGATGTCGAAGGTCCGGGTGACGCTGCCCGCGGCCAGCACGATGTAGTCGTACGGTTCGTTCACGATCTCGTCCGTGATCTTCCGGATCACGCAGACCTTCGCCTGCGCGTCCACACCGATCGCCCCGCCCGGCACGATCCTCGTACGGTGGCGGCGGCTGCGGCGCAGCGACACCGCGACGGACTGCGGTGTGAGCACCCCGGAGGCCACCTGGGGGAGCAACGGCAGATACAACTGGTAGGAGAACGGCGTGACGAGCGTGATCTGGGCCTCTCCCGGAGCGAGCCTGCGCTCCAGACGGCGTACGCACTCGACGCCTGCGAATCCGGCGCCGACGACGAGAATCCTGGGTGGTGCCACGGTCTGCGTCCCTTCTCGGGCTTGCGTGGTTCTGCGCTCGCCTGCCCCGTTTACCGGGTGATTCACCTCTCATCCTTAACCGGACGCCCCGGCATCCGCCTCCTGACAGGGGTGAACGGGGGCCCGCCCACGGGGGCAAAGTGACCGGCGGCGCCCGCGGCCGGTGGACCTCGGGGCCCGTACGGCCGATCCCTCCTCCCTCCGGAACAGCGGGAGTTCGGCAGCCGCGCCCCGTGCGAGGATGCTGCGGTGACCACCTCGCCCCCCTCGCCCGTGGCCGACGACTCCCCCCTGGCGGACGATCCGCCCCGCGACCGCGGCCTGGGCTCCCGCGCCGCCGCGGTCCTCGTGTTCGGATCATCGGCCGCGGTCCTGGTGGTCGAGATCGTCGCCCTGCGGCTGCTGGCCCCGTATCTCGGCCTCACCCTGGAAACCAGCACGATGGTGATCGGTATCGCCCTCACCGCCATCGCGCTGGGTTCCTGGCTGGGCGGGCGCATCGCGGACCAGGTCGACCCGCACCGGCTCATCTCCCCGGCGCTCGGGGTGTCGGGCGTGGTCGTCGCGCTCACCCCGCTCCTGCTGCGTACCACCGCCCAGTGGTCGCCGGCGCTGCTCCTGCTGGTCGCCTCGGCGACTCTCCTGGTGCCCGGCGCGCTGCTCTCCGCGGTGACCCCGTTCGTGACGAAGCTGCGGCTCACCAGCCTCGCCGAGACCGGGACGGTCGTCGGGCGGCTGTCGGGCGTGGGCACCTTCGGCGCCATCGTCGGCACCGTCCTCACCGGGTTCGTCCTGGTCTCACGACTGCCCGTCAGCTCCATCCTGATCGGCCTCGGCACGCTGCTCGTGCTCGGCGCCGCGCTCGTCGGATGGCGGGCCCGCCGTCGGCGGCGCGCCTCGGCCGTCGCGCTCGCCACCGTCGTCGTGGGCTCCCTCGCCACCGCGTTCGCCCCCGGCGGCTGTGACGCGGAGACCCGGTACCACTGCGCACAGGTCGTCGCGGACCCCGAACGGGACAGCGGCCGCACCCTCGTTCTCGACGGCCTGAGCCACTCCTACGTCGACGTCGAGGACCCGACGTACCTGAAGTTCGCGTACGTGCGCGCCATCGCCTCGGTGGTCGACACCGCCTTCCCCGGGGGCGAGCCGCTGACCGCCCACCACATCGGGGGCGGCGGCCTCACCTTCCCCCGCTACCTCGCGGCCACACGCCCCGGGACCCGCAGTCTCGTCTCCGAGATCGACGGCGGAGTCGTGCGCATCGACCGTGACCGATTCGGCCTGGGGCCGTCGAACACCACGGACATCGACGTACGCGTGGAGGACGGCAGACTGGGCCTGCGCAGGCTGGACGCGGGCAGCCACGACCTGGTCGTGGGCGACGCCTTCGGAGGCGTCAGCGTGCCGTGGCACCTCACGACGTCACAGGCGCTGGGAGACGTCCGCCGGGCGCTCGACGAGGACGGCCTGTACGTCGCCAACCTCATCGACCACGGCGAGCTGGCCTTCGCCCGCGCCGAGGTCGCCACCCTCACAGCGACCTTCGAGCACGTCGCCCTCCTCGGGAAGCCCGCGGACATCGGGCTGGACCCGACCGCGTCCACCGTGGGCGGCAACCTGGTGGTGGTCGCCTCCGGCCGTCCCGTCGACGCCCCCGCGATCCAGGAAGCCCTGGACGCCAGGGACGTCGGCTGGAAGATCACCACCGGCGGCGATCTCGCCTCCTGGACCGGTGAAGCCAGGGTGCTCACCGACGACCACGCGCCCGTCGACCAGCTCCTCCAGCCCGACCGTTCGCGGACGGCCCGGTGACTCCCGGGCCGTCCGCCGGGCGGCTCACCCGTGCCAGGACCGCCACAGGGACGCGTACGCGCCGTCCGCCGCCACCAGCTCGTCGTGGCTGCCCAGCTCGCTGATCCGGCCGTCCTCCACGACCGCGATCACATCCGCGTCGTGCGCGGTGTGCAGCCGGTGCGCGATCGCCACCACCGTACGGCCCTCCAGGACCCGGGCCAGCGAACGCTCCAGGTGGCGGGCAGCCCGCGGATCCAGCAGCGAGGTCGCCTCGTCCAGCACCAGCGTGTGCGGATCGGCCAGCACGAGCCGGGCCAGCGCGATCTGCTGGGCCTGCGCCGGGGTCAGCGCGAACCCGCCCGAGCCGACCTCGGTGTCCAGCCCCTCCTCCAGGGCCTTCGCCCAGCCGTCCGCGTCGACCGCGGCCAGCGACGCCCACAGCTCCGCGTCCTTCGCCCCGTCGCGGGCCAGCAGGAGGTTGTCCCGGAGCGAGCCGACGAAGACGTGGTGCTCCTGGTTGACCAGGGCCACATGCTCGCGGACCCGCTCCGCCGTCATCCGCGACAGCTCCGCCCCGCCGAGCGTCACCTCACCGGTGCGCGGCGCGTAGATCCCCGCCAGCAGCCGGCCCAGCGTGGACTTGCCCGCGCCGGAGGGGCCGACCAGGGCGATCCGGGTGCCCGGAGCCACGTCGAGCGACACCTTGTGCAGGACGTCGACGCCCTCGCGGTACCCGAAGCGGACGTCGTCCGCCCGTACGTCCCGGCCGTCCGGACCGATCCCGGCGTCGCCCGCGTCCGGCTCGATCTCCCGGACGCCGACCAGCCGGGCCAGCGACACCTGGGCCACCTGGAGCTCGTCGTACCAGCGCAGGATCAGACCGATCGGGTCGACCATCATCTGGGCCAGCAGCGCGCCCGTCGTCAGCTGCCCGATCGTGATCCAGCCCTCCAGCACGAACCAGCCGCCGAGCAGCAGCACCGCGCCGAGGATCGTCACGTACGTCGCGTTGATGACGGGGAACAGCACCGAACGCAGGAACAGTGTGTACCGCTCCCAGGCCGTCCACTCCGTGATCCGCCGGTCCGACAGCGCCACCCGGCGGTCGCCGAGGCGGTGCGCCTCCACCGTCCGCCCGGCGTCGATGGTCTCCGCGAGGATCCCGGCGACGGCCGCGTAACCCGCGGCCTCCGAGCGGTACGCCGAGGGGGCACGGCGGAAGTACCAACGGCAGCCCACGATCAGCACCGGCAGCGCGACCAGCACGGCCAGCGCCAGCGGGGGAGCGGTCACCGTCATCGCGCCGATCAGCAGACCGGCCCACACGACGCCGATCGCCAACTGCGGCACGGCCTCGCGCATCGCGTTCGCCAGCCGGTCGATGTCCGTGGTGATCCGGGCCAGCAGATCGCCCGTCCCGGCCCGCTCCAGGACCCCGGGCGGCAGCCCGACGGACCGTACGAGGAAGTCCTCGCGCAGGTCGGCGAGCATCTCCTCGCCCAGCATCGCCCCGCGCAGGCGCATGCTGCGCGTGAACACGGTCTGGACGACCAGCGCGAGGGCGAAGATCGCGGCGGTGCGCTCCAGATGCAGGTCGGTGACTCCGTCGGACAGGTCCTCCACCAGCCCGCCCAGCAGATACGGTCCGGTGATCGAGGCGATTACCGCCACCGCGTTGACCGTGATCAGGACGGCGAACGCCCTGCGGTGCCGGTGCAGCAGACTCCGTACGTAACTCCGCACGGTCGTCGGCGTGCCCACGGGCAGCGTCGTCGCCGACTCCGGGGCCGCGGGGTCGTACGCCGGGGGTGCGACGCCGATCATGCCCTCTCCTCGATTTCCTCGGTGCTCTTCATGGCGGGGACTTCGCCGACGCCGTTCAGCGCGCTCGCGGCGGCCGCCTCGTCGTCGGTCTCCCGGGTGACGACCGCCCGGTAGCGGGGTTCGCCGCGCAGCAGGTCGCGGTGGGTTCCCACGGCGACGACCGTGCCCTCGTGGACGAGCACCACCCGGTCGGCGGCGTCGAGCAGCAGCGGGGACGAGGCGAACGCCACCGTCGTACGTCCCCGGCGCAGCTTCGCGATCCCGGCGGCGACCCGGGCCTCGGTGTGCGAGTCGACCGCGGAGGTCGGCTCGTCCAGCACCAGCGCCTCCGGGTCGGTGACCAGCGACCGGGCCAGCGCCAGGCGCTGGCGCTGACCGCCGGACAGGGACCGGCCGCGCTCGGTGATCCGGGTCCGCATCGGGTCCCCGTCGTTGTCGGGCGAGGCCTGTGCCAGGGCGCTCAGCACGTCACCGCACTGGGCCGCCTCCAACGCCGCCTCGGCGGTGACCAGGCCCGAGGCCGGGATGTCCAGCAGCTCCCGGAGCGTGCCGGACAGCAGCACCGGGTCCTTGTCCTGGACCAGCACCGCGGTCCGTGCGGTGTCCAGCGGGATCTCGTCCAGGGCGACCGCGCCGAGCAGCACCGACGGAGTCGCCGGCGAAGCCTCCGCGCCTTCCGCCGCGTCCTCCTCCTCGCCGGTCTCCGCGTGCCCGCCGAGCCGTTCGGCCAGCCGGCCCGCCTCGTCCGGGTCGCCGCAGACGACGGCGGTGAACTGCCCCCGGGGGGCCATCAGGCCGGTCGCCGGGTCGTACAGATCACCGGAGGGCGTCACGCCCTCGACGGTGGCCTCCCGCGCACTGCGGCGCAGCGACAGCACGCGCACCGCGCGCTGGGCGGACGGACGCGAGAAGGAGTACGCCATCGCGATCTCCTCGAAGTGCCGCAGCGGGAACAGCATCAGGGTGGCCGCGCTGTAGACGGTGACCAGCTGACCGACGTCGATGCGGCCGTCCCGGGCCAGCGTCGCCCCGTACCAGACCAGGGAGATCAGCAGGATCCCCGGCAGCAGCACCTGCACCGCCGAGATCAGCGCCCACATCCGGGCCGAGCGCACCGCCGCCCTGCGGACCTCCTGGGAGGCGCGGCGGTAGCGGCCGAGGAACAGCTCCTCGCCGCCGATGCCGCGCAGCACGCGGAGTCCGGCGACCGTGTCCGAGGCCAGCTCGGTGGCCTTGCCGGCCTTCTCACGCTGCTCGTCGGCGCGCCGGGTGGCGCGCGGCAGCAAGGGCAGCACGGCCAGGGCGAGCACCGGCATGGCGAGCGCCACCATCAGTCCGAGGGACGGGAGGTAGAAGGCCAGCCCCACACAGATCACCACGAGGGCGGTGGCGGCGGCCGCGAAGCGGGAGAGCGCCTCGACGAACCAGCCGATCTTCTCCACGTCGCCGGTCGAGACGGCGACGACCTCACCGGCCGCGACCCGCCGTGTCAGCGCCGAGCCCAGCTCGGCGGTCTTACGGGCGAGCAGTTGCTGGACCCGGGCGGCGGCGGTGATCCAGTTGGTCACCGCGGTCCGGTGGAGCATGGTGTCGCCGACGGCGATCAGGATGCCGAGGGCGACGATGAGGCCGCCGGACAGGGCGAGCCGCCCCCCGGAGCGGTCGATGACGGCCTGGACGGCGAGACCCACGGTGACCGGGAGACCGGCGATGGCCAACTGGTGCAGCAGCCCCCAGGAGAGGGCCTTCAGCTGGCCCGCGAGCTGGTTGCGCCCGAGCCAGTAGAGGAATCGAGGGCCTGAACGGACATCGGGGTCGCCGGGATCCGAATACGGAAGGTCGCGAATCTGCATGACGTCCCAGGGCTTGTGAAACGGAGATCCGGATGGACCTCGAAGAACGGGGTGACGTGCAAGGTTCCCTGTTCGTCCCGGTCCGGGGCAACCGGTTTTCCGGCCCACTCCGCAGCCCCGCGGGGTCCCGGGCCCACGCGGCCCGGGACCCCGCGCACGTCACTCCGCGGGCTTCTCGGAGTCCATGCCGGACCGGGCCTTCTTCCACTCGCCCCGGGTGAAGTCCGGGATCGGCAGCGGCGCGCCCTTGGCCCTGATGGAGAGATGGCTCAGCGGCACGGGGGCCGTCCAGGTCGCCGCGTCGTACACGTCGAAGTCGGGGACCAGACCGAGCCGCATGCACTGCATCAGCCGGAAGATCATCATGTAGTCCATGCCGCCGTGCCCGCCCGGCGGGTTCGCGTGCTCCTTCCAGAGCCAGTGGTCCCACTCGGCGTACTTCTTGAAGTCGTCCCACTGGTGGTTGGTGTTCGTGGGCTCCAGGTAGATCCGCTCCGGATAGTCCTCGAACACGCCCCGCGTACCGCCGAGGCTGTTGATACGGGAGTACGGGTGCGGGGACGACACATCGTGCTCCAGCCGGATCACCCGGCCCTTGGCCGTCTGTACGAGGCTGATCGTCCGGTCGGCGCCGATGTACGACTCCTTCCAACTGGGATCGCCGGCCGGCACGTGCTCCTTGCGGTACTCGGCGAGCGACAGGGCCGGCGTGCCGATGCTCGTGATGCTTGACGCCCGGTCGCCCCGGTTGACGTCCATGTAGTTGGCGACCGGCCCGAACCCGTGGTTGGGGTAGAGGTCACCGCGCAGCCGGGTGTGCCACAGCCGGCGCCAGGGGCCCTCGTAGTAGTCGGGGTCGAACATCAGCTCGCGCAGATCGTGGTTGTAGGCGCCCGCCCCGTGCAGGAGATCGCCGAAGAGACCCGCGTGCGCCATGCGCAGCACCCGCATCTCGTTCTTGCCGTAACAACAGTTCTCCAACTGCATGCAGTGCCGCCGGGTGCGCTCGGAGAGATCCACCAACTGCCAGAGCTCTTCCAGCCGCATAGCGATCGGGCACTCCACGCCGACGTGCTTCCCGTTCAGCATCGCCGCCTTCGCCATCGGGAAGTGCAGCTCCCACGGGGTCGCCACATAGACGAAGTCGAGGTCCCCGCGCTTGCAGAGGTTCTCGTAGTCGTCCTCGCCCTTGGCGTAGACGGTGGGCGCGGGCTGACCGGCGGCCGTCACCTTGGCCGCGGCCCTCTCCGCCTTGTCCCGGACCGGGTCGCAGACCGCCTTCACCTGGACGCCCGGCACGGCGAGGAACAGGTCGATCATGCTGCCGCCCCGGTTGCCGAGGCCCACGATGCCGACCCGGATCGTGGAGCGACCCTCGAAGCGGACGCCCGCCATGGTGCGGCCCTGCCGGGCGGGTGCGGCGGCGGCCGCTTCCGCGGCGGAGAGGGCTTCCGGGGCGGTGGCCCCGGCCGCCGACGCGGTCCCGGTGCCCAGCGCGCCGAGGCCGAGTCCGGCGCCGGCCACACCCGCCGTGGTCCACAGCACCGAACGGCGGCTGGGATCCTGCCGCGCCGCCTCGTCGGCCGCGCCGCTGTGCGGGGGCATGTCCTGCGGTTCCGGTGCGGGCCGGGCGTCGTCGTTCATCGAGCCTCCAGGTGGGGTTGGGGGTTCAGACGGTGCGCGAGCGCGTCCGGTCCCCGTACGGATGGCGAGCGCGGGGACCGGGTCTCGGTAAGGACCCTGGAGGGTGAGGCTGATGGTGCGCAAGAGAAGTATTTGGACTCTTGTCCTCAAACCATGGACTTTCTTCACGGCACGCCGAGGCCCCGACTGGTGCAACCAATCGGGGCCTCGAAACGCTCATATGTGCACGTCGGACGGGGCGTTCGCGCCCGGCTTCGGATGCTCAGCGGAGGGTCGGCCGGGTCGCGTGCTCCAGCTCGATCAGCACCGAGCGGTAGGGCTTTCCGGTGGCCCGTTCCATGCCGATCTCGCACATCCTGTTCGCCGACAGATGGGCGTCGTAGTCGCGGAGGCCGACCTCGGCCGCCTCCTTGGCCGTCGCCGAGTCGGTCAACTCCTTGTGCAGCATCCCCCGGTCGCCCGCGAACGCGCAGCATCCCGCGTCGTCCGGCACCACGACCTCGTCCGCGCAGGCCTCGGCCAGCGCGCGCAACTGCCCCACGTCACCGAGGTGTTCCATCGAACAGGTCGGATGCACGACGGCCGACCCGGCGGTGCGGAACACCGTCAGCTCCGGCAGCAGTTCCTCGGCCGCCCACACCAGCGAGTCGACGACGGTCAGTTCACGGTGCAGCGCGCGGTTGTCCTCGCTGAGGTAGGGCACCACCTCCTCGGCGATGCCGAGCGTGCACGAGGAGGCGTCCACGACCAGCGGCAGCCTTCCGCCCGCGGTCCACCCCCAGGCGGCCTCCACGATGCGGTTCGCCATGATCCTGTTGCCCGCGTCGTACCCCTTGGAGTGCCAGATCGTCGCGCAGCACGTCCCCGTGACGTCCTTCGGGATCCACACCGGCTTCCCGGCCCGCCCGGACACCGCCACCACCGCCTCGGCCAGGGAGAGGCCGGGGCGGCCGTCCGGCCCGGCGAAGATGCGGTTGACGCAGGCCGGGTAGTAGACGGCGCTCGCCCCGGCCCGGTCCGTACGCGGCAGCCGCCTGGCCGCCGCCCCCGGGATCTGGGGCAGCCACTCCGGTACGAGATCGGGGCGGACGGCCTTGCGGGCGAGCCGCGTCATGACCCCGAGCGGACCGTCGCCCACCCGGTCGCCGACCGCGTCGGCCACCGCCACGGCCAGCCGCGCCGAAGCCTCCACCACCGGGAAGTGCTTCGCGGTCAGCGCGGCGATCCGCTCCTCGCGCGGCGTGTGCCTGCGGTGCCGGAAGCCCTTCATCATCGCCCCGGTGTCGATGCCGACCGGACAGGCGAGCTTGCAGGTGGAGTCACCGGCGCAGGTGTCCACGGCGTCGTACCCATAGGCGTCCAGCAGACCGGCCTCGACCGGCGAACCGTCCACCTGGCGCATCATCTCCCGGCGCAGCACGATCCGCTGGCGCGGAGTGGTCGTCAGATCCTCGCTGGGACAGGTCGGTTCGCAGAAGCCGCACTCGATGCACGGGTCGGCGACCGCCTCCACCTTCGGAATGGTCTTCAGACCCCGCAGATGGGCCCGTGGATCCCGGTCCAGGACGATGCGCGGCGCGAGCACCCCGGCGGGATCGATGACCTGCTTCGTCCGCCACATCAGCTCGGTGGCGCGCGGCCCCCACTCCCGCTCCAGGAAGGGCGCGATATTGCGCCCGGTGGCGTGCTCCGCCTTGAGCGACCCGTCGAAACGGTCCACCACCAGCGCGCAGAACTCCTGCATGAAGGCGTCGTACCGCTCGACGTCGGCCGGCTTCGCCGCGTCGAACGCGAGCAGGAAGTGCAGATTGCCGTGCGCGGCGTGACCGGCCACGGCGGCGTCGAAGCCGTGGCGCGACTGGAGCTCCAGCAGCGCCTCGCAGGCATCCGCCAGCCGGGCGGGCGGCACCGCGAAGTCCTCCGTGATCAGGGTGGTGCCCGAGGGCCTGGACCCGCCGACCGCCGTGACGAACGCCTTGCGGGCCTTCCAGTACCCGGCGATCGTCCCGGCGTCCCGGGTGAAGGCGTTGGTCACCGACACGGCCGGGACGACCAGGTCCAGGTCGGCGACGACGGCGTCCGCCGCCCGCTCGAACGCCTCCTGGCCCGCCTCGTCGGCAGCCCGGAACTCCACCAACAGCGCGGTCGACTCGCGGGGCAGGGCGGCCCAGTCCGCCGGAACGCCCGGCACGCTGACGGAGGCGCGCAGGGTGTTGCCGTCCATCAGCTCCACGGCGATGGCCCCCGCCTCGTTGAACCGGGGCACGGCGGCCGCGGCGGCGGTGAGGGAGGGGAAGAACAGCAGGGCGCTGGAGATCCGCCGGTCGAGCGGCAGGGTGTCGAAGACGACCTCGGAGATGAAGCCGAACGTGCCCTCGGAGCCGACCATCAGCCCCCGCAGGATCTCCACCGGCGTCGCCCCGTCGAGGAAGGCGTCCAGGCGGTAGCCGTTGGTGTTCTTGATCGTGTACTTGGCGCGGATACGGGCGGTCAGCTCCTCGTCCGCCTCGATCTCCGCCTTCAGCTCCGTCAGCCCGGCGCACAGCTCCGGCTCGGCCTGGGCCAGCTCCTCGTCGGCGGCAGGGCCGGCGGTGTCGACGACGGTGCCGCTCGGCAGGACGAAGGTGAGCGAGGCGAGCGTCCGGTAGGAGTTGCGGGTGATGCCCGCGGTCATGCCCGATGCGTTGTTGGCGACGACCCCGCCGACGGTGCAGGCGATGGCGCTGGCCGGGTCGGGGCCCAGCAGCCTGCCGTGCCGGGCGAGGGCGATGTTGGCCCGCATGACCGTCGTCCCCGGCCCGATCCGGGCCCGCGCCCCGTCGTCCAGCACCTCGACGCCGGTCCAGTGGCGGCGTACGTCGACGAGGATGTCCTCGCCCTGCGCCTGGCCGTTGAGGCTCGTGCCCGCGGCCCGGAAGACCACGTTGCGGCCCTTGCCGTGGGCGTACGACAGGATCGCGGAGACGTCGTCGAGGTCCTCGGGGACCAGCACGACCCGGGGGAGGAAGCGGTAGGGGCTGGCGTCGGAGGCGTACCGCACGAGGTCGGAGATCTTCCAGAGCACCTTGTCGGCGCCGAGCAGGGCGCTCAGCTCGCCGCGCAGCGGCTCCGGGGTGCCGCCGGCGCTGCGGTCGGTGACGCGGTCGGGGGCGGGTTCCCGCGCGGTTCCGGGGCGCAGGGCTTCCGGGTCGGGCTCCAGCAGCGGCATGTCGGGCATCTCCTCGGCGGCTCGGCGCGGTGGTCAGCAGTGGCGTTCAGGCATGCCGTCGACCAGGGCGGACAGCAGCCCGCCGAGGACCTCGCGCTGATCGGCGGTCAATGGAGCCAGGATCTCCTCCGCGGCGGCCCGGCGCGCGCTGCGCAGGGACCGCAGCGTGGCGCGCCCCTCGTCCGTGATCTCGACACGGACCACCCGGCGGCTGTCGGGATCCGGGGCGCGACGCACCCGGCCGCTCGCCTCCAGCGCGTCGACCAGCGTCGTCACGGCGCGCGGGACGACGTCCAGGCGCCGGGCGAGGTCCGCCATCCGGGGGGCCGCGTCGTAGCTCGCGACCGTCCGCAGCAGCCGGAACTGGGCCGGAGTGATGTCGATCGGCTCCAGCTGGCGGCTCTGGATGCGGTGCAGCCGGCGGGTCAGCCGCAGCAGCTGCTCGGCGAGTATGCCGTCGGTGTCGGTCGAGCCGGTTGAGCCGGGGAGGTCGAGCGGACCGGGGGAATCTGGGGCGTCCATACGGGAACAATATCAGGACCTTGTTCATTGTGAGTATAGGTAACAATGAGCTAAGCTCTCCATGTGCGAGCGCCGGGTCCGCCCGGTCACGCCTCACGCCCGACGAAGGAGCCCATGAAGCCCGACGAGCCCACGTGGACGCCCCCACCCGATGACCACGCCGCCACCGACCGGCCGCCCGCCGAGGTGCGCCGCATCCTCCGCCTCTTCCACCCCTACCGCGGCCGACTGGCCGTCGTCGGCCTGCTGGTCGGCGCGTCCTCGCTGGTATCGGTCGCCTCCCCGTTCCTGCTGCGCGAGATCCTGGACACCGCGATCCCGCAGGGGCGCACGGGCCTGCTGACCCTGCTGGCGCTCGGCATGATTCTCACCGCCGTGATGACCAGCGTCTTCGGCGTGCTCCAGACCCTGATCTCGACCACCGTCGGTCAGCGCGTCATGCATGACCTGCGCACCGCCGTCTACACCCAGCTCCAGCGGATGCCGCTCGCCTTCTTCACCCGCACCCGCACGGGCGAGGTCCAGTCCCGCATCGCCAACGACATCGGCGGCATGCAGGCGACGGTCACCTCCACCGCGACCTCGCTCGTCTCCAACCTCACGGCCGTCATCGCGACCGTCGTCGCCATGCTCGCCCTCGACTGGCGGCTCACCGTCGTCTCGCTGCTCCTGCTGCCGCTCTTCGTCGCGATCAGCCGCCGCGTCGGCCGCGAGCGGAAGAGGATCACCACCCAGCGCCAGAAGCAGATGGCCGCGATGGCCGCCACGGTCACCGAGTCCCTCTCGGTCAGCGGCATCCTCCTCGGCCGCACGATGGGCCGCTCCGACTCCCTCACCCAGGGTTTCGCCGAGGAGTCCGAGCGCCTGGTCGACCTCGAAGTGCGCTCCAACATGGCCGGCCGCTGGCGGATGTCCACGATCGGCATCGTGATGGCCGCCATGCCCGCCGTCATCTACTGGGCGGCAGGCCTCACCTTCGCGTCCGGAGCGGCCGCTGTCTCCATCGGCACGCTGGTCGCCTTCGTCACGCTCCAGCAGGGGCTGTTCCGCCCGGCGGTCAGCCTCCTCTCCACCGGTGTGCAGATGCAGACCTCCCTCGCCCTCTTCCAGCGCATCTTCGAGTACCTCGACCTCACGGTGGACATCACCGAACCGGAGGAGCCGGTCCGCCTGGAGAAGATCCGCGGCGAGATCGCCTTCGAGGACGTCGACTTCAGCTACGACGAGAAGAACGGCCCGACGCTGACCGGCATCGACGTGACCGTTCCCGCCGGCGGGAGCCTCGCGGTCGTCGGATCCACCGGTTCCGGCAAGTCCACCCTGAGCTACCTCGTGCCCCGGCTGTACGACGTCACCGGCGGCCGGGTCACGCTCGACGGGGTAGACGTCCGCGATCTGGACTTCGACACCCTCGCCCGAGCGGTCGGCGTCGTCTCCCAGGAGACCTACCTCTTCCACGCCTCGGTCGCCGACAACCTGCGCTTCGCCAAGCCGGACGCCACCGACGAGGAGATCGAGGCCGCGGCCCGCGCGGCGCAGATCCACGACCACATCGCCTCCCTGCCCGACGGTTACGACACCCTGGTCGGTGAGCGTGGCTACCGCTTCTCGGGCGGTGAGAAGCAGCGTCTCGCCATCGCCCGCACCATCCTGCGCGACCCACCGGTGCTGATTCTCGACGAGGCGACCAGCGCGCTCGACACCCGTACGGAGCAGGCCGTGCAGGAGGCGATCGACGCCCTCTCCGCCGGACGGACCACGCTCACCATCGCCCACCGCCTCTCCACCGTCCGCGACGCGGACCAGATCGTGGTCCTGGAGGACGGACGGGCCGCCGAGCGCGGCACGCACGAGGAACTGCTCGACCGAGACGGCCGCTACGCCGCCCTGATCCGCCGCGACTCCCACCCGGCCCCGGTTCCTGCCCCCTGACTGCCGTGCGGGACCGCGGGACCGCGGGCCCCGATGTCAGGGGTGATCTGACAGCCCTGATGCCACCGTCACGACGCGCGTACGGCATGATCGCCGCGCATGAGAGCTCTCCTCGGGGTGGAACTCCCCGGCTACCGAACCGTGGACACCGACACCTGGCTCGACGACCACGGTGATGTGCTGTCGCTGCACTTCTTCGACCTGCCGCCGGATCTGTGCCGGCCGCACTGGACGACGGCCCCGCCCTGCGCCATGGCCTGACCCACTTCACCGCCCGAGCGGGCGGCGGACTCATCGAGGCATCGGTGAAGCGACTGGGCGAGCTGCCCGCCCTGCGCCAGATACTGAAACTGCCGCTGCCGGGACAGCCCAGCGGACAGGCGTTCATCGGCAGCTTCACCGTGCCGCGCGCCGGATGCAGCACCGTGGTGAAGATCCAGGCGGCGGAGCGCGGCATGACGGGCATGCGGGAAGCCGTGGTGATGGCCAAGCGCGGTCCCGACCGGTACTTCCGGCCGCACCCCTATGCTCCCGAGGTCCAGGGCGGGCTGCCCTTCCACGCGGCGGACCACGCCCAGTGGGACGCGGAGTTCCCGGACCACCCGCTCACCCGGGTCCGCCGGGCGCTCGACATCCTCGCTGCGGCGGTGACGGTCGACCCCGGCTTCACCGCGCTTCCGCCCTTCACCGGGCCGGTGGCGGCGAACGGCTGAGCCGGCCGGCTCCGCGCACACGGCGGCGCCGCCGCTCCCGTGGGACGGGGAGCGACGGCGCCGGGCGGAGCAATGGTCAGACGAGCCAACCCACGAAGTGGACGACGCCGGCAAGCAGGTTGGTCAGGAAGTTCATCTGGTCTTTCTCCTTGTACGTGGTGCATCTGTGGGACTGCGCAGTAGCGGTCTGCAGCCCGTTGACTGCGCTCTGCAATCATCACGCCCCGGACGGGTGAACGGCAACGAATCCCCTGACGATCACACGTTCCAGCGAACACCCGATCCCCTGTTCGTGTGTTCTGTGCGTCGTGTGTTCCGTGGGTCGTGCCCAGGTCCATCCAGGTCGCCCGGTACGGCGTTCGTGTCGCCGGGGCCGACGTCGTGGCCGAGCTACCGGCCGCGGCTCGTGCCCCGGGTTAACGTGCCCGCATGGTGAACGAGTCCCCGGACGCCCGACCCCGTCACAGACTCCGCCCGACCCGCCGCGGAAAGGTCGTCCTGGCCGTCGGCGCCCTGCTCGTCGCGTCGGCCGCCGTCCTGATCCCGCTGTCCCTGACCGGATCGGACGAGGGAGGCCACGAGAAGGAACGCCCGCAGCGCACGCTGATGATCCCCGAGGGCCGGCGCGCCTCGCAGGTGTACGAGGCCGTCGACCAGGCGCTCGGCCTGAAGCCCGGCAGCACGGGGAAGGCCGCGACGACGGTGGACCTGGCCCTGCCCGCCCAGGCCGAGGGCAACCCCGAGGGATACCTCTTCCCGGCCACCTATCCGCTCGACGCCGCGACCGAGCCCGCCGGCCTGCTGCGTTACATGGCGGACACCGCCCGCAAGCACTTCGGCGCGGACCACGTCACGGCGGGAGCCCAGCGCAACAACGTCTCCGTCTACGACACGATCACGATCGCCAGCATCGTCCAGGCCGAGGCCGACACCGCGTCCGACATGGGCAAGGTGGCCCGGGTCGTCTACAACCGGCTGCTCAAGGACATGCCGTTGCAGATGGACTCCACCATCAACTACGCCCTGAAGCGCTCCACCCTGGACACGACCACCGCCGACACCCAGCTGGACAGCCCGTACAACAGCTACCGGGCCAAGGGGCTGCCGCCGACGCCCATCGGCAACCCGGGGGAGGAGGCGCTGCGCGCGGCCGCCAGCCCCACGCCCGGACCCTGGCTGTATTTCGTCACGGTCGGCCCCGACGACACACGGTTCACCGACAGCTACGACGAACAGCAGAAGAACGTCCAGGAGTTCAACCGCAGCCGCGCTTCCGCCACCACGGGCTGACCGGCTCCGCCGACGGAGGGGTTCACGCCGCCTCGGCGCCGGCGCCGACAGCGTTCCCGGCGTCCCGGCTCGTCCGCCCGCCGCCGGCTTCCCGGGCCGCCCGTTCGCCGCCGCCGCTCTCCTCGCCTGTCTCCTTCAACAGCCGCATGACCGACCGGACCGCCGAGCGGCCCGCGCGGTTCGCGCCGATGGTGCTGGCGGACGGACCGTACCCGACGAGATGGACGCGCCCGTCGCGTACGGCACGCGTGTCCTCGGCCCGGATGCCGCCGCCCGGCTCGCGCAGCTTCAGCGGTGCCAGATGTTCCACGGCGGGCCGGAACCCGGTGGCCCACAGGATCACATCGGCCTCGACGACCCGGCCGTCGTCCCAGGCCACACCGCTCGGGGTGATCCGGTCGAACATCGGCAGCCGGTCCAGCACCCCCTGTTCCCGGGCCCGCCGCACCGCATCGGTCATCGGCAGCCCGGTCACACTGACCACGCTCCGCGGCGGCAGTCCCTTGCGTACCCGCTCCTCCACCATCGCCACGGCCGCCCGCCCCCACTCCTCGGTGAACGGTCCCTCGCGGAAGACCGGTTCGCTCCGGGTCACCCAGAAGGTATCGGCCGCGTGCTCGGCGATCTCCATCAGATGCTGCGTACCGGAGGCCCCGCCCCCGACGACGATGACGCGCTGCCCCGCGAACTCCTCGGGCCCCGGGTAGTTCGCGGTGTGCAACTGCCGCCCCCGGAACGTCTCCTGGCCCGGGTAGCGCGGCCAGAACGGCCGGTCCCAGGTGCCGGTCGCGTTGATCAGGGCCCGCGGGGCGTACGTCCCCTCGGACGTCTCCACCAGCAGCCGCCCGCCGCTCCCCTCCCGTACGGTGCTCACCTCCACCGGACGGTGGACCCGCAGGCCGAAGCGCTCCTCGTACGCGGCGAAATACGCGCCGATCACCTCCGACGAGGGTCGGTCGGGGTCGGCTCCGGTCAGCTCCATGCCCGGCAGCGCGTGCATCCCGTGGACCTTGCCGTACGTCAGCGAGGGCCAGCGGAACTGCCACGCGCCGCCGGGCCGGGGCGCGTGGTCCAGCACGACGAAGCCGGTGTCCGGCTCCAGTCCGGCGCGGCGCAGGTGATGGGCGGCGGACAGCCCCGCCTGACCCGCGCCGATCACGACCACGTCCAGCTCACGCACCCCAGGAATGTTCACGCTTCTACTAACTCGTCGGGGGCCCGGGATCTTCCCGGGCCCCCGACGAGCAGCACCGCGAGGCTCAGCGACCACCGGCGACCAGCAGGGGCGCTCCACCCGGAGCCGTGGCGGGCCGGGGCTCGGAGCCGTTCGCACCCAGCAGCGGTGACGCGGGCACGGTCGACAGCAGTCCACGCCGGGCCAGCTCGGGGGTGACGCCCTCGCCGAACCAGTACGCCTCCTCCAGATGCGGATATCCCGAGAGCACGAAGTGCTCCACGCCCAACGCGTGGTACTCCTCGATACGGTCCGCGACCTCCGCATGGCTGCCCACCAGCGCGGTGCCGGCCCCGCCGCGCACCAGACCCACACCCGCCCAGAGATTCGGTGCGATCTCCAGCTTGTCCCGCGAACCGCCGTGCAGCGCCAGCATCCGCTGCTGACCGACCGACTCGCTCTTCCCCAACGCCTGCTGCGCCGCCGCGATCGTGTCCGGATCGAGGTCGCCCAGCAGCCGGTCGGCGGTGGCCCACGCCTCCCGCGAGGAGTCCCGCGAAATGGTGTGCAGCCGGATACCGAACCGGACCGTGCGCTCCCGCTCCTCCGCCAGGCCGCGAATCCAGTCGATCTTCTCCTTCACCGCGGCAGGCGGCTCGCCCCAGGTCAGATAGACATCGGCATGGGCCGCGGCCACCGGCCCCGCGGCAGCGGAGGACCCGCCGAAGAAGATCTCCGGCAGCGGGTCCGGCGGCAGCGCGGTCAGCCCGCCCTCCACCTGGTAGTGCTCACCGTCGAAATCGTACGGCTGCCCGCTCCAGGCGCCCCGCACCACCGACAGGAACTCCGCGGTCCGCGCATAGCGCCGGTCGTGGTCCAGGTGGTCCCCGAACCGCCGCTGCTCCGTGGAATCGCCCCCGGTCACCACGTTGAGCAGCAGCCGCCCCCGGGTGATCCGCTGATACGTGGCGGCCATCTGGGCGGCGAGCACCGGGGAGATGACGCCCGGCCGGAACGCCACGAGGAACTTCAGCCGCTCGGTGTGCTGGGCGAGTGCCACCGTGGTCAGCCAGGCGTCCTCGCACCACGTGCCCGTGGGTGTCAGCACGGCCTCGAAGCCCAACTGCTCGGCGGCCTTGGCGATCTGGACCAGATACTCGATGTCCGGGGCCCGGACTCCGCTCACCGGGGTGATCCGGTCGCGTTTGATGCCGCCGTCGGTGTAGGCGTGCCGGTCGACGAGCGTCCGGCCGTCGCCCCCGGTGGGCAGGAACCAGTGCAGATGGACGTTCACGATGAGGCCTTTCCGTAGGAGCGCGGTGCGGTGGAGGAAGCGGGGAGGTCGCGGTTGAAGCGGGTGTCGACGTAGTCCTTGAAGTCGAACCGCCGCGGAATAAGCTTCAGTTCGGCGAAGGTGTCGGCGATCTCCTGCTCGGAGGCGATGGCCGCGGCGTCGATCGCGACCGGGACGCGGGTGCCGTAACTGAGCTTCACCGCGTCCAGCGCCACCTCGTAGGGGAGCCCGGTCTCCTTCGCCCAGACCTTCGCCCACTCCTCCGGGTGCTCGAAGACCCACTTCTGGGCCCGCTCCAGCCGGACGAGCAGGTCACCGATGGCCTTCGACTTCTTCGCGTCCTTGAGCGACGCGGGTGAGGCGACCTGAAGACCGAGGCCGTTGACGACGCCCTCGCCGGTCGTGAGGACCCGGGCGTCCGCCGTGCGCAGGACCTGCGAGGTGTACGGGTCCCAGATCGCCCAGGCGTCGACCTTGCCCCTGCTGAACGCGGCGAGCGCGTCGGCGGGCTGGAGGTAGTTCAGCTTCACGTCCTTGATCCCGAGGCCGGCCTTCCTGAGCGAGGCGACCAGCTGGAAGTGCGCCGAACTGCCCTGCGCCACGGCGATGGACGCGCCCTTGAGCTGGGCGGGCTTCTTCAGCGGTGAGTCCTCGGGCACGACGATGACCTCACCGGCCGACGAGCCGTGCGTGGCGCCGACGACGGCGATGTTCGAGTCGGCCCCTGCGGCGAAGACGGGCGGCGTGTTGCCGACGCCGCCGATGTCGACGGCTCCGGCGCTCACGGCCTCCAGCAGGGGCGGTCCCGAGGTGAAGGTGGACCACTTGATGCGGTAGCCGAGGTCGTCGAGCTCCCCGGAGGCCCGCAGGATCGCCTCGTAACCACCTTTCTGGTCACCGACGTCGAGCGTGAGGCTGCCCGTTCCGTCCGTGCCGCCGCCGGAGTTCGCGGAGGAGGCCCCGCCGCATGCGGTCAGGAGCAGGGCGAGGGTCAGGAGCAGGGCGGGCAGGGTGCGGCGCTTCATGAGGTGTCTCCGGGACGGGGGTGTGCGAGCGATGTTTCGGGGGCCTTTGCCGGCCCCGGACCGGGTGGTGCGGCGGCCACGGACGGCTTCGCACCGGCAGTGGCGTCGGGCTCACCGCGGGCATGGCCCTCCCTTGCGCCGCCGCCCTCACCCTCGACGCCCAGTTCGGTCAGCAGCCGGGAGCGCAGACCGGCGAACCCGGGGGAGCCGACCCCGCGCGGCCGGTCCAGCGCGACGGGGGTGTCGTACGCGATGCGCCCCTCCCGCATCACCAGCGCCCGGTCGGCCAGCAGCAGGGCCTCGTCCACGTCATGGGTGACCAGCAGCACGGCGCAGCCGCGCCGCTGCCAGAGTTCGGCCACCAGCTGCTGGGCCTTGATCCGAGTCAGGGCGTCCAGTGCGCCGAAGGGCTCGTCGAGCAGCAGCAGATCGGGCTCGCGCACCAGGGCTCTGGCCAGCGAGGCGCGCTGCGCCTCACCGCCGGACAGCGTCTTGGGCCACGCCCCCGCCCGCTCCGCCAGCCCGACCTCGGCCAACGCCCGCTCGGCGACGCCGCGTTCGGGCTTGCCCGGCAGCCCGAGCAGTACGTTGCGCCACACCTTCTTCCACGGCATCAGCCGCGGCGCCTGGAACGCGACAGCGCGCCGGCGCGGCACCAGGACGGTGCCCGAGATCTCCCGGTCGAGCCCGGCGAGGACCCGCAGCAGCGTCGACTTGCCGCAGCCGCTGCGCCCGAGCAACGCGGTGAACTCGCCTGCCCTCAGGGCGAGATCGAGGTCGTCGATGACCGGACGCCCGTCGAAGGACCGGGTGAGTCCTTCGACCCGTACGGCGGCCTCCGGGTCGCCGGCCGATGCTTCGGCCCGCCGGTCGGCGGCGAGAGGGTTTTTCACTGGCCGGTGAAGGTCGGTCGCCATTGCAGCAGCAGCCTTTCGAGGATCCGGACGATGACGTCGGCGGTGAGGCCGAGGAAGGCGTACACGACGAGGCAGACGACGATCACGTCGGTCCGGAAGAACTCGCGGGCCTGGTTCATCAGGAACCCGATCCCGGCGTCGGCGTTGATCGACTCACCGAAGACGAGCGCGAGCCAGGCCGTCGCCAATGAGTAGCGCAGCCCGGTCATGGCTCCGGGCAGCGCTCCCGGCAGCACCACATGCCGCACCAGCCCCCACCGCCCGAGCCCCAACGACTCACCGGCTTCGATGAGTTGTGAGTCAACGCCACGGATTCCCGCGTATACGTTGAGGTACAGGTGAAAGGCCACCCCGAGCGCGATGAGGGCCACCTTCGGAGCCTCACCGATCCCGAGCCAGATGATGAACAGCGGGATCAGCCCCACCCAGGGCACTGTGCGCAGCATCTGCACGGTCGCGTCGACCAGGTCCTCCCCGAGCCGTGACAGCCCCGACACGAGCGCGAGCGCCGTCCCGACGACCCCGCCGAGCAGGAGCCCCACGACCACCCGCTGGAGCGAGACCCCCATCGCGGCGGGCAGCGTCCCGTCGGCCACCAGATCGGCACCCGCGCGGGCGATGGTCCCGGGCGAAGCGAGGACGTCGGGATCCAGCACCCCGGTGGCGCTGGACACCTGCCACAACGCGAGCAGCAGCAACGGCCCCACCGCCCGCCGTACCCACCGCGGGGCGGAGCGCAGCCGGGACCGCCGGACGGAAGCCGGAACGACCGCCTCCAGATCCGGTGGCGTACGGCTCGGCGCGGAGGACTCTCCCGGGGCGACGGACAAGCCGGGTGGTGGTGACGGTGGTGGCGCATGGCTGACGGTCATGGGGACTCCAGGGAAGGCTGCACGGATGCGGGGAGACAGGGCGAAAGGGAGGGAGGAGGAAGGAGAGCAGCGCGAAAGCAGCGAGTGGGGAAGAGGGGGAAGGGCCGCGGACATGCCGGGGTGCCCCGTACCCCCGGGTCGTCACCGACCGGTTGGGCGGTTGGGCGGTGGGGCGACGGAAGGCGGGGGAGCGCGCGGCGTGCTCAGCGGTCACCGGGCGGCGCGGCCCCGGACGCGACCATGTGCCTGTGCGACCTATGAGCTAAGCGGCCACGCGACTACGGAAGGGCGAGCGACGGAGAACCGCAGGCGCACAGCCGTACGGCAGGAAAGTCTCCGGAAGTCGCTGAGAGAACGTCAGCAGCCGCGACAACACGCGGCGGAAGCCACTCGCAGCAGGTCAATATGACCGCGCGAAGTGAGCAGAGCTGATCGGAACATGGCGCTGAACGTAGTCATCCGGTCGGGACACGGTCAATGGTGTCTCGGAGCGTGGACGCGTCATCTCACGCCTGTGGGGCGAAGATGGAGGCATGCCCGCTTCCTTCACCACCACGGTCCTGAACATCACCACGGGTGCGTCCGAGAGCGTCACGGATCTGACACGCGCCTGCGAGGAGTTCCTCACCCGCACCGCGCCAGGCCGCGACGGACTGCTCAACGTCTTCGTCCCTCACGCCACGGCCGGCATCGCCGTGCTGGAGACCGGCGCGGGCAGCGACGACGACCTGCTGGCCACCCTCCACCACCTGCTCCCCGCCGACGACCGCTGGCAACACCGCCACGGCAGCCCCGGCCACGGCCGCGACCACGTGCTCCCCGCCCTGGTCCCGCCCCACGCCACGCTGCCGGTGATCGGCGGCAGGCTGGAGCTGGGCACCTGGCAGTCGGTCTGCCTGGTGGACACGAACGTTTCTAAAGACAACCGTCAGGTTCGTCTGAGCTTCCTCAGCTGACCAAGATCGTTCAGCGGGGGCGTGGCCGCCGATTCTCCGTACGATGCGCGCTCGAACGGAGAGAAGAAATGCGCGGTACGGACCTCAACACGATCGAACGACCCTACGACGGATGCGGCAAGTGCCTGCTCGGAGTGCGGCGACTGTCGCGCGTGAAGCTGGCGACGTCATCACCTGAGCGGCAGCGAGAGAACGTGCTCGCTGCCGCCGATTCCGTCGGGGCCCACATCATCGGCTGGGCGGACGACTGGGAGGTCTCCGGCGCCACGGATCCCGTGACCCGTCCCAGTCTGGGTCCGTGGCTCCGTGACGAGAGGGGACCGTACGACGGCTTGGTCGCGGCAGCGGTGGACCGGCTCGGCCGCAACGTCGTCGACTGCCTGAACACCGGCTACAAGATGCGGGACGAGAAGAAGATGCTCGTCACGTACGGGCACGACGGTGCCTGGAACCTCGACGACCCCGCCGACGAGAACCGTTTCACCATGGAAGCCTGGGGCGCGCAGATGGAACTGCGCGCGATCCAGCGCAGGAACCGTGACGCCACCGTCAAGACCCGCGCCGCCGGCCGCCCGAAAGGCAAGCCGTCGTACGGCTTCCAGTACGTCCGGAAGGTGATGGGAGGGAAGATCGACCAGGTCGACCTGCATCCGCATGCCTCTGAAGTACTGCGGAACGTCGCCCGCCGCATCCTGGCCGATCCTGACAACGTCACCTGCAGTAGTGAGGCCGCACGTCTCAACCGTGCCGGGGAACTGTCTCCCGCGGATCACCTGGCTGTGCTGTACGGCAAGCCGGCAGGTGGCCGGCCCTGGTCTCCGCAGAGCCTGAAGAACATCCTTCTGTCAGAAGCCACCCTCGGGTACCTGATGCACCGCAACAAGCCCGTCCTCGGCAGGGGGGACGGTCATCCCGTACGGCTCTGCGAGGGGCTGTGGGACCGGGCCACACACGAGGCGCTCAGGAGCGCCATCCTGTCCCGAAAGGCTCCCTGGACCCGCCGATCCAACCGTGAATACCTGTTGACCACGGTCGCCCTGTGCGGGCAGTGCCATACGCGTCTCTACACCCAGACGTCGAAGGACGCCCCACCGCGCTACACGTGTACGGCGCGGAACAAGGGCTGGCTTCAGGCGCAGCACTGCCGCCCCGCACCGCTCATCAACGCTCATCTTCTTGACGCCTACGTCGAGGAGTGGTTCCTCCGGGAGTTGGGTGATGGCGTGATCTACGAGACGGTGTACGACCCGGGCAACGGCATCGCCGAGCGCGTGGCGGAGAACCGGGCCAGCCGTGAACGGCTGCGAGCCGACCGTGAAGCCGGGCTGTACGACGCTCCGGACGACGCCGTGTGGTTCCGGGACCGATATGCCGCGCTGGGGCGGGAGCTCGCCGCTCTGGATGCTGAGCCACGGCGGGCGCCTGGCATGGTCCGGCGGCCGACCGGCGAGACGGTCGCCGACCGTTGGTTCCGTGCTGCGGATGTACAGGCGCGAAAGGAAATCCTGATCGACTTCGGCGTACGGGTTACGCTCTTCCCGGCCAGTGCTCCCGTTCGCTGGGTGCCCGGTTTCCTTCACGGTCCCGAACAGGACCCGATGGCCCTGCTTTAGGGAAGGCGCCCCTGGGTGGCGCTGAGCGCGCTGTCTGGGGGCGTCACCGTCGGGCTGTCGGCGGTCGATCAGTGGCATGCATCCCTACAGGCTGATGTCGGCCGGTGCAAGCCGACCTTCTCCGGGATTCTCTGGGCGTGATGTACAGCGACGAGGTGAGTGATGTGACTCAAACGGGGGAGCGGTGGATGCGTGACAAGGCAGTGGCAGAACTGCAGGTCGAGACGACCACCTCCGGTGTGCAGTGGTTGATCAAGTCCTGCGATCGGCAGATTGACCGAGCGATCGCAGAGGCATTGCCGACGGAACGATGTCTCGGTGCTGTCGAATCGGGCGAGTTGGGGCGGACTCTCTTGGTCGACGAGGTAATGGTGCGAATCACAGACGCAGATGCCGTGCTTATCGGCCGAGGGGGAATCGAGGAGGGAGTGGGTGAGTCGTGTCCTTGTCGAGGTGGCGGAGACGCTGAATCGAGCGAGCGGTACGGATGCGTCTGCGGCTGCCACTTCGGCGGTATATGTCGTAAGTCGATCATGCGGATCAGTCGAGGAGAGGCTCCGCAGGCGGCGTTCCTGTTCAGCCTTCAGGCCGTGCCAGAGATCGGACCTGTTTTCCTGCGGTCGACATCCTGGGCGCTGAGTCTTTGGCTTCGAGATCTTATTCGTAGCGGTGCTTGGCGGGATGGTGTAGTGGAAGCACAGGTTCAGCTTCGTCGAGCGGACGTCCGCACGCGGTCAGGCGTTGAGGTGGCTCTCGCTCAACCAGTAGGGCAACGCCTCTCTTGGGGAGACACAGCAGCGCTATTCGACTTGGCCGCATAGCGCGAGTCTCGCAGACTTGAGGGAAGGGCGTAGAGCCTCCTCTGCTCCAAGCGTGACAATCGTCCGACCAGATGAGACAGCGGACAGTCTGACTTCAAAGGATTCCCTTCCACGACCACGGTCGCGGGCCGGATCGACCGCGGAGACAGTCGATCCGGTACTGCGCCTGGCTCCTCCACTCCGGGTTGCGTGCTGCGTGCTGCGCCGCGTACGTCACCATGCGCAGCTCACGGGCGTGCGCAAGGACGGGGTAGCCCTCCCACGCCGTCACGTCGTACCCGTACACCGCACAGAAGCGGTTGTACTCGCGTGCGCTGACGGCGCCCGTGGTTTTCGCTCGCACGGCGGTGGACACGAGATCCCACTCCGGGGGCCCGGCAGAGAAGCGCTCCAGGTCCATCATCAGGACCCCACCGGCCGTGCGGACGATGTTGCCGGGCCAGGCGTCACCGTGCACGGCCCGATCGGGGAGACCGGCCGGCCGCTCCGCCCAGGCCGCTAGGAGGTCGCTGTGAAGGGCGTTCAGCCACTGCTTGTCGTCGTCGCGGATCGTGGTGGCCGCGTGCAGCCGTTCGCCGACCCGGACGAAGGGATCGAGATACCCCAGCTCGATCGCCGGCGTGGTCAGGGAGTGGAGCCTCGCGAGGAGTTCAGCGACATCCTCGACCGAGCCGTGCTGCTGCGGCGGCAGTTCCGCCCAGAAGGTCACGGGCCTGCCGTCCGCCTGTACCGGCTGCTCCACGTCGACCAGGCGAACGGCCGGCACGTTCTCCCGGGCGAGCCAGCGTGCGACGCGCACCTCGCGGGCCGCCGCAGCGCTCTGTCCCTCCCGGGCGATCCGTACGATCACCCGCTGACGAGGCAGTCGCCATATCTGGTTCTCGGCCAGGCGGAGAGGCTCGGCTCCGTCGGAGTCCAATCCGACCGCCGAACAAGCCTGCTTCAGGACGTGACGTGCGGGTTCGGATGCCGAAGGAGTCATGCGGAAACCGTAGCGGCGATCCGATCTCGCAGCGCTGAAGCCTCTCGGACAGTCCGATGCTTCGAGGCGAAGCGGCCGAGCTGCCGCAGATCGTCGGCAGCGCGCCGGGAGGTGAGTCGGCCTACCTCGTTCAGCGCGTTGTGGCCGAGGGCCGCCGCCTGGCGAGGGTCACCCTTGGCCATGAGCAGGGAGGCCAGCTTCGTCCGTGAGATCGCACGAGACCGTTTGTAGGCGTCTGCGTGTCCGTTCACCGCCGTGCTGAATCGGCGCGCTGCCCGGCCCGGGTCCTGTCCGGCGAGAATCGCCAGATCGAAGAGGGCGTGAGCCGTGTCCCCGTTGTGCTGCGCCTCGTCGTAATAGGCCATCCACGGCGATTCTTCGGTGGGCCGGGCCCGAGCGAACGCCTCGTCTGCGGCACCGACGGCCGCCATCGTGTCCCGTATGTTGCCCATCTTCCCGAAGGCCCTGGCCCTTGCCGTGTGAAGCATCGCCTGCTCGGTCGCCGTCAGGCGGTCGGAGCGCACAAGCCCCTTCTCGGCGTACGTGAGGCCGTCATCGGGGGCCCCGATCCATACGGCTTGTCGTGCGAGGAACGAGTAGGTCTTGGCCCGCAGATGCCAGTCGCCGACCTCCTCGGCGCAGTCCGCCGCGAACCGGAAGGTCTTGGTGGCTTCATCGTGGTGGTAGGCGTCGAAGGCGGAGGCGCCGACCACGATGCCGAGTCGGGATACGGCGGCGAACAGGTCGGTTCGCATGTGTTCGGGAGACTGGGCTTGCAGCAGGCCGGCTGACCATTGCATCGCTCGGGCGGCTACGTCTCGCACCACGCCCCCGCCGCCCAGCTCGTTGTCCATGCCGCTGATGGCGGTGGCCACGGCCAGGACCTGGTCGACGTGGCCTGGGTTCACATGCGTCGGGAGGGACAGCTCGGCGGGGGCGAAGACTTCGGTGAAGTTGAGAGGGGCTATGGCGGCGAGGCCGCCGATCTGGAGGAACGAGCGTCGAATCACGGGCTCATGGCTCCCAGGGCGAAGAGTTGGTTCGTCTCTGCCCAGGATGCGGCCTGTCGGCACCTGTGTAGGTCGCTCGCCCCGGCACGGGGAGGCCTTATCGGCATCAGCCTGCCTTTTATCGGCATCACGGTTGCCGAAGACCATCGGCCACGCCCGGTCGAGGAGTCCTCCCGTACCGAGGACGTCATCAAGTCGCTGAGCCACATCGCGGCGACAGCTCGGGTACTTACCCTTCTCAATAGACAGGATCATGTCGTCGCTGACCTGCACTAGCCGCCCAAGTTCCTTGGCCGACAGTCCTTGCCCGAGGCGCAGTCGGCGCAGCTCGTTCCCGAACCACTCCTGGGGCGATGCCCCGGGATCGAGCTGCTTCATTGGCTGTGGCATGTTCTGCCCCCGAAGTCGTTGATGCCGAACTCTTCACCTCTCGGCATCAGGCTCTGCACGTTCTCGGTGCGCTCTGCCTAAATGGTTGCTGATCGGTTCCAGTCCAGTACACACCGCAACCCACCCCTGCTGAAGGGGTTCCGGCAGAACGGAGGAAGCAGCGATGGAACTACTCGTCGACACCCGAGAGTGGGATGCTTCTGTTCGAGCCACGTCCAGGAGCGTGGACGGTCAGCTCGACATGAGTTTCAACGTCCGGGCCGAAAACCTGGGAACCGTGCGGGATATCGTCGCAGCGCACCTTTGCTGGTGGCGCGTCGACGACGGCACCGCGTTCCGCATGCTGACCGTGGTCAACGAACTGTTCACCAACGTCTTGCAGCACACTCCCGCGGATGCTGACGGGTGCCGGATGGCCGGCCTGCTCCTCCAGAAGGTGCCGGACGGTGTCACCGCCGTCGTTCGCGACCAGGACCGCCGTCCGCCGGTGTACTCGTCGCCGGCCCTCCTGGCCGAGGAGGGGCGTGGGCTGATGCTGCTGGGTGCTCTGGCCGACGACACGTCCGTGTCCATGACCCCGGCTGGCAAGGACGTGTGGGTCTTCATGGCGATCCCGGAACTGACTGAGCACTTGTAGCCCTCCGTGACCGGTACTTGGCCCTTCCCAGGAGTCCCGATGTCCCTCACCGTTCTGGTTCCGGAGAATGACGTGGTTCTTCCGCCAGCCGACGAGCCCCGCACACCGCAGTGGAGCCCTCCACTCGACGCAGATGGTTTGTGGTCCGTCCTGGAACGGATCAAGAACTGGAAGCCGCTCGACGTGGGGGACGTCTTCGACGACCTCGACACGGCGATCGGCGACCAGACGCCGCCCGCCGCGGTGACCGACACTCTGGTCGACCGTCTTCGGAACCATCTGAAGCAGCTCAGCAACATCGCTGTCGCGGACGAGCAGTACCCGCCCACCGCGGAGATGCTCCGACTCGTTGTACGCGGGGTTCCCCTGCGAGAGGAGTGCGTGCCAGCCGACTACCAGCAGGCCGTCGGCCTCGCTCGTCGCCTGGCCTTCGTCACCTCTGACCTGGTCGAAGAGCTCATCGAAGCCCACTACATCGAGGAGGCGGAGTGACGCACCACCTTGACTCCGCTCGGCGCTCGGTCGTGACCGCCGAGGCGATGGCCCTCCCGCAAGACGCGTACGACTCTGAGTGCTACGAGAAGCGGATCTCCGACAACTGGCTTCTGGACAAGAGAGCGTCGTCACGCGCACCACGCGCACGTCGTTCCTCGTAGTTCCCGTCGGGGGCACGAGGCGCGGCGGGGGCTACCCGGCGTCGTGTGTGTGCTTCGGGGGGCCGGTGCCACAAGTCCCCTTCTTCGGCCGTGCCCGAACCGTGTTTCCCCACCGCGCCGTAGCTGCGCGAAGAGGGTCCAACTTCCCATCCGAGAGGACGAGCACCATGTGTGCGCACAACCCGCCGTGCCCCACGGCCATGGCTCCCGACAGGGAGGCCGCGCGACCCGTCGTGCACCGCCCTGAGCAGGGCTGGAGCCTGCTGTGCAACGGAGTGCTTGTCTTCGAGGACACCGGAGAACTCCTCCCCGACGGCCGTATCGTCGCCCCCCACCGGCCGCTCGCGCTCACGGTCGGAAGCGCGGCATGACGATCACCGCAGCCGACCTGGTCGTTCCGTACATCACCGCCCGTGAAGGCGAAGAGGCGGACTCCCTCCTCAACCTGAACGTACGCATCGGTCCTGACCTGCGCCCGCGGCTCGGGTACAAGGACGAGGCAGGGCCCGACCGAGATCTCCGCGGCGTGCTGTGGGCCCGGTACTCCATGTCACTCGGCTTCGCGGGACAGCCCACCGGGAACCCGAGGTGGCGGCTGGTGCACCCGCTCCGCCAGCGCATCACGATGGCGCTCCTGCGCTGCCAGGTGTGCGCGGTCCCGCTGAAGCGCAGCGACGGCATCCTCTTCGTGGAGACGGCCGACGACGGCGACGACCACACCGGGCCGGTGAAGACCGCGCAGCCGCCGATGTGTCTGGAGCACGCCCGGATGGCGGCCCGGCGGTGCCCCCGGCTCAGGAGCAAGGGACACGTCGCCCTGCTGGCCACGCGGTTCCCGCTCTACGGCGTCATCGGCACCCCGTACCAGTACACCGCCGACGGCATCCAGCCCCTCGCCGCCTCGGACGCTCCCCTGCCCTACAACCACCCCCAGATCGGCTGGTTCCTCGCCTCTCAGCTCGTACGCGAACTGCGGGACTACGAGGTCGTCAGCCTGGACGATCTTGTGCCCGCCGCATAGACGGCCGCTCGACGGTCCTGGGCAAAGGACCGGACCGTCGAGCGGCACCCCAGAGTTTCCCGGCCCGACCATCGGACCGGGATGGCCAGAACCTGAACCCATGGCGCAGCCCCGTCGCTACGCCACGGTCCTCAGTGCGCTGGCAAGCACCACCTGTCCTACACACCAACGAATCACCTGGAGTTGTTATGACGCGAATCGTCACCAAGAGCACCACCCAGGTCCAGGAGCCGACGGCCGGCGGCCAGTCGGACGGGTTCGACCTGAACGTCTCCCTCCTGGAGGTGTCCGACGCGGCCGGGCTGACCGTTCTGACCGACGACGGGTGCGGCAGCTCCTGCGGTGCCTGCGTCACCTTCACCGACTGACCCTGACCGTCTGAACCCGGTCATCAGGTCATGAACCGCGGTCGGTGCTGTCGCGCTACTCGGCGCGTCGGCTCCGACCGCCCCTCCAGACGCACGAAGGGACACGTCACGTGGCCATACCCCCAGCGTTCAAGGCGGGCGCGACCGCCCTGGTGCGCGCAGCCGCTCGACCGTCGGTGACCCAGCTTCCCCTACCGGACTTCGACGACCGGTCCTTCCGAGCCGAGGAGCTGGAGGAGGTCACCACCGGACGCCTCGCCTGGATTCGCAGCATCTGGCACGACCCGGGCATCGCACAAGCCCTCCGCCATGCCAGCCCGGTTCTCGCCGCCGAAGTCGAGGCCCTGGAGAGCGCTAGCTCCCCTTCTCCCCGCGAAGTCCGCCGCGTTGGAGTGTCGGTGGCGCGCTACCTCCTGCGTGCGCTGCACCGGCCCACACCGTTCGGACTGTTCGCCGGAGTCACCACGGCCACCTTCGACGCCGAGCCCCACTCCCGCTGGGGCCAGAACCACCTGGTCGTGGCCCGCGCCGGTGCGGAGTGGGTGGGGAGGCTGATCGAGCAGTTAGAAAGGAGCGGAGAGCTGCTGCCGCTCCTGTCGGTCGTCGTCAATAACACCACCTTCGAGCGCGACGGCAGTCTCGTCGTCCCCTACCAAGACGACGGGCCGACCGGTCAGCGGCGAGCGGTCGAGGCGTCCGTCGAGCTGTCGGCACCGGTCCGGCTTATCCTCCGCGCGGCTGACGCGCCGATCCGGATCGGGGAACTCGCCGAGAAGCTGATGGCCGAGTTCCCGGCCGTGGCCCCGGAGCGCGTCAAGCGGCTCCTCGCCGGCATGGTGCGGCGGCGCGTGCTGATCACCAACCTCCACGCGCCGGCGACCGAGACCGACGCGCTCGGTCACCTCGTCACCCAACTCGACGCGGTCCGTGCCGAGGACATTCGTCTCCTGGCGCCCGTCGTCCGGGAGCTGCGCGCCGTCCACGCCGGGCTTGAGCAGTGTGGCACCACAGAGGGCCGGGATGCCGTGGCGACTCGGATGCGCGATCTGGTGCCGGGCCTCCGCCGTCACCCGCTCGCCCTGGACCTGTGCCTGGACGCCACCGTGGTGCTCCCCGATCTGGTCGCCCGCGAGGTCGAGCGCGCCGCCACGATCCTCACCCGTCTCTGCGCCCGCCCGTACGGTACCGAGCCGTGGAACGAGTACCACCAGCGGTTCTACGAGCGGTTCGGCGTCGGCACCATGGTGCCGCTCATGGAAGTTGTCGCAGACAGCGGCGTCGGCTACCCGGACGGGTACCCGGGCAGGCCGACCGACGAAGGCTGGCGGCGCCTGTCGCCGCGGGACGACGTGCTGCTCCGCCTCGCCCAGGCCGCCGCGCTCGACGGCCGCGACGAAGTCTTGCTGACCGACGAGACCGTGGCCGCCCTGGACCGAGGCCCGCAGGAGCCGCGGATACCGTCCCACCTGGAGGTGAGTGTGCGCCTGCACGCATCCAGCCTCGCCGAAGTCCGCCGTGGGCGGTTCACCGTGGAGTTGACCAGCGTCTCACGCGGATCCGGGGTTACCGTCGGACGCTTCCTCGGCGTCCTCCCTCACGCACAACGCAACCGCCTGCACGAGGAGTTGGCTGACCTGCCCACGGCCGACGACGGCACGGTGGCGGCGCAGCTCTCCTTCCCCGCGCTGCTGCCCGACACTGCACACGTCACCCGAACCCCGCGCGTGCTGCCGCTGGTGATCAGCCTGCAAGAGCACCGCGCCCCCGACGCCGCAGTGTTCACGCCAGCGGACCTGGCGCTGGCGTGCGACGGCCGCCGGATGTACCTGGCCGCTCCGAGCCGCGGCGTGCGGGTCGAAGCCGTCGGCATGAACGCGCTGAACCTCGCCGAGCACACCCCGCCCCTGGCGCGGTTGATCACCGAGGTGTCCCGGGCGCAGAACGCCCAGGTCACCAGGTTCGACTGGGGCGCCGCCGCAGCGATGCCGTTCCTCCCCCGCCTGCGCTACGGCCGCATCGTGCTGGTAGCAGCCCGCTGGAGGCTGGAGGCCGGCGACCTCCCCGACCGCCACTGCCCCGGCGCCGACTGGGACGCGGCGCTGTCCGGCTGGCGGGATCGCCGACGCCTGCCGCAGCACGTGTACCTCGTCCAGGACGACCGGCGCCTCCCGCTCGACCTCGATGAGCCCGGCCACCGGAGCCTGCTGCGCCAGCACCTCGACCGCGCCGGTACGGCGCTGCTGACGGAATCCGCTCCTCCCGGGGCGGACGGCTGGACCGGGGGCCGGGCCCACGAGATCGCGGTGCCCCTCCAAGCGGTCCGGCCTCCGGCCTGGCCTGCCCTTCCCACGCCGACCACCGCCCGCGCGCTGTCCCCGGCCCAGATCCAGACCCCGGCCACCTCCCCAATGCTCCTCGTGGCCCTGTACGGCGACCCGCGGCGTCAGAACGTGCTGCTGGCCAGACACGTGCCCGACCTGATGCGGCGCCTCGGCTCTCCTCCCTGGTGGTACGTCCGCTTCCGCGACCCCCGGCAGCACCTTCGCCTGCGGATCGCGCTGCCCGACCCGGGCGACTTCGCCGACACCACCCAGGCGGTCAGCGCCTGGGCCGACGAGTTGCGGACCGCCGGGCTGCTGGCGGACCTGCGCTACCCCACCTCCTACCGCGAGACGGGCCGGTGGGGCTCCGGACCGGCGTGGGACGCGGCCGAGGCCGTGTTCCGCGCGGACTCACTGGCCACGGTGGCGCAGCTCGCCCAGCCCGTCCGGCCGGCGCAGCGCACGCTCGTGGCCGCGCACTTCTTCGCCATCGCCTCCGCCCTCCTCGGCAGCCCGGACGCCGGCGCGCGCTGGCTGATCGACCACATCGAGCCGACCGCGCCAAACCCGGTACCCCGCTCGCAGTTCACCGACGCCGTGCGGCTGGCAGATCCGCGCGGTGACTGGGCGGCCCTGCGGTCAGCGCCCGGCGGCGCCGTGATTGTGGACGCCTGGGCCGAGCGCACTGCTGCGCTCGCTGCGTACGGGCCGCACCTGTTTGGCCCGCACGCCGACGGCATCGCCGTGGACGGCGTGCTGACCTCCCTGCTGCACGTCCACTTCGTGCGCCATGTCGCGGTGGACTTCCCCGAGGAAGAGGTCTGCCTGTATCTAGCCCGCGCCGCCGCTCTGGCCTTCACCGCCCGCGCCGGGAGGCGACCGTGACCCACACCGCAGCCGCGGTGGCCGCTGCCATCGCCGACCGGCTCGCCCGCCCCGACCAGGTGTCGGCGGCGGTCACCGCCGAGGATAACCGGCAGCACCTCGCCTACGGCCCGACCGGCATCGCTCTGCTGCACATTGAACGCGCCGCGGCCGGGCTTGCCCCCTGGCAGCGCGCCCAAGACTGGCTGTCCGCCGCGGCCCGCGAACCCTTCACCAGCGGCCCTGACAGCCACCCCTTTTACGGCGCCCCGGCGCTCGCCCATGCCGTGGCGTGCGCAGCCGACCAGCTTCCGGACTCCTACCGGCGTGGCCTCGATGTGCTGGACCGGCAGGTGATGTCGGACGCCCGGCGGCGGCTGGACGCCGCGCACCGCCGGATCGAGGCCGGGCAGCTTCCGGCGCTCGCCGAGTTCGACGCCATCCGGGGCCTGACCGGGTACGGCGCCTACCTTCTGCGCCGCGACCCGGCGGGCCCGGTGACCCGGGCCGTTCTCGACTACTGCGTGCGCCTGACCCACCCGGTCACTTACGACGGCGAACGCCTGCCGGGGTGGTGGGTACCGACCGGGCCCTCCGGCGGACCGGACGACCGTTTCCCCGGCGGGCACGCCAACCACGGCATGGCGCACGGCGTCGGCGCGGTCCTCACCCTGCTGGCGCTCGCCACTCGCCGCGGCACCACCGTCCCCGGTCACCACCAGGCGATGCGCATGATCCTGGCCTGGCTGGAGCGTTGGAAGGTGCCCACCGGGCGCGGCACGGCCTGGCCGTACTGGATCACCCGCGAGGAACTGCGCAGCGGCCGGCCCGCGGCCTCGGTACCGCGGCGGCCGAGCTGGTGCTACGGCACCGCAGGCTTGGCCCGTGCCCAGCAGCTCGCCGCGATCGCTCTCGGCGACAGCGACCTCCAGGTCGAGGCCGAGGCCGCCCTGCTGGACGCGCTGAGCGACCGCGTGCAGCTTCGCGTCACCACGGACAGCGGCCTGTGCCACGGCTTTGCCGGTCTGGTCCACATCGCGGCGCGTGCCGCCGCCGACGCCGACCGGGCCACCGCCGGCCAGCTCCGCGCCATCATCCCCGCCCTTCTCGCCATGCTGGTCCCGCCCGGCACCGCCCCGGACGACGCCGCTGCCCTGTTGCTGAAGGACGCGGCGGGCGCCGGCCTCCTCGACGGTGCCGCCGGAACCGCGCTGGGACTGACCACCGCAGACAGCGCGGAGCCGCCCCGCACCGCGTGGGACGCCTGCCTGCTCACCGCCTGAACCCGACCGAAGGACTTCTCGATGTGCCCCGACCGCTGGCAGCAGTACAACATCACCTTCCCCGACCGGGACACCGGGCGACGGGCCGTCACGAAACACCTCGCCCCCGTGCTGCTCGCCGCCGAGGCTGATGGGCAGCTCAGCGGCTGGTGGTTCATGAACAAGCAGCCCTGGCGCCTCCGGTACGTCGCCGACCAGCCGTCACCGACCGTACTGACTCTGCTGGACGAGTGGGTGGCCGACGGCACCGCGCAGTCCTGCACGACCGGGAACTACGAGCCGGAGACCGAGGCGTTCGGCGGGGCGGACGCCATGACGGCCGCGCACGCCCTCTTCCATGAGGACAGCCGCCACCTGCTCGCCTATCCCGTCAAGGACGGGCACCTGGGGCGGCGCGAGACCGCCATCCTGCTGATGAGCAGCCTGATGCGCGCCTCGGGTCTCGACTGGTTCGAGCAGGGTGACGTATGGGCGAAGGTCTCCGCACTACGTCCCGGTACCGGCACGCCCGCGTCCACGCGCCTGACCTCGGCGATGAGGAGCCTGATGACCACCGAGGCCCACAGCCTGTGCCGCGAGCACGGGCCGCTGGACGGCCACGCCGACTGGATCTCCGCCTTCGAGGGCGTCGGCACCACGCTCGCCTACCTCGCCGCCCAGGGCGACCTGACCCGCGGACTGCGCGCCGTCATCGCACACCACACCATCTTCCACGCCAACCGTGCCGGTCTGCCGTCCGCCGACCAGCACACCCTGTTCCACATCGCACGAGAGGCAGTCATGGGATCGAGTGAAAACACCGCGTCAGCACCCGGATCGGGCTCCGCGGCTCATAGCGTCAGCACGGTGAACACCGACACACTCACGACCCCCGAGGCCGACGCCGAACAGCTCCGCCACGCCCTGGTGGACCAGATCAAGGCCGACGGCCACGCCCGCACCCCCGCGGTCGAAGCCGCCCTGCGCGCCGTCCCCAGGCACCTGTTCGTCCCCGACACCCCGCTGGCCGACGCCTACGCCAACAACCCGGTCAACGTGAAGTACGACCCCGAGGGCACCTCGATCTCCTGCGCCTCCCAGCCCGCCGTCGTCGCCCTCATGCTGGACCAGCTCGAAGCCCAGCCGGGCGAGCGCATCCTCGAACTCGGCGCCGGCACCGGCTACAACGCCGCCCTGATCGGCCACCTCGTCGGCCCGAGCGGACACGTCACCACCATCGACGTCGATGACGACCTGGTCGAAGGCGCCCGAGCCCACCTCGCCGCCGCCGGCGCCACCAACGTCGAGGCCCTGACGCGCGACGGCGCCCTCGGTCACGCCGAAGCTGCCCCGTACGACCGGATCATCGCCACCGTCGGCGCGCACGGCATCCCCCACGCCTGGCTCGACCAACTCGCCGAAGGCGGCCGACTCGTCACCCCGCAGCGACTCACGGGCAGCGTCTCGCGCTCCATCATCTACGTGAAGCGCGACGGCCGGTGGCAGTCGGCCGGCTCGGAGATGAACACCTTCATGCCGCTGCGCCGGGGCATCGCCGACGACGACCGCCGCGCCGTGCCGCTCAGCACGGACGGCGCCGTGCGCCTCCAGGCCCCGGCCGGCCTGACGCTCGACGCCGACGCTCTCGCCGGTGTCCTTGACCAGCCGCGCGTCGAGGAGTGGACCGGGATGACGGTCCGCGCGGGGGAGTCCCCGGAGTGGATGGAGCTGTTCGTCTCCTGCGTCCTGCCGTCCGGGCTGATCCGGATGCTCTTCCCCCAGTCGGTCAAGGGCACGGTGCTCACCGAGGACCCTTACCCCTCGGCCACGGCCGCCGTCGAGAAGGGCGCCATCACCTACCTCGCGCGGCGTCCCTCGGAGCAGAAGACCCCCGAGGGCGACAAGCTATGGGAGTTCGGCGTCATCGGCCACGGTCCCGGGAGCGATGAGCTGGCCGCCAAGGTCGCTGACGCGGTCCGCGCCTGGGACCGCGAGTACCGCGGTCGGGACGCCACCTTCGAGATCCTGCCGCTCGACGCGCCCGCAGACGAGCAGCCCGGTGTCTTCGTCCTCGACACCCCGCTGAACCGCGTCCGCGTCACCTGGCATTAGCTGATCCGCCTGCGTGGTGCCCGCCGACCGGCCGGCGGGCACCACGCGGCCCTTCCCCGCTCCTCGTCGTCTTCACCCCGGGGGACCTCATGGACCTGAACGGACCCATAGCCCAACGCTTTCCGCTCATCTACCGATTCCGACCCGCATGCCTGCTCCTGCCCCGGCGCGTGCACGGCTTGGCCGAACTCGCCGACGCCGCAGCCGCACAGGCTGACCAGGGCCTCGCCTCGGCCGTCTACAACCAGGCCGCCCTCATCGCCTCCGACCTCGGGCTCCCCGACCTCGCGCGGAAGATGTGCCACCAGCACGCCGCCGCCTACCTCCACGCCGCCCCCCTGCCCGGCATGAGCGCGATCCGCGCACTCGAACCCGTGGTGAACCTCGCGCGCCTCCAGATCCGCGCAGGCGCCGCCGACGACGGGCGCCACCGTCTGCTGCACCTCTTCGACGCCGTCACCAACGGCACCAGCGCTCAGTTCGAGGGGATCCACGTCCCGGCCGACCTCACCCTCACCGACACCGACCGCCACGAGGTGCGCACCTGGCTGTGGAAGGTCGTCCTGGCCGACGGCACCCGCACCCTGACCACGACCGGCCGCTGGACGGAAGCACTGATCCACATAGAGGAACACCGGGGCATCGGGCAGCGCATGCTGGACGGCCGCCAAGTCGCCGTCCTGGCCGCCCTCAGCCACACCCCCACCGACGCCGCCGCGCTCATCACCATGACCACACCCGGAGAACGCTGGGAGAACGCCGTCACCGGCTGCCTCGACGTGATGTGCAAAAAGGCCCTTCGCAGCCCGACCGTGCCCCTCCTCGACACGCTGGTCGAGGACTACGTCGAGCACCAACCCGACCAAGGCATCACCGTCTTCGACACGCGCCTCGGCCTGACGATCCTGGACCTGCTGGAGCCGCACCAGGAAGACGCAGCGCACCGGATGGTTGCAGAGCTCAACCGCCGGGCCGCCGTGGCGACCGACGGCTATGCCGCCCGCGAGTGCCTGGCTGACCACCGATTCACCAGCCTCGCCGAGCCGCGCCAGGTCGAGGCGGCCCGACAGCTCGTCCGGGCATGCGCGCTGGGCAGCGGCAACCTCCCCGCGCCCTGGCTCGCAAGGATGACAGAGGCATTGCGGGGCAGCGACGAGGTGATCCGCGCCAGCGTCGGACACTCCCGCCCACAGCAGGAGGGACTGGTGCACCGGGCTGAGGTGTAACGCCTGGGCAGCCAGAGCAGCCCACCCTGCACGGCGTCGAGCCCCAGGGGAGCCAGGGCGCGTGGCGACGCTCATCGTCGGTAGAGGGCTCTCTGAGCGCCGAACTGAACAGGCAGGAGAGAGGCCAGACACAGCACGTCCCGCGAGTCGGCTCGCCGATCACCTCAACCTCTCTACGCTGGAGCACCATGAGGAAGGTCGCCATCGTCGGCTGCGGAGGCAGTGGCAAGTCCCACCTGGCCCGGGAGCTGGGCAGGATCCTCGACGCCCCGGTGACGCACCTGGACGCCGCGTTCTACGACGACGAGTGGAACGCGTTGCCCATGGACAAGTTCACCGACGTGCAGCGCGAGCTGGTCGCGCAGCTGCGGTGGGTGATCGACGGCAACTACAACTCGACGCTGCAGGTACGGCTCGAAGCCTGCGACACGGTGGTCCTGATGGACGTGTCGACCGTGGCGGCGCTGTACGGGATCTTCTCCCGGCATCTCCGGCACGGAGCCGGGCACAAGGGCAACGGGGTGCACAACCGCATCCACTGGGGCGTGATCAAGTACGTCGCCACGTACCGGAGCAAGATGCGGCCCCGCGTGGTAGCGAAGATCGAGGAGTTCGGCTCCGGCGCCGATGTGGTGCTGCTGGCCAACCGGCGCCAGACGCGCCGCTGGCTGCGGAAGGTGGCCGCCGAGCAGTCCTGACCGGTCCGTGCCCCCGGTCAGGGGGGTGCGGCATGAACGAGCCCAACCCGTTCCTGGACCCCGCCCGGAAGTCGGCGCTGTACGGACACGCCTCGCGGCTGGCCGGGCGGACCAGCGCCCTGATGCGCGCCAAGACCGCCGGACACCCAGTGCCCGAGACGACCGTCAGCCTGGTGCTGGCCCACCATGCCCGGCCCGACCGGCTCGGCGTGGTGCTCGACATCGGCTGCAGTCGCGGCACGAGTAGCCTCGTCATCCGAGCAGCTCCGGCCCAAGCGCGTCGTGGGCCTGGACGCCGACCCCTCGCTGCTCGCCCAGGCCCGCGAGCGCGCCAAGGACCTGCCCGACAGCAAGGTGGAGTTCGTCGAAGGCGACTTCCACGAACTCCCTCTGCCCGACGGGTCGAGCGATGTCGTCGTCGCGGCGTTCTGCCTCTACCACTTGCCGCACCCCGAGGACGTCGTCGGGCAGATCGCCAGGGTCCTCGCCCCCGAGGGTCTGGCCGTGCTCGTCACCAAGGCCCTCGACAGCTACCGGGAGATGGACCAGCGGGTCGCCTCCGCCGGCCTCGATTCGCCAGCCTCTCAGCACGAGAGCCTCTACACCGCAGCCCACAGCGGCAACCTCGCCGACCTGGCCGCCTCCCCGCTCGACGTGATCGCAGTCCTGGACGGGGAGCACCTCTTTACTTTCGACGGCCACGACCACACGGCGCAGTACCTGGCCACCAACCCCAAGTACGACCTCGCGCCCGGCCTGTACGGCAACCCCGGGGCCTTGGCCGCGGCCCTGCACGAGTTCCTTCCCGACCAGCCGCTGACCACCCGGTCCCGGATCACCTTCGTCGTCGCCCAGCCGAAGGAAGGAGGAGAGCTGACATGAGCCCTGTCCCGTTCACCAAGCACTACGCGGAACCGGAGCGTGTGGCGGGGGCGGTGCGCCACTACCGGTGGCTCACCGCGCACGCCAAGCCGCTGCGGCAGCCGGGCCTCCACACTGCCGGACCGCAGTCCTTGACGTTCGAACGGATCGAGGGCCGCCCCGTACGTCCCGAAAAGACTTCCCGCGCGTGGCGGAACTGCTAGGCCACGCCCACGGTGCCGCCTGTGGCTTTGTTCACGACTCGCGTCAGCAGTTGTTCACCGTTGCGGAAGGCACCTGCACGGCGGCGATGTCGATGTTCACGGCGTCGGGCAGCAACACGGACCACGGGCCTGGTGCCCGGCAACGGCGCCGCCACGACGGACCACCTGGCCCCGTAGCCAGCGCTTTCGCCCTGCCTCTCCGGAAGCGGCAGACGGCCGATCTCGCTGCCGGCCCCCGAGCTGCTGCTCAAAGCCGTGAACATTCGACGCTGGCCAGCTACCGCAGTGCCTCCCGAACTGCTGTCAAAACGCTGCTCACTGTCGTGTGCGAAGCCACGCCTGGGCCAGCGACCTGCACTCCGCGGCGATGGACACCCCGCACCACTTTCAGGGCGGCACGCAGTTCGACGACTACCTCGGTCCCCGGAAGGTCGCTCTGCGGCGACGCCACGAGCAGGGCTACCTGCCGAACAAGACGGCACTGCACGCGATGCTCGGCCTGCCGGAAGCGACCGCCGAGGGCCCTTGCGCCTTTTGCAAGGACAGCAACCCGCGGAACTTCATCATCACCACGCAAGACATCGTCGCCGTCGACACCGACGACCTGTCCCTCGCCCCGCTGGGGTACGACCTCGCCAAGATCGTCGCGACGCTCCACCTGACCTACGGGCCGCTCTCGGACCAAGCCGTCACCACCGCCCTGCTCGAGTACAACGCGGCAGCCCGACGCCACGACGCCCGGCTGGCAAGACGGACCGGGGCCAGCTCGACAGCTTCCTGGGCCTGCACGCCGTGCTCACCGCCTCGTACGTCGGCCGCAACGGCCTCGTCGGGGGCCCGCGCA
The DNA here is from genome assembly GCF_044766265.1 of Streptomyces sp. NPDC102283. NCBI lineage: Bacteria > Bacillati > Actinomycetota > Actinomycetes > Kitasatosporales > Streptomycetaceae > Streptomyces > Streptomyces sp. NPDC102283. The sequence goes on from NZ_JBIWLQ010000009.1 coordinate 59,501, forward strand.
CCTGCACCGGCCTGACCAACCTCGGGTACGCCCAAGCGGAACAGGCCGCACGGCGCCTGGCCACCGAGCACCTGAAGAAGCCCTTCGACGTCATCTACACCGGCCCGCGGATCCGCCTCGTCCAGACCGGCGAGATCATCGCCCAGACGCTTCAGATCCCCGCGCACCACGACGACCGACTCGACGGCCCTGGGACGCGGTGAAGACGGCCGCCGACGGCGGGCCGCACGCTCACCCCGACACGCCCTGGGCCAACGGCTCCGACACCTGGAACGGGTTCCTGGAGCGCGCCGGCAGGAACCTGAGCCAGCTCAGCCAGCTCAGCGAGGAGAACCACGGCAAGCGCCCTCCACAAGCAGCGCGAAGGAAGTTCGGGGGGAGCGGCTGATCTCGGTAGAAGTCCAAGCTGGTAGCGACACACCGTAACCGGAAGTCTCTGCGGCGGGCGTCTTCCCGATGAGCTCGGTGCGCCGGAAGAGCGAATTCCCTCTCCCGCCTTATTGCGAGCAGCTTGCAATAAGGCGGGCGTGCCCCTTTCGGCCCAGTGGTCGGCGACTGTGTCGTCGCCAATTTTCCTGGACTGTTCGCTTGGCTGAATTGCCGCTCCCACCGGCCTGTTCACCCTTCGCGGACCGCGTGCCCGACCGGGGAATCCATTCGGGATGCGTGCGGGCCGGGGTTTCGGCGTGCTTGTCTACGGCTGCGCAGTCTTTGGGTGCCGGCGGGCCCGCGTTTCGAGCCGCTCCGTCGTTCGGTCCTTTCCTGCCAGACCGCTCGGTGCACAACCTCCCGCCGCGGCACCGAACGCCATCCCCATCAGCCCACCCCTCGCTTTCGCATGCCCCGACGCATGCCTGGCAGGGGGCAGCAGACAGAAGGAATGCCGTGAAGGTTTCCCAGGCCAGGCCCCGTTCACGACGTGTCCTGGACCGGTCCCTGCTCGTGCTCGGTGCCACCACTCTGGCCGCAGGACTCGGAGCGATGACCCTCGCCCCGGGCCTCAGCGCGGCCTCCAGCCACCGTGAGGCGCCCCTGATCGCCGGTGATCCGCGGGCGGACAACACCGACGTGTACGCGTTCACCAGCCCGGACAAGGCCGACACCGTCACGATGGTGGCGAACTGGATCCCGTTCGAGGAGCCCAACGGCGGCCCGAACTTCTACGCGTTCGGCGACGACCTGCGCTACAACATCAAGGTCGACAACACCGGTGACGGCGTCGCCGACGTCACCTACAGCTGGCGTTTCCGCGGCAGTTACCGGGACGACGCGAACCAGTTCCTCTACAACACCGGCCAGGTCACCTCGCTGAACGACCCGGACCTGAACTTCCGCCAGGTCTACGACCTCGTCGTGACCACCGGAGGAAAGAGCCGGACCCTCCTGTCGGGTGTGCCGGCCGCTCCGTCCCGCACCGGTCAGGCGTCGATGCCCGACTACGCGGCGCTGCGCAAGCAGGCGACCTTCGGTCTGCCGGGCGGCGGCAGGACGTACGCGGGCCAGGCCGAGGACCCGTTCTTCGCGGACCTCCGCGTCTTCGACCTCCTCTACGGCGGCGACCTGAGCGAGCGGGGTCAGGACACCCTGGCCGGCTACAACGTCAACACCATCGCGATCCAGGTCCCCAAGAAGCAGCTCGCGCTGAGGGGCAACTCCTCCCGCAACCCGGTCATCGGCGTGTGGTCGACCACCGAGCGCGGCGGTGTCACCCTCGACGACTCCCGGGACAAGGGCGCCACGAAGCAGTGGAAGCAGGTTTCCCGCCTCGGGAACCCGCTGGTCAACGAGGTCGTCGTCCCGCTGAAGTTCAAGGACGCCTTCAACACCCTCAACCCCAGCCAGGACCGTACCGTCCAGCCGGTCGTCGACAAGGTGTACGACCCGATCCTGCCCAAGCTCATCCAGCAGGTCTACGGGGTTCCGGCCCCCAAGACGCCCCGCAACGACCTCGCCGAGATCTACCTGACCGGTATCTGCAAGGCCTGCGGTCCGATCAAGGCCGATTTGAACGCCCACCGCCTCAACAAGGACGCGCCGCTCAAGAAGATCGTCCCGGCGGAGGAGCTGCGCCTGAACATGGCGGTGCCGCCCACCGCGAAGCCCCAGCGCCTCGGAGTGCTCGCGGGCGACCTGGCCGGCTTCCCGAACGGGCGCCGCCTCGCCGACGACGTCATCGACATCTCGCTCCAGGCCGTCGAGGGCGCCGCCCAGACCGGTGTTCTCGTGCCCGCGCTCGCGGACGGCGACAAGGTCGACACGAACGAGGTCCCGTTCGGTACCTCGTTCCCGTACGTCGCGCTGCCGCACACCAAGAACGTGAACCGCGGCCCCGGCGCGGCCGGCCGCAACGCCGAGCAGTCCTCGGCGGAGAACACCGCGGCGAGCCCCGCCATGAAGCCCACCCACGCGGCGGCGCTCGCCGGGGCTGGCGCGCTCTTCCTCGGCGTCGGCGGCTTCCGCCTCCGCCGCCGCGGCAAGGACAGCTGAACCGGCAGCCGACGGACATCTGAAGCGGTGCCCGGGCCGGGCCGAAGATCACTGCCCCGGCCCGGGCACCGCGGCTCCAGCAGCATCGAACATTCGGGAGAAAATTCCGTGCACCCGGACCACACCGAACCCCCGCACCAGCCGCCACCCCCCTCACACGGCGGCAGGCGGCTGCGGAACATCGTGGTCACCCTGGCCCTGGGCGCGGCGATGTTCGCCGCCGGAGCGGTCATGCTGGCGCCCGACCAGACCACCGTTTCCCGTCCGTCGGGCCAAGGCCGGCCGGGGGCTTCTCCACCACGTGGGTCGATCGAGGCGCTCCAGGCCCGGGTGACCCGCCTACCGAAGGATCCGGGGGGCTGGGCCGCCCTGGGCATGGCTTACGTCCAGCAGGCCCGTTCCACCGCCGACCCGGCCACCTACGACCGGGCCGAGAAGGCGCTGCGTACCTCTTTCACGGTGCATCCCGAGGGCAACACGGACGCCGAGATTGGTATGGGGGCCCTGGCCGCGGCACGCCACGACTTCCCCGCCGCGTTGCGCTGGGCGCGCAAGGCCACCGCCAGTGGCCCGTACAGCTCCTCCGCCTACGGCGTCCTGGCCGATGCCTACACCCAGTTGGGCCGCTACGAGGAAGCCGACAAGGCCGTCCAGAAGATGACGGACCTGCGCCCCGACGCCGCATCGCTCGCCCGCGCCTCCTACGCCTTCGAGCTGAAGGGGGACATCGACCGGGCCCGCCCCCTCATGCACAGGTCTCTGGCGGCGGCGGCCACCCGGGCCGACACCTCGTTCGCCCACAACGTCCTGGCCACCCTGGACCTCCAGGACGCCGACCCGCGAGCCGCCCTGGCCCGGACACAGACCGGACTCAGGGCCGCCCCGGGCGATTCGGCGCTCCTGGAGACCCGGGCCCGCGCCCACCTGGCACTCGGCGACACCGCCAAAGCCCTCGCCGACTACCGGGCGGCCATCGCCATCGCGCCCCTGCCGCACTACCTGCTGGGCCTGGGAGAACTCGAACAGTCCCTGGGCCACCGCGAACAGGCCGAAGAGCAGTACACCCTCCTGCGCGCCCAGGACCGCATCCGAGAAGCCGCGGGCGACCCGGCGGACACGGACGCGATCCTCTTCGAAGCCGATCACGGCAATCCGCGAAGAGCCGTCACCATGGCCGAACAGACCCTGCGCACCCGCCCCTTCGTCGCCGTCCACGACGCGTACGCCTGGGCCTTGCACTTGGCCGGCCGGGACACTGAAGCACTCGTCCAGGCCGACAAGGCCCTGGCTACGGGGATGCGCGGCGCGCTGTTCCGCTACCACCGGGCAGTCGTCCATCACGCGCTAGGCGATACCGAAGCAGCCCGCCGCGACCTGACCGAAGCACTTCGTGAGCCTGCCTTCCACCCCCTGCACGCCGACGCCGCCCGTGACCTGCTCCAGCGAATCGACACCACGCCATGAATTACACCCTGCGCCGAGCCCTCACCACGCTGACCGCCACCGCACTCGCCGCCGTCGCGAGCGCGGCAGTAGCCCCCGCAGCTGCCGCCCACCCGTTGGGCAACTTCAGCGTCAACTACCACACGGGGCTCGTCCTTCGGCCCGACCGGATCGACACCCGGATCATCGTCGACCGAGCAGAGATCGCGGCGCTTCAGGAACGTCCCGTCGTCGACTCCGACCACGACGACACCGTCAGCGACAGTGAGTCGCGCGCCTACGCCGAGGAAGCGTGTTCCGGTCTGAGGAAACAGCTCCACCTGAGCCTGGGCGGTAAGCGAGCGGACTGGAAGCAGTCCTCGGCCACCCTGGTGTACGAGAACGGGGAAGCGGGTCTGAAGACCAGCCGCCTCACCTGCGAGCTGACCACCCGTGCCGATCTCACCGAGCCCACCGGCATCCAGGCCGAGACGGACTACGACACCACCCGCATCGGCTGGCACGAGATGACCGCCACCGGCCAGGGCGTCAGGATCACCCGCACCGACGTACCGGCAACCTCCGCCACCCGCGAGCTGCGCCAGTACCCGCAGGACCCCCTCGCCTCCCCGCTCGACCAGCGAACAGCATCGCTGCGCAGCGAACCCGGGCAGGGCGCGGGCGCCGTCCCGGCCGTGGTGGCGGAGCTCCCCGGCGCGGGCGTGATCAGCGGGGTGCTGGCCAAGGTGACCGGGGCCTTCGACGCGCTGGTCGGGGCCCGCGAGATCACCCTGCCCGTGGGACTCCTGGCTCTGTTCCTGGCGCTGGTCCTCGGGGCGTCCCACGCGGCGATGCCCGGCCACGGCAAGACCATCATGGCCGCCTACCTCGCGGGCCGCCGCGGCACCAGACGGGACGCCCTCACCGTCGGAGCCACCGTCACGCTGACGCACACCGCCGGCGTCCTCGTCCTCGGACTCGCCCTGCCCGTCTCCACCCACCTGGCCGGAGAGACCGTCCTGATGTGGCTCGGAGCCGCCAGCGGACTCCTCGTCACCGCCATCGGTCTCTGGCTCCTCCTCGGAGCCGTCCGGGGCAGGCCGCAACACAACCACCATCACCACGGCCCGGGCCACAGCCACAGCCACGTCGACCACCAACACGGCCACGGCCACCATCATGATCACGACCACGGGCCCGTTACCCCAGCCTCCGCACACGACAGCGCGCCGGCCGGCGAACTCCAGGCGACCCCCACGGTCGCGACACTCGCCCCGCCGGACCACGAGCACCACCCAGCGGACACGTCAACGGCTCCCCGAAACGCCCGGCGTACAAGCCGCTCCGGCCTCATCGGCATGGGTATCGCCGGCGGCCTGGTCCCCAGCCCCTCCGCCCTCGTCGTCCTCCTTGGCGCCGTCGCCCTGGGACGCACCGCCTTCGGCGTCCTCCTCGTCATCGGCTACGGACTCGGCATGGCAACCACCCTCACCCTCGTCGGCCTCCTCCTCGTCCGCCTGCGCGAACGCATCGAGAGCCACGACCGGGCCCGAACCCTCCGCCACCACCCCCTGCTCCGGAAGCTGGCACGGACCGGACCCGTCATCACCTCGCTCCTCGTCGTCGCCGTCGGCCTCGGCCTGACCCTGCGGGCAGCAACCGGGAACGGCTAGCTCCCGCAAACCCCCTGCGGGAGACGCCACATACCGAGGAGGCAGACCTCACCCACCGACGCGAGGAGTCCGCACGATGCCCCTGCGGCGAGTCCAGGAGGCTCCGTCCTCGCGCGCAGCGATGGTCGACCCGTCCGCGATCCGGGCGGCGGCATGCGGTGGATGCGCCCCGGGTACGCATAGGAGGTCCGCTCACCCTGAGCGGGGGCGGCGGGGTGGGCGTGAACGCTGGAAACGGACTTCTGGTACTGATGGGCTCCGGTGAGACCAGCCCGACCATGGTCACACTGCACCGGGAGCTGGTCGCCCACGTGGGCGGTGACGCCGATGCGGTGATCCTGGAGACGCCTTACGGGTTTCAGGTCAACCGCGAAGACATCTCCAACCGTGCCCGCGAATACTTCCGACGCTCTGTGAGCCTCGCGACAGTGGTCGCTCCGGACATGAGCGCAGACGCCCCTTCGATCGGTACGCCGGGCGCCGGCGACGCGGACAAGGTCCGTGACCTGGTGCGCAGGGCGGACTGGGTGTTCTCGGGGCCCGGCAGCCCCTCGTACGCGCTGAACCGCTGGCACACTCTGCGTCTGGGCGAGATCCTGCGCGAGCGGGTGGCACGCGGGTACGGCGTGACGGTGATGGCCTCCGCGGCGGCGTGCACCGTGGGGTTCGTGGCGCTGCCCGTCTACGAGGTGTACAAGGCCGGACATCCTCCCGCATGGCTCACCGGGCTGGATCTGCTCGGGGCGCTCGGCCTGCCGGTCGCGGTGATCCCGCACTACGACAACGCCGAGGGCGGCACGCACGACACCCGATTCTGCTATCTGGGCGAGCCCCGCCTCGCCGCCCTGGAGCACGAACTCCCCGACGAGAGCGCCGTCCTCGGCATCGATGAGCACACGGCTGTCATCGTGGATCTCGGTACCTCGTTAGTACGTGTGTGGGGACGGGGTGTCATGACGATCCGGCGGCGGGGAGCCAGCGTCCCGGTGCCCGGCGGCACCACGCTGCCCCTGAAGCAACTGCGCGACCTGGTAACAGGAACGGAACCCGCAGTGGTCCCCTTGCCTCGCCGTCCTGCCGATGCCGATGCCGATGCCGATGCCGGTGCCGCGCACCGCGCCGCCACGGCTGGCACTGGCGGTGCGGCGACACTGCAGGAGGCCGTTGCGGCAGCGGAGTTGCGGTTCGACTCGGCGCAGGAGGCGCGGGACGCCGGGACCATGGCCGAGGTGGCGGTGGAGCTTGAGTCGGTGATCGCCGCGTGGAGCGCTGACATGGAGGAGGACCAGGGCGGAGAGTGGGCCCGCACGGTCCTGCACGGCATGATCCGCCGGCTCGCTGAGGCCGCCGGGCGTGGTCTGAGCGAGCCGGAGCGCAGCCTCGGGCGGATCCTGGTGCCCCTTCTCGGCCTGCGCGGGAGGCTGCGTGCGGACGGTGCCTACGACCTGGCGGACGAGGTGCGCGATGCCGTGGCAGTCGGCGGCGTCCGGCTGCACGACACCGCAGAGGGCAGCGAATGGTGGTGGGAGGAAGAGACCGACGACCAGCAGACCGGCTTACGTTCGCAGGCGTAGAGACCACCGAAGAACCCTTTTAAGTTGATTTGCGCACTTGCGCAGTCTTTGCAATAAGATCGGCAGAGGGGGCCTTCCCCTTCGGACTCTCTCGCCGACGTTGGAGCCGTGCATGATGCCGCTCGCCCCGCATGAAGCGCCTGATGCGCCGCCGGTCGCCGTCGAAGTGGTGCTGCTGCGGCACGATCCGATCGAGGGCTTCGCCTATCGTCGGCTGATCACGGCGCTTGGCAGGGGGGTGAGCCCGGACCGTGCCGCAAGGAATCTCGCGCTCCTTGGCGAACACGACGAGACGCATATGGTGCACTCGACCAGCTGGCGTGCCACACGCGAGGGCGGCGTCACCCTGACCTACCTCGTCCACCCGGACCCCGCTCCTGACCAGCCTGGTACCCCGCTACCGGAACCGCACAGGATTGCCCGCTCCCCCAGGCCAGGCCATCCGTCCCCCCCGGACCTGGAAGTCGGCCACGTCGTGGCGCACGCCGTTCGTCATCTCGCCTTTCTCGAAGGCACCGACCTTGCCATTGCCGCACACATCTCCGCCTGGCCCGACCTGGTACACGCCCTGCGCTCCCTGCCCCTGGCAACCGCGGGAGAAATGGCGCACGCCTGAGCCTCTGCCGCGCCGCGAGTCCATCCGGCCGGGCCGGGCCCTGACCGGAGCGCGCCCCCGTTCGGCTCAGCCGTCGTTGCGGGCACAACACACGCATGGTGACCTGAGTGCAGCCCAGCGTCACATTATGGGACTTTCACCGCGTGCTCCTCGTAGCTCAGGGCGAGCTCGCGCGGGCCCGGACGGCGCTTGGAAGCTTCAGCTCCCAGCCGCCCCAACTGGACTTTCCGGAGGGCAAGCGGCTCTCACCGGAAACGGACCCCCATGCACGCTCCCCGCATGCTTCGACGCCGCCCCGCTTCCCGCCGGGCCGAGCGCACCCTCGCCGCCACCGGCGCGCTGGCCCTGCTGACCGCCGCGGCGGTCACCGGCCTCACTCCCGCCTCCAGCTCGGCCTCCAGTCACCGCGAGGCGCCGCTGATCGCAGGGGACCCGAGGGCGGACAACACCGACGTCTACGCCTTCACCAGCCCGGACAAGCCCGACACCGTCACCCTGGTGGCGAACTGGCTCCCGTTCCAGGAGCCCAACGGCGGCCCGAACTTCTACCCGTTCGCCGAGGACGCCCGCTACAACATCAAGATCGACGCGGACGGCAACGGCAAGCCGGACACGACGTACACGTGGGAGTTCACCGACCACGTCCGCGATGACGCCGACCAGTTCCTCTACAACACCGGTGTCGTGAGGTCGGTGAACGACGAGACCCTGAACTTCCGGCAGACCTACAGCCTGAAGGTCACCGACAGCAGCGGGAACACCAAGACGCTCCTGAAGGACTCGCCGGTCGCGCCCTCGAACGTCGGCAAGGCGTCGATGCCCGACTACGCCTCCCTGCGCAAGGAGGCCGTGGTTCCGCTGCCGGGCGGCGGGACGACCTTCGCCGGCCAGGCGTCCGACCCGTTCTTCCTGGACCTGAGGATCTTCGACCTCCTGTACGGGGGCGATCTCTCGGAGACCGGCCACAACACGCTGGCCGGCTACAACATCAACACCCTCGCCGTCCAGGTGCCCAAGTCGACGCTGGCGCTCAAGGGCGACGCCAAGCGCAACCCCGTCATCGGCGTGTGGTCCACCACCGACCGCCGAGGAGCCGACGTCACGGGCGCCGGCAGCAAGGGCAGTGAGGACACCTCCGCTCAGGCGGCGGACGACGGCAAGGCGGTCGCCAAAGACGGCATTGCCGATGAGTGGCGGCAGGTCTCCCGGCTGGGCAACCCGCTCGTCAACGAGGTCGTCGTGCCGCTGAAGTTCAAGGACGCCTTCAACGCGCTGAGCCCGGAGAAGGACGCCACGATCACCCCAGTCGTCGACAAGGTCAAAGACCCCATCGTCCCCAAGCTCATCGAGAACATCTACAAGGTTCCCGCCCCCGCCACCCCGCGCAACGACCTCGTCGAGATCTTCCTCACCGGGATCTGCAAGGAGTGCGGCCCCATCAAGGCGGACCTCAACTCCCAGCGCCTCAACCAGGACGTCGACAAGGCCGCGGTCGTTCCCGCGGAAATGCTGCGCCTGAACATGGCCGTCCCGCCCGCGGCGAAGCCCAACCGCCTCGGCGTCCTCGGCAAGGACCTGGCGGGCTTCCCCAACGGCCGCCGGCTCAACGACGATGTCGTCGACATCGAGCTCCAGGCCCTCGAAGGGGCCGCGCAGACCGGGAAGATCGTGCCCGCCCTGGCAGCCGGCGACGCCGTCGACACCCCCTACCGCGAGCCCGGCGACACCTTCCCCTACGTCGCCCTCCCCAACACCGCGGCCGTCAACCAGGCCGACTCCCTCCACCCCGACGGCGGCGTCGGCGCCGGCCTCGGCGGCCTCGCCTCCGGCGACGGCTTCCCCGTCGTACCCGTCACCGCCCTGGGCGGCGGGGCACTCCTGGCCATTGCCGGAGTGCTGGCCCTGCGCCGACGACGCGGCACCGGCCAGGCATGAACAGCCCGTTCCTCCCCGGTCGCCCGAACCGCCGATGGCGGATCGGGCGACCGGCCCGTGCCGCCGCCACCCGCAGCCCGCGACTACGGCGAATACCCGGCAGGCGGGGAACCGCGGGAACGATCGCCGTCACCGTCGGGGCAGCCCTTGCCTGCATCGGCTTCGTCACCCTGGGAACCGACGCCGGCCCTGGGTCAACACCGCAACGAATAGACCGAGGCAGCCTGCCGGTTCACCCCGGATCCGGCCGAGCCGCGGCCTCCGACGGCCGGGCGCCCGCATCACCGGTCCGCATCCGCATACCCGACATCGGCCTCGACCGGCCTCTGACCGGCCTCCGAGTCCAGCAGGACGGCCGACTCGGCGTTCCCGACAAGCCCGAGAACATAGGGTGGTGGAGCGACGGCCCCCGGCCAGGTGGCCCCGGCGCAACGGTCATCGTCGGCCATGTCGACTCCGCGACCGGCCCCGGGGCCTTCCACGGACTCTCCACGCTCGACCCGGGCGACAAAGTCACACTGGTGCGGGACGACCGGTCCACCGTCACCTTCACGATCCGGGCCCTGCGCCAGTACGAGAAGGACGCCTTCCCCGACAGCCAGGTCTACACGACCACCGGGCCGCCCGCCCTGCACCTGATCACCTGCTCGGGCACCTACGACCGCAGCCGCCGTGAGTACCGGGACAACCTCGTCGTCTATGCCACCCTCACTGGCGCGGGCCCGCACAAGGAGTGAACGCGCACCTTCACGGCGGCGGAATCGAGCGGACCGGCGCCTTGTCGGCAGCGAGCCGACGGCACAAGGTCAGCCGGGGGAGGCGGCACGCCTGACCGGCTGCGCGGTCGGCCCACGCGCACACGCCCGGTCAGACTCACCTGCGGCGTCACCACGAACATCAGCAGTGTCAGTCGATGGTGACGACGACGGACGGCCAGCCGCTGGCCCCGTCGGGTACGGTGCCTGTGCGTTTCTCCGTCTGTACTTCGCCGCCGCGTTCGGTGGCGCGGACGGTCAGGGTGTGGCTGCCGGGCGTTGCCTCCCACGGGAAGGACCACTGGCGCCAGGTGTCGATGTTCGCCTCCGTCGCGAGGTCGGCGTCCCGCCAGGGGCCGTCGTCGACCCGGACCTGAACGCGGTCGATACCGCGGTGCTGGGCCCATGCCACGCCAGCGACCATCACCGTTCCGGTCTTGGACCGGGACAGCGGCTTGGGAACATCGATCCGGGACTGCGTTTTGATCGGCGCCCGGCGGGCCCACGAGCGCTTCACCCAGTACGGGTCGTAGTCGTCGAACGTGGTGAGCTCGATGTCCTCGATCCACTTGCAGGCGGAGACATACCCGTACAGCCCCGGAATGAGCATGCGGACGGGGAAGCCGTGGATGAAGGGCAGCGGCTGCCCGTTCATCCCGACCGCCAGCATCGCGTCACGCCCGTCCATGGCGGCCTCCACCGGGGAGCCCAGCGTCATGCCGTCGACAGAGCGCGCAACGAGCTGATCGGCGGGACCACCTTTCGAGGGAGATCTGACACCTGCTTCGGCCAGGACGTCGGCCAGCCGTACGCCCAGCCACCGTGCGTTGCCGACGTACGGTCCGCCGACCTCGTTGGATACGCAGGTCAAGGTGATGTCCCGCTCGATGAGTTCACGCCGCATCAGGTCCGCGAAGGTGAGGGTGACCGGGCGGGTGACACCCTTGCCGTGGATGCGCAGCCGCCAGGTGTCGGCGTCCACCTTCGGCACGACCAGCGCTGTGTCGACGCGGTAGAACGCCTTGTTCGACGTGGTGAAGCGGCTGATACCCGGAACCTTGAGCTGAGTGCCGGGCGGCAGCGGAGGTGCGGGCGAAGCCGGGGCGGGCAGCCGCACCGCGTTCCGCGACTCGACCGCCGCTTGCGAGGCGTTGCCGGTGAGATTGCGGCCGAGCGCTCCCACGCCGAGGGAGGTGAGCGCCGCCGCCGAGGCGCCGATGACGAACCCGCGGCGGTCCCAGCCCGCGCCGCGATCCGGGTCCGCCGTGGTCCTGCCGGCGCGAGGGGGCTGGGTGAGCCGCCCGATGAGGTAGTAGAGCAGCGCCGCTGCCACCACGGCGCCGACCACCGAGGGGAGCGCGTCGGTGAACCTCGACGAGTCCGGCCGGGTCAGCGCGGCGGCCGCGCCGATCACCCCGAAGATCAGAACCCCTGCGGCGCCGGCCCGCCGGAACCGGAGTGCCACCACGCCCAGCACGATGGCCAGCGCGGCCAGCGCGGCGAGGATGCCGAGCTGCAGAACCAGCTTGTCGTCCTCGCCGAAGTGGCGGATCGCCCAGTCCTTGACCGGTGTCGGCGTACGGTCGATGGTCGCCCCGCCTACAGCTGTGAGGGGCCCGGCCTGCGGGCGGACCGCGGCGGAGACCAGCTCGGCGACCGCGAGGGCTGCGAACCCGGCGAGCAGGCCGCTCAGTGCCCCCAGAGGCAGACGGACCCAGAGTTTTGCAGATGTCGTCACATCTCAGAGTCCAGACCAACTGTGGTTGTTTCGCCCTCCTGCCAGGCCGGCCCGACGGGATGCCACCCGAATGCACGACACGGACACACGGTTGCGGTCGGAGGCAGACGGCCACAGCCGCAGGGCCAGTGGGCGGCCGGAACCCGTATGAGTAGCCGCCGAGCGGCCAGCGGCTCCTCGCCGGAACGGAATAGGCCCCCGTGCATCCCGCTCGCGGGAGCGCTGGTCACGTGACCGCGCCCCCAGTCCCCTCTGAGGACGCGACAGGTGGGCCCCGTCGGTCTTCGTTGCGACGCCGACGGGGCCCGCCTCCTGTCGGATGCAGGCCCTGCCGGCGTCGGCGTTCCACGGAGAGTTCTACTTCGGCGGCGTGAGGACGGTGTCGATGATGTTGACGGTCGCGTTGGCAGTGGGAACGCTTCCGCAGACGATCTTCGCCGAGTCGTTGACCGTGAACACTTCACCGGATCCGGCAGTGGTCAGCGTGCCACCCTCCAGGGTCTTGAACGACCCCTTCTCCAGTTGCTGCTGAGTGATCTCCTCACCCACCACGTGGTAGGTGAGGACCTTGGTCAGTTCCGCCTTGTCCGCGAGGAGCTTGTCGAGGTCCGCCTTCGGGATCTTGGCGAACGCGTCGTTGCTGGGCGCGAAGACGGTGATGTTCTCCGCGTTGTTCAGGGTGTCGACGAGACCGGCCTTCTTCACCGCCGCCACCAGGGTCGACAGGTCCGGGTTGTTGGACGCGGCAGTCGCGACCGGATCCTTCGCCATCCCGGCGAGACTGCCCTTCCCCTCCTTGGGAACGGACGCACAGGCAGGACCGTACGGATCCTGCGTCGCTGCCTGGGCAGACGCCTGCGGCACCATGACACCCAGGGAGACGGGCAGGACCACTGCGGCAGTGCCGGCAATCACGGCACGGGAGATTCGGGGCGTTTTCACGAAGGTTTCCTCCTGCGGGGAGGGCGGGCCGCCAGTTCAGGCCCGCGGCTCTGCATGTCTGCCGAATCGGCTGGTGGAAGGAGCCTCGGTGCGAACCGTCCGGTCCACTCCGGTCCCTGCTCAGGCAGTCTCGCTACCACCACATGCCATCTTCTCCATAGAAGCAGACGACACCCAGAACCGCCTCCCAAGGCCGTGCGGCGGCCTGCTCCTCGACATCGTCAATGCCGTACTCGAAGCCGGCCAGTTCCGGCCCCACCCGTCCAGCCTGGTCGCCGCGGAGCCTTCTACTGAGCACTCACGGAGCTGTCCGTCACAATCGCGGAAATCGACGAGCCGCAACAGGCCCGCTTCCGGGCGGCTGAACTCGTTCCGGGGTCTCGTCGGCGGAGTGGTGACCGGGAATAGCGCGGCATGCCCCGTCACGCCCCCCGCTTGCAGTCCCATCTCACGCGATGCCCACGGCCGGAGCAGGAGCCGGAAGTCGGAAGCATTGAGGACCAAAGCCATGATTCCCTGCGCCCCTGCCTGTACTCGTCCCACGGGAAGCCTGGCACTGTCGAAAGGCGCAGCGGCACCCACGCCGGAGCGTGGTACCGGCCTCGCGAGCCGGCACCACGCCCTCTGTGCTCAGCTCTGGTTCAGGGGCAGCGCAACATCGGTGACCTGGTGGTTCTTGGGGAATGCTCCGATGCTCTCGGCCTGGCCGGTCAGGACGTTTACCTCGTAGAAGCGGTAGGCGCCGTTGACGCTCAGCGCCGCGAAGCCCTGGTTCGTGCGCGCCCGGTGGGAGAAGTAGATGTCGAATCCGGCGTTCGGACCGGCGTTGACGCCCAAGTTGCCGGTGGGGGCGAGGGTGCCGGAGTTGGCGGGCGACTGGAGCGAGACCCGGTCGTTCGTCGTGTCGATGTCGAACAGAGCCGTCGCGGTGTCCGCGTTGAGGTCGTTGTTCGTGTACGCGGCGCCGGTCACGCCCTTGGCCGATGACGGGGGCGTCGTCGGGTTCGTCAGCGGGGTGTCGACGGTGGTGGTGCGCGGGGCGGCCGGGTCGTCGATGTTGTGGCGCAGGTTCTGGCCGGTGTCGCTGATGACGCGCAGGCGGTTCGCCGCCGGGTTGAAGTCGACGCCGAAGAACTTGCCGGCCAGCCCCACGGTCAACTGGGAGACCTTGGCCGCCTTCGCGTTGCGGGTGTTCAGGGTGTAGATGCCGCCCTTGTCGCCGACCCCGTACAGCTTGGCGTTCTGCACCCGGAAGTCGATACCCACCAGCTTGGTGTCCTTCTTGAGCCCGCTGACCTTGCCCAGCTGCCACGGCTTGGACGGTGCTCCGGTACGGAACTCCACCAGCCGCTGACCGGAGGTCAGGCCGATCACCGCGAGGCCGTCGCCTCCTGCCCTCTGCTCCCACGTGTCTCCCTGGCCGGGCCCGCCCTGTACGGCCTGCGTGGACAGCGGACCGGCCGCCCACGCGCCCGCCGATGCCGGCACGACCATGGACACCGCTGCGGTCAGGGCCGCGACGAGAACTGCTTTGCGCATCTTTGTCTCCTACGAGGTGCGACTCCCGACCATCGGGCGTCAAGAGCGACGAGACCACGTACGCACCTGGGCCGCGCGTCGCACAGGCCCATCCAGCCCCCACCCGCACGATGAGGGGCGGCCGATACTCCAACTGGGCGGGGACAGGCCCACCGCGCCCTCGACGAAGCTCGCACACAGGTTCGCGAGGTCTCGTCTGCCGTTGGGAGAGCGACCGCTCGCGGGCCACGGGAAGCGGCCTTGAATCTTCCGTGGCCGCCCCCGCAGTACCGGCTGCCCAAGCTGCCCAGAAAGTGTGAGGACGACGCAGTGCCTGGCCGAGCCGTACCGCGACGAGCGCCCGTCGCACCTCTTGCGGATGTTCAGCCGCGAGAGGCCACCCCTCCCCGCTGGGCGGCGTTCGCCGAGTACGGACGCAGCTTCGACTTGGCGGCCGGCGAGATCTTGAGCGTGATTGCCAGGGTCTCGCGCTGTCAGCACCGTCCGGCCCCGGCAACCGCGCCCGCTTCGTACGACCTCGCGCGGCATTGTCATCCCCGAGCGGCAGCATCGTCGCCGGAGGGGCGACTCTTTCCGTCGGGACGGATGGCCGACTGGGCTGATCTGCGTCGACAGGCGCGCGAAAGGTCATGGAGGCAGAAGAAGCATGAGCCTCCGCTCGGCGAAGTTTGCGCCTGGTAACAGGTCAAGCGAGGGGTCTTTACCGCGACACGGAGAGGGTGGTGCGGCGGATCGACTGCCGCGTGCAACCGGATTCTCCATCGAGGTCAAGGAACCGGCTGGATCACGTCAGTCCGAGCGGTCAGTGCCATCCGCACCTTATGTCTGACGGCGGTGCTGTCCGTGCGTGATCGCGTGGTCTATTTGCACCATTTGTAACCGACCGCATGTCGGGTTTTGCTGTGACGTATCTCGGATTGACGACGGCCTCGCCGTCCGGCGCTCAGGAGTGCGGCCTTCGCAGCGCTTGATGAAACCGCATGTCAGAGCGTTGAGCGACGCGCCCCGGTGGGCATTTTGTGCATTTTGTGCGGAAGTGAGAGCGCTCCGGCTGAACCGACCGCTGATGAGTTTTCGGTCAATCTCTGTCTAACCTTTCGCGTACTGTCCAAGAAGTTCCCGAAGCCCCGGCGAGGCGAGTGGCTAAGGCATTGCTCATTCGCTACAGCGACACACGGACCTCTATGTGGCCCAGGCCCCTGTTGGGGCTGCGGCGGTGTCGCGCAGGAGTCAGCTGAAGGGCAACTCCGCGCGCCGGGCCAGGGCGGAGGGAACCGAGAGTCAGCGGCGCGGTCGCGCCTAGCTCGGGGGAACTAACCGGTAGAAGGGATTTGTCATGTGGTCTGGGAAGATCCTTCGCACTGAGCCCACGGGCTCGACCCAGGGCGGGGAGTCCCGAAAAGGACTGGGCCGCCGTCGGGCGGTGGAAAAGGATCTGCATCGCTTCCTCCGTCGGGAGCTGCAAGACCTCGGTGTTCATCCCCCGCTGGACGTGGAGGAGCTGTGCTCGGCGCTCAGCCGTCGGCGTGGGAGGCCCCTCTACCTGCGGGAGGCGCCGCTGCCGAAGCCTGGGCCGACGGGGATGTGGGTCGAGTACGACGACTATGACGTGATCTTGTACCAACAGGAGACGACGCGTCTGCATCAAGATCACATCAAGCTCCACGAGATAGGGCACATCCTCGTGGCGGAGGCCGAGGACGCCGAGCAGGCGCCGGCCGAAGCGACGGGGCGGACCCCCGCGCTCGACGCCGACGAGGAGTCGGCCGTCTTGGTGGAGGGCTGGGCCGCCATGCTTCCGGTCTTCAATCCCGAGACGATCAAACGCGTCGCACGCAGGTGCACGTACGACGACGGCGAGGAGTGTTCCGTCGAACTCGCGGCGACGATCATCCTGGAGTGGGCGTCAGTGCTGGACGACTCGACTCCCCTCTCGGAGGACCCATCGCTGCGGCGTGTGCAGTCGGCCCTCGGAGACCGGCGAGGATGGCTGTAACCCGTGGAACTGCTACTCCTGGGGCTCGTGGGTGCCCTTGCCTGGAAGCTCTACAAGCTGTGGCGAACCCCCCACGACGCGCCTTTGCGGTCGGTGACCCTCTGCCTCCTCTGCGCCACGCTTTCCTATCCCATCGCTATGCCGGGAGGCGCGACCGGCGTCGACACGGTTGCGGGGCACGGGGCGGCGAAGTTGGTCCAGAACGTGCTGCTGATCGTCGCTATGTACTTCCTGATGTGCTTCTACCTCTACTCTGCGGCTGACGAAGAAGCGAGCCGTCGCAGGGCGAACAAGGAGGCGGTCGCCGTCGTGGCCGTCATGGTGGTCATCACCCTGGCTGCCGTGTCGGTGCCGCACGGGGTCTTCGCCGGCAGTTTCAGCACCGCGGACATGACGGTTCCGCAAATCGCTGTCTTCTACGGCGGGGCCGGGTGCTACCTGACGTACGTCCTGGGCCTCGCCGCCAGGTGGACCCGCACCTACGCACGCATGTCCCGGCGCCCCCACGCAACAGGGCTGTGGATGGCGGCTGTTGGTCTGGGCGCGATGGCCGTGGCCTGCGCGATCAGGGCTCTCATCGTGGCCGTCCGCTGGGCGGACATCGAGGTACCCCAGCGTCTGATGGCTGCGGTCGCGTTCCTGTTGGTCGCATCCATCCTTCTGTTCACGGCCGGGATCACCTACTCGGGAGTCCGCGCCCGAATATCTTCTTCGAAACTCTGGCTCCAGCACCGACGTGATTACCGCCGCCTCGCCGCCCTCTGGGAGCTGTTGGCCGAGGCGTTCCCCGACAACGTTCTGCCGCCGGCATCCTCGTCCGCCCACGACCGACGACGCGCTCGGGGAATCCACCGCCGCTACCACCGCCGCATCGTGGAGATCCGAGACGGCCTGGTCGCCATTAGCCCGTACCTCCTGGTAGACGACACCGGCATCGCAGCGCCCGACGTCGACTCGGATGAGCTGGCAGCTCGGCTACGGCGCGCTTCGGCCCGGATCAAGGAAGGGGCCCCCGTGCCCCGCCGAGCGGTCCCCCTCGCCATGACGCTGGGGAGCGATAGAGCGGCAGATGTGAAACAACTGATTGCGGTGTCCGACGCGCTGGTGACAGACCGCGCGACCCCCCTCACGATCAAGGAGGCACCATGCTGATCAGCGGACGACGTGTGCTCGTCGACACGGGCACATATCTGGACGACGGCGCCGTCCTGATCGAGGGCGACTCGATCGTGGCTGTGGGGCCGCGCAAGGAGATCGAGGAGCAGACCGCCCTCGACGTGCCGCGGTCGGTGTTCGACGGCACGCTTCTGCCCGGCTTGATCGACGCCCACGTACACCTCGCTTTCGACGGGAGCCCCGACCCCGTGTCCGCTCTCCAGCACTCGACGGATGAGGCCCTGCTCGCGGACATGCGCCGACGCGCGGAGGAACTGCTGCTCAGTGGCGTCACCACGGCCCGTGACCTCGGAGACCGGAACGGACTGGCACTTCGCCTGGCTGCGGAAATTGCCGACCAGCGCACGCCGGGACCGAGATTCGTCTCCGCAGGCACGCCCCTGACTACCCCCGGCGGGCACTGCCACTTCCTCGGCGGTGAGGTCTCGGACGAAGCCGAGATCCGCGGCCTCATCCACATCAACCTCGAACGAGGTGCTGGGGTCATCAAGTGCATGGTCACTGGCGGCGGCCTCACCCGGGGCGGGCCCGCAAGTCACGAATCCCAGTTCTCTGCAGCGGAACTGCGACTTCTCGTGGATGAGGCACACGCGGCGGGCGTCCCCGTCGCGGCCCACGCGCACGGAGCCGACGGCATCGCCGCAGCCGTGGAGGCCGGAGTGGACACCATCGAGCACTGCACGTGGATGACCGGCGACGGCCTCGACTTCCGCCGGGACGTGGTGCAGCAGATCATCGACCGTGACATCACCGTCTGCCCGGCGGTAAGCCCCCACTGGCGGATGCTCCCCGCGATTTTCGGCGAGGAGCGCGCCGCCGGGATGTTCGACCTGGTACGCCAGATGGCAGACGCGGGTGTGAAGCTGATCGCCGGCACGGACGCCGGAGTGCAGCGCGCCACCTTCAACGGCCTGGTACCGGCCCTCTCGTTCTACGCCCACCTCGGTCTGGCGAACGCCGAGATCATCAACATGGCGACGACCGCCGCAGCCACGGCCCTCGGGCTCGGCTCCACAACCGGCCGTATCGCTCCGGGCTACCGCGCGGATCTCATCGCTGTCGAGGGGGACCCGCTTTCGAATCTCGACGCCCTCAAGAACATCAGGGCCGTATTCGCCTCCGGTCGGCGACACGAGCCGAACGCACCAGCCGAGTAGTCGAGGCTGACCGAGCCCTGCCCTCTGGAGCCTCCCGAGGCCCGGAGGGCAGGGCCCTACTCGTAGTCCGTGGAGCCGACCTGTTTCTCGAACTCGGCCTGCAGGTCCGTCAGGAGCGAGAGCACCTCGGGCGACAGACCCTCCGGGCCGAGGCCACGAGCCCGAACCCGTCCGATCGTCCCGTTCCGAGATGCGAGCAACACACGAATCCCCTGGTACACCTGACGGGCGACGGCCTCGTCCGGCTCGAAGTACATGCGCTCTACGCCGAAGAACTCTGCCAGGCCCTCCAGGACAACGGGGTCCGGGCCGTCGACGTCGCCGGCACCTGTTCGGAGGGCCTCGACCTCCTTGGCCGTGACAACCTCTGCCCCTGCATGCCGGTTCACCGCCTCCGCGATTTCTCCATCCCCTGGAACTGCGCCCGCCGGGTAGGAGTGTTCCAGTAGGAAGCTGATCTTCTCCCCGAGAGCGCGGGGATGCTCCTCGGCCTCGGCGGCTGCGACGCTCTTGTCCCCGGCCTCTTCGACGACGTTTCCGAACGAGCGCTCCTGAGCTTGCTCCAGCGCCTTCTCCGATACGCCGTACGCCGCTGCCAGCTTCGCCACGTACTTCGGCTTGAGCCGCCGCACGCCACTCTCGGCCGCCGCCACCGGGCCGTCACTCTTCGTGTCGATGAACTTCGCCACCTCGTACCGGTAGAGGCCCGCGTCGCATCGCAAGTCCGTCAGGTCGGGCGGGCCTTCACGGGGGAACAGCTCATCCAGAGGCTTCCCGAGCACACGTGCGATGCCCGGCAGCTTCTCCTGGTCCGGAGCGCTTGATCCCGCCTCCCACCCGGCCACGGTTGACTCCGCAGCGCTGACGGCAGCGCCCACTCCAGCCTGCGGGATCTCGGCAGCCCGCCGTACGGCGCGCACCACTGTTCTGTCGAAGTGGCGAGCTGGCATCGAGACCTCTTTTTCGTGCGAGTCGAAGAACTATCGACTCGTTGACCTTTCGCGTGAACCGGGATAGTTTCAGACTACCGAAAAACGGGGTGCCGTGCATCCCTCCCGGCCAGGCTGCGTGCCTGCCGAGGGCGTGAGGCTGAGGAGGAGAACACCTCCTTCGGCGTGCCCGGCAAGAGGGGGTGCCGACCGAACGCGGGCCAGGGAGGGGCAGGGGATGCACGCCAAGGGCCCGTAACACGACGAAGCAACGAAGAACCGGCGCCCGGGAGTTACCAGCTCCCAAGCGCCGGGCCGGCACCCCGAAGGGCGCCGATTCACATCTCGCGGGCGGCGGGGCTTTTGCACGAGAACCACCGCACCGCGCTCCTACAAGCCACGGAGTATCGCATGCCCGTCATGCCGAGCGGAATCCCGGCCTGCCCGGACACCAGCCGCCGACACCGCCTTGCCGCCCAACTCGCCGACATGATCCAGGGCGCAGCCACCATCCGGGTCAGCCTCACCGACCCCGCGCAGGTGTGGCCCCACCCGCACACAATCGTGCAGGACGAGGCCGGTCGGTCGATGGAGCTGGGCCGGACGACATCCAGGGTCGCCGCCCGCTGGATCCTGAGGGTCTGGCCGGACGAGGACTGGACCCGCCCGCACACCTTCCGCCTCGCCGACGCCACCCTCACCCGCAGCGACTCGGTCGCCGCCGAGCGGGGCCGCTGACATGCCCAGGATCCGAACCATCAAGCCGGAGGCGTTCACCTCCGAGTCACTCGCCGAAGTGACCGTGACGGCCGAGCGGACCTTCTTTGGCATGCTCACCCAGGCCGACGACCACGGTCGCCACCGGGACAACGCCGCGATCATCGCAGGGCTCCTCTGGCCTTTGCGTGCCGAGCACACCTCGGTCCACGTCGAAGACGACCTCCACCAGCTCGCGAACGCCGGACTGATCTGCCGGTACACCGGATGCGACGGCCGCCGCTACCTCCACATCGTGACCTGGTCCGAGCACCAGAAGATCGACAAGGCGAGCCAGTCGCGCCTGCCCTCGTGCCCGCAGCACCAGGCTGCCGACCGGTGAGCACCGTGCAAGGGCTCATGCTCCCGGCGGACCGAGGGGTCGTCCACGGCTCCCCGAGGGCTCGCCGAGACCTCCGGGAGGGCACCCCGAGCCCTCGATCTGCCTGCCGTACCCGCCTCGACGACGCCGGACCACGGAGACGAGTCCGTCGCCGACCGGCAGGAGGCTGCCGACGGCGCGATCGGCACAGCGGGGCGAGCTGGTGCTAAGAGTGCAGGTCAGACCGCATTCTCCGAGGACTCCCCGAACCTTCCCCGAAGCCTCTCCGAACGCTCGGCGCCTGGATCTAGGATCTTGGATCCTGGATCTCTTGTCCCTACGGGGCGCACAGCGCCCGCACCCAGCGTCTCCGCCAAGGACCTCGTCGGCGAGTACGTCGCCGGGTGCGACCAGCGCCCCCCGAACGACGTGATCGGACACCTCGGGCGGATCACCAAGAAGCTCCTTGACGAAGGCATCGCACCGGAGCACATCCGGGCCGGGCTGGCGAACTTCGCGGCCAACCCGAGGCACCCGAGCGTGCTGACCAGCATGGTCAACGAAGCGATGAACGCTCGCCCCGGCGGCTTGGCGCGGCCGGGAATCCGGCCTAACGTGCCCGCTCACCAGGCGTGGACCAACCCGGCCAACGCTTCCGCCGCCTACGCCGAGGAGCTGTGATGCACACCCATCACCGCGAACCCCAGCTCCTCGGCCACGAAGGCACCCTGGAGCGCATGGCCCGGATCCTGGCCGCCCGCAACATCGACCCGGCCGACGCCGCCGCGCTCCCCGACGACCCCGAGCCGTTCTCCCCGCTCGACGCCCTCCTGGCCGGGATGCCCCCGCGCTACCAGGCGGCTGCCGCCGACCACCCGATGGTCCTGGACTGGGTCGGGAAGGTGACCGAGGCGGCCGTCGTCCCCAGCCGGGGAGCCCGGCGGCAAGTCACCACCGGGCCCAGCCTCCTGATGGCCGGAGTCGTCGGCGCGGGCAAGACGCACCAGGCGTACGGCGCGGTCCGAGCGCTGGTGCGGAACGGGGTCGGCGTGCGCTGGCGCGCGAGCACCGCTGCCGACCTGTACGCCGATCTCCGCCCCCGGCCCGGGGTCGACAGCGAGCGGGAGCTGGCGGCCGTCAGCCGGTGCCCGCTGCTGATCATCGATGACCTCGGCGCGGCCAAGGCGAGCGAGTGGGTCGAGGAGATCACGTACCGGCTGATCAACCGCCGGTACAACCTCATGCTCCCGACCTTGATCACCACCAACCTGGCGATCAAGGACCTCCGCTCCTACCTCGGTGACCGCGTTGCCTCCCGACTCGCGGAGATGACCACCCGGGTCGAGTTCGAGCCGCTCGACCGCAGACGCTACCGCGCAGCAGCCTGACCTGCCGCAGGTCACCACGTCCGGGCCGCGCCCCTCTGCGCGCCGCCACGAGCAACTTCACGACCAGCGCACCTCTCCGCCGACGCCCCTGCGCGCGGAGAGCGATCGGAGCAACCCGCATGACCAGCACGACGAACAGCCCTGTCCACCACCGCCAGCTCGGCGACCAGACCTGGCAGGCCGACGCCGTCTGCCAGAGCACCGAGTACAACCCGGTTGACCCCGAAATCTTCTTCCCCGAGCCCGACGAGACCGCCAAGATCGCCACGGCCAAGGCCCTGTGCGGCCAGTGCCCGGTCCGCCGAACCTGCCTGGACGCCGCTCTCGAAGGAGGTGACACCGACGGGATCCGAGGCGGCCTGACGGAGGAGGAGCGCGGGCCGCTGCACGAGAAGCTCCCCAGCCGCCTCGACTACAGCCGCGTCAACGCCACCATCGCCGGGCGCGACGTGCACCTCACCCATACCGAGCGCCGCGCGGTCGAGCACGCTGCCTACCGCCACGGGCTGAGCGAGCAGCGCCTGGCTTGGCTTCTGAAGGTCACCGAGGAGCACGCCAAGAAGCGATACCGCGAGATCCGCCGGGCCGAGCGCAACCGAACCCTGAACCAGCCCACCACGAACACCTCGCCACCCGAGACCAGCGGCGAGCGCCTGAGCCGCGACGCCTTCGGGACGGCGGCATGAACACCGCGAGCGCGCCCACGGCGGTGCACATATCCGGTTGGGACCGCGCGGTGGTCATCGCCCTGGGCGGCGCGGGGTGCGCGCTGTCGTACGACGCCCTCCAGCAGATGGCCGTCGCCATCCACGTCCGGGGGCTCCTGACCTTCGTCTTCCCGCTGGTGATCGACGGGTTCATCGCCTACGGCGTCCGCGCGCTCCTGGTCCTGCGCGACGCACCGCTGCGCGCCCGGCTCTACGTCTGGACGCTCGTCGGCACGGCCACCGCCGCCAGCATCTGGGCCAACGCGCTCCACGCGGTGCGGATCAACCAGGACACGGTCGTCGGCACCGGCCTCCGGCTCGGGGACACGGTGGTCGCGGTGCTGTCCACCATCGCACCGCTGGCCCTGGCTGGAGCTGTCCACCTCTACATCCTCATCGCCCGGGGGCCGGTCAAGGACAGTGGCCGCGAGGACCTCGGTCAGGCCGGTCACCTCGGTCAGGTCAACCGGAGCGACGGCGCAGAGTTCACCCGGACCGACCGGCAGCCGCTCTCCCTGGACAAGCCGACTCCCGCCACTCGGTCGCTCAGCGGGAACAGGGCTCCGGCGGACAGCAGCGCCCCTGTCACCAGTGACCGGAGCCAGCCGCACGAGGCCGCTGACCTGCCCGGACAGTCGGACACCGCGCGGCCGGTCACTGACCGCCCCGACGACACCACCTCGGCGACCGGCGACGAGGACAGCCGGGGGGCGGCCACCGCCCTGCCGGTCACTCCGTCGGTCACCGCCCCGTCGGTCACTGACCGGCGGGCCCGGACAGCCGGTCACCGGCGATCCGACTCGGACACCGAGGAGCTACTGAAGATTGCTCGGTCAGCGGTCAGGGCCGAGGGCAAGCTGACCCGCAAGGTGGTCGGACAGGCGATCCGAGACCAGCAGATGACGCTCTCCAGCGACACCCTGACCACCTTGATGGCCCAGCTCCGCGAGCAGCACGGACAGCCGGTCAGCTCCGCCCGGACCTGATCGGACACCACGGAGCGGGTAACCGAGCAGGTCACCCGCTCCGCACACCCGCCCTACCTTCCTCCAGAGCAGAAGCGGAGTACATCTGATGCGCACTCACCCGGCCACCCCCGCCGAAGTCGACTCCTGGCTGACCGTCCTGCACCAGCATGGACACCTCCACCGCGCTCAGTCCGGCCCCGACACCACCTGGATCGTGCAACGCGAGCAGCACGACCGCCCGTGGACCCTGCACCACCCGGTCCTGGCCATGGACTGGATCGCGGACCTCGTCCACGAAATCCAGCAGCAGGACCCGGAGACAAGCCGGTGACCTCCGACGACCCGGCGTTCCCCGCGGCTGGGCAGCAGCGCGACCCCACGACGGCTCCTGGCGGAGCAAGCTATCGCGTACGACGGTCCTACGGCCCGTCGTACGCACTTGCCCCCGCCCAGAGGGGCGGGGGAAGCCCGGCTGGTCCCCGAGCGAGGGCGCACGGGGACCAGCCGGGCAACCGGCACCAGGGGGCGCCGGTCACGGGGGGAGAAGCCGAGTGCGACGACCAGCGTGCGCTGCCGAGCCCGAGCACGCCCGCCTTCCCCGACCGTAAACCGCGCCGCCGCACCCGCAACGCCAGCGAGCGCACCCGTAAGACGACAACCCGCCTCTCCGACACCGAGAAAGCCGAGATCGCCGCCGCTGCCACGCAGCGCGGCATCACCGTCGCCCGCTTCCTCGCTGGTGCGGGCCTCGCCGCCGCCCGCGGTTCGACCGCCCTGCACACCAACGAACGCTGGGACACGGCCATAGACGAACTCGCTTCCCTACGAACGGCCTTGGCCCGAATCGGCAACAACATCAACCAGATCGCCTACGTCTTCAATGCAGGCGGGCAGCCCCGCCCCGGCGAACTCGACCACGCGCTGAGCAGGCTCCTCCGGCTCCTCGCCCGCGTCGACGACGCGGCGAACAACTTGGTGAACAGGCGGCTGTGATGGTTCCCGACATCGGACGCGGCTCCCGGACCCACGGCCTGCTCGTCTACCTGTACGGCCCCGGGCGACGGGAGGAGCACACCGACGCGCACCTCGTCGGCTCGTGGGACGGCTTCGCCCCGGATCCCGGCCGCGACACCAGCCCCGATCCCGATCCGAAGGTCACCCTCGCCCGGCTCACCGCGGCCTTGGACCTGCGGGTCAAGCAGGCCGGAGACCGAGCGCCCGCCAAGCACGTCTGGCACTGCTCGGTCCGCACGGCCCCCGGGGACCGGCGGTTCTCCGACGAGGAGTGGAACGCCGTCGCCCAGCGCATCGTCCACGCCACCGGCATCGCACCGGACGGGGATCCCGACGGCTGCCGGTGGATCGCGGTCCGCCACGCGGCAGACCACATCCATATCGTCGCCACCCTCGTCCGAGGAGACCTGCGCAACCCACGCCTGAACTACGACTTCAACAAGGCCCAGGCCGAATGCCGCCGCATTGAAAAAGAGATGGGCCTGCGGCGCCTCAACGCCGGAGACGGCACCGCAGCGAAGAACCCCACCAGCGCCGAGAAGTTCAAAGCCGAACGCACCGGCCGCCCCGAAACCCCCCGGGAGACGCTCCGCGAAGCCGTACGCCGGGCCCTCGCCGGAGCTGAAGACGAGAAGGAGTTCTTCACCCGTCTCCACGAGGCCGGCCTGCGGGTGAAAGTGCGCCACGCCCCGTCCGGTGATGCGCTCGGCTATAACGTCGCCCTGCCCGGCGACCGCAACCGCGACGGCGAACCGGTCTGGTATCCCGGCTCCAAACTTTCCCCCGACCTGTCCCTTCCCAAGATCCGCCGCAGGCTGGCCGACGGCACCGTCGAACGCACTGCGACCCCGACCTCCGGGGGACGGGCGGACTCGTACCCGCCTGCCCGAGAACGCCGCAGCGCTACCGCCATCGTCGAACGGGCCGCAGTCCTCCTCGACAGCGGCGGCGACGGAGAGGCCGCCGCCCAGCTCGTCGGCGTCGGAGAACTCCTCGACGCCGTCGCGCAGACCTCACCGGCCGCGACCCGCACCGAGCTGGCTGCCGCCGCCCGAACCTTCGAACGGGCGACCCGCAGCCACGTCCAGGCGGAACGCGCCGACACCCGAGCACTCCGCTCCGCCGCACGAGGAATCATCCGGGCCGGCGCCGGGCTCGGCCGGGGCGAGGACGGCGGCACCACCGCCATGCTCCTTTCCACCCTGGTCCTGGTCACCCTCGCCGCCGCCCACTGGCACTCCGCCCGGGGACACGCCCAGCAGGCCCACGCCTCCCGGCAGACCGCCGAGCACCTGCGCACCGCCTACCGCCAGGCCGCCACCACCCCGATGCGAACGCTGCACGAGCAAGGCCGCGCCCTTCCCGACGCCCAACGCCGGACGTACGAGACGACCATCCGCGCCGCCCTACCGAACCACGGAGCACGAGAAGACGGTGTACCGGCGAAGACCGACGCCCTGGCCGCCACCCTCGCCCAGGCCGAGCAGGCAGGCCACGACCCCGAAACCCTCCTGCGACAGGCCATCGACATGCGCGAACTCGACACCGCCACAGACGTCAATGACGTCCTGGTCTGGCGCCTGCGCCGCATCGCCCAGCTCCCCGCCCACCCGGGCGCAGCTCCCCGCCGCCCGAAGGACGGCACCAGCAACCCGAAAGCCTCGACCAACCGCACCAGCAACCGAACGACACCCACGACCGGAGTTCGCCCCGTCGCCCCCACTCCACGAAACCGCCCACCACGCCGCTGACGGAGATCCGGCGGGCTGGCCATCGGCCCGCCGGACTCCGAGAAGTCCCTGGACAACCGGTTCCACCGGCTGTTACGGATGGAAACAGAAGGACCTCGAACGGGAGATGACGCTCGTGCTCAGAACCACCGACCGCCCCGCGGAGTCGACACCCGCGCAGCCTGCCCTCCCCGCCGGCACCGATCCCTTGCTGCAACTCGCATATGAGACGCAGCCACCCAGCGGCCCCGGCGCGACGCGCTGCCTCAGCCACCCTCGCGAACTCGCCCTTCGCGGGATCCCGGTGACATGCACGGCCTGCCGTGCCCGGCGCGACTGGCTGCTCATCAACCACGGCCGCAACGTCTGGGTCTGCTGCCGCTGCAGCAACCAGTGGCTCGAACCCGAGATCAGCCGCGCCGACTTCGACGCCCTGATCGCGATCCCGGACGGAACGATCCACCCCAGCGTCGAGCAGGGACTGGCCGCCTTGGGGTTCGACGGGGCCTTCGCCGGCACGTACCTCGACTAGGCGAGCGCGAGCGCAGAACGAGAAGGGGCGACACCGGCGGTTCGGTGTCGCCCCTTCTCGTCGTAAGTGGTCAGCTGTCGCTTCCGTTTCTCGGTAGCTGACCCCGGAAGCTGCAGCCAGGGCACTCGTCCTCACCCTGAATATGGCCCTCGTACCAGCCGTGGACGGCGGCGTGCAGGATCGCCTCCTCCACCGAGGCTTCACCGCCTCTGACCGACGCGATGGCGTTGTCGACGACCACTCGGAGCACGGCGCTGTCCGGTGAGGGGAATGGTGGTGAGGGCATGGGTGAGGCGGTCATGCCCTGAGCCTAGAGGCCCAACCTTCCCCTATTCAGAGGAATCGGCGTTCGTGCGAAGCTCGCCGGAACTGGTCAAGCGGTAGATGCTGAGCCGGACTGCAGCAGGGCGAAGCCCCAGTTCGCTCGCGAGAGCGTCGACGGGCTGGTGGGGCGATGCTCGTAGTCGGTGGAGGACGGCGCGGTCGTTCGCGGCATCCTGGTACCGGCTGACGAGGTAGGCACCGATGCCACCGGACGCTACGGCGAACAGAGCGACGCTGCAGACGGCGTAGTTGTCCTGGACAGCGGCGACGATGGCGGTGACCGCCCCGGCAGCGCTGAGCAGTGCCGAGCCTATGAGCAGCCTGGTCATGAGGTTCCTTGTGCGGGCGGCGGCGTTGAGCCAGAGGGAGGCAGGCTGCCCAGGCCATCCCGGGTACGGGCGGTACGGACGCTGGTACCCAGGTGGGCAGCGCCTCCTCGATATCCCCAGAGCCGCTGTTCGTCGGACATCTGATCCTCCATGTCGGTCAGGACGAGGGTACGCACCAGGTGGCTGGACGTACGGCAAGGCCGCCCCTGCCTGATCGGCGTGGGGCGGCCTTCTGCGGTTCGGTCAGACGTGGGCGAGGCGATTCGAGAGGTCGAGGGCGGCGGTCGCGACCGCGAGGGCGGCGCAGAGGCCGAGCACCTCGTGGAGCGTGGGGCGGACCAGGCGCGGCCAGTCGTCCGAGGCGGCGGGCCAGGAAGCGAGGTGCACCTCGGTGGTGGCCAGGCCCAGGTGGGCGGTGACGTCCCAACCTGTGTGGGAGGCGGGCTCCCAGTGCAGGCGCACGCGGCCCTGGGGGAGTCTCGGGGTATCGGCGGCGAGCCAGGTGATGTCGAGCGGCCCGTCGGGCAGGCCGGAGACGCGTTGGACGAGCGCACCGCGCACGTCGTCCGGCATCGGGCGTACGGCAAGGCGGTGCAGCGGAAGGTTCTGCGGTGAGCGGGATCGCGACGGGATATGAGCCTCCGAGGTGGTTCGTGTGACGGTCAGGCCCAGGCCAGGGCATCGCTGACCGAGGGCGGGAGGTACTCCTCCTGGCCGTCGTCGGCGATGAACGCTTTGCCGTCCCGGACGACGATCTCGGCTCCCAGGTAGTGCGTGAAGGGAAAGTCGGGGTTGATGGCGAGGCGGATCGGCAGGCCGGGGTCCAGGTCTTGGAGCTGGCGAAGCAGGTGTCCGACGGTCAGGTAGTGGGGCAAGAGGACCTCCGAGAGCGGTACGGGATGAGGGGTCAGGATGCCGAGGGGGCGTTCTACCCCTCGGCGTGGCTGGCAAGATGACGCTTGCGGCACTCGTTGACGTAGCCCTTGCCGGACTCCTCCTTCTTCCAGCCGCAGGAGCAGACGGCGCGGGTGTACGCGCGGCCGGGGCAGTCGGTGTGGAGCGGCTTGCCGGAGCTGGTGTGTTTGTGGCCCGCCGGGCAGAGGGTGCCGTCGGCGTGGTGGTTGGTGAGCGGGGCGCGGAAGGTCATGGTGAGGCGGCTCCTCGTGGGAGGTGTAGACGGGCATCCGGAGCGACAGGTGTGGGGAGCGCGCCGTCATGCGAAGGTGTCGCGCCGCCACTGGCGTGCCTCGGCACGACGGGCGGCCCGGCGACGGAGGAGTCAGCAGGCCAGCCGTTAGAGCCGGGCCGGAGCGGAGGGCCCGGTCTCCGCTACGACCAGGCCGTCGGTGATCAGGCGCTGAAGCGAGCTGGCGACGCGATCATGGTTCAGCCCAGTAGCGGAACTGATCTTGGAGAGAGGCGCGTTGGGGTTCGCGGACAGGCAGGCGACGACACGGGTGTCGCGGCGGCGGAGGTAGTCCTGGAAGATCCCGGCGGTGTACACCAGCAACACCCCGCAGCAGACCTGAGGGATACCGCGCGAGGCCATGCCGGAGCCCGCGATGGCGTCGTACGCCGCGAACACGGCGGTGCCGGAGCCGACGATGTGGTTCGCGATTCTCACGAGGTCATCGGAGTAGAACGTCATTTCAACGCCTTTCGGTCAGGAACAAGAGGATCGGCCGGTCTGCCGGGGTGGGCGGTGCGGGTGCCGGTGGGCGGGTCGTTGTCGGCTCGCTCTGGTCGTTCGGCGGTCAGTGCGAGGAGTGGGCGACGAGGGCGGCGAGGAATCCGGCGACGGCTTCGGAGGGAGTGTGGATGCCGAACTCCTGAACCCACGGCGCGCCGTCGGCGGGCAGCACCTGGACGCGCCAGACGATGTCGCGCGCCCAGGCAGAGGGGTCTTCCGGGAGCCAGCCGACGTAGACGCGACCGTCCGGGCTGGTTGCGTGGACGTTGGCCTCCGGGGTGTCGACGACGGCCCAGCCAAGGCTGTCGAGGAGGTCGAGAACAGGACCGGCGCAGTGGTCGGAGGAGAGCCAGCAACGGTCTTCCGGGGCCGGGCGGACGATGGTCGGCAGGAGGGTGGCGGAGGTGGTCACGGTTGAACGATCCCTTCGTTGACCTGCGGTTTTCCCAACACCCGTACGTTGACATGCGGTGCGGCGGAGTACGTAGTCGATTCCCAGGAAGCGGCGTCTGCCGTGGGCGAACTGGCCGACGCCATCAGGGCCGTGCGCCGGGAATGGAACGGCGAACGGAGTTGTCGTACTGGGGTTGCGGCACGGGGCCGCACGGGAGCGAAGGGGGAGCAGGGATGGCGAAGCCGAGCAGACACGAGGATGGGGCCGGGCTGGAGCGCAAGGTCCGCGCCGCCGGGCGGCCGTGGACGGTGGGCGACATCGCGATGGTCGCTGACGGCCAGTGGGCTGTCGGCGTCCAGCCCGAGGTGCGGCGGGACGACGGCGCGGTGGTCCTGGACCGGAGCGCTGATGGGCGTCGCGTCGAATTGACGGTGGAGGAGGTGGCCCGCGCGGTGGGCTCCGGCATCTGGATGCGCACGGTGGGCGAGAGCCCTCCCGCCCAGCGCGACGAGGACCTCGCCTGATCGATCAGCGACGTGGCCCCGGGCCAGGTGCCGGCGGCCCGACGACGGCCGGAGTAGCTGCCTGGTCCGGTACCTGGCCGAGGACGTGTTGATCGCGCCCGGAGCGGGCAACAGCAGCCTGCGCCAGGCGGGCTGCTGTTGCCCGGTCCGCCGTCGCGGCAGCTTCACGCGCTTGGATCACGTGGCTGATCGCCTGAAGGGCCGTACGGCTTTCGGCTTGGGCGACGCGAAGGTCGGCTGCGGAGCTGGTGATGCGTTGCAGGTCGTAGAAGGCCGGTACGTGGCCGGGGCAGGTGAGGGCGTGCAGGCGCTCCTGGTGCACGGCCACAGAGCTGTCGGCGGTGACCAGGAGGGCCGAGCGGATGTGCATGACCGAAAGCAGGAGAGGGTCGTCGGTCGGGCGGCGGACCGCGATCGATTCCAGAGCTTCGATCGGACGGCCCCAGGCTTTCTCGATCATGGTTGTGGCCTGGTCGAGTGCGGTGGCGTCGGGCATGGCGGAACTCCGGGTATTCGAAGGGGGCGGAGGCGATGCTTCGGGAGCAGAGCCGGGGTCAGCGGCTGCGGCGCGGGGTCGACGGGCCGGCCGACGGCCTGGCCGCGAGAGCGGGCGCGGGACTTCCCGACGGGTTCTGTGCCGAAGCCGACGTGCGGCTTCGGGCGGCCATGACCCGGAGGTCGGCGGCTGTCCGGGGGAATCGCGCGGCGCGTTGGACGGCCTGCGTGACAGCAGTACGGCGTACGTCGAGGGGAGTGGGAGCCCGGGGAGCCTGGAGTGTGCTCGGAGTGACGGGGGTGAGCGAGACCAGATGTGCCACCTCACGGTGGATATGGTGGCGCTCGCGTACCACCGGGGCTGGATCGACCATGGTGGCTGCCGTCGCGGCGATCAGGTGGGAGGGCGTACGAGCCGTGAAGATTGCCTCCGCTCGGGTGCCCCAGCCGCGTGGACCCGCCCAGAGCGTGACGGCCTCTTCGTCAAAACGGTAGCGACGGTTGTCGATGAGGACGCCTGCTTGTCCGTCCGGAGCGACGATCTCGACGGTGCCGGAAGCGGCCCCGCCGCCGTGGGTCCAGCCGGCATCGATCAGTGGCCGTACGGCATCGGCCCAGTTCATCGACGGGTTCGCAAGGAAGCGTCCGTTGCCGTCGTAGACATCGGCTTCGGCGTAGTCGCTGGCCAACGCAGTGGTCAGGCCGACGACGACCTCGGGGGGCATCCTGTGGTTGAAGGTGGCAGTCCAGCGGGTCGAGGAGCTGGCCTCCTCGGCTGCGGTGATCTTCCACAGGTCGAAGTCGTCGCCGTACCAGCCGATGCGAATTCGGTGGTCGGGAGAGGTGATGACGAGCTGGCAGGGGCCGTCGTCGAGGTAGTGGTGAGGCCAGTGGGCGACCGGTGCGAAGCTGGGGTCGCCGGTCCCGCCGGTACCGGCCAGGTACCTCGGGCTGACCAGCACCTCCTGGTACAGATAGTCGTCGTTGGGTTGCTGGACACTCATGGTCGAGACTCCGGGCACGTAGGAGGGGAACGCGCCCGCGCGCGCCGCAGGACGAAGGGCTGGAGCGCACGCAGACGCGGTGGCAGCGGCGAGACGGCACTGGCTCTCAGCACCAGCACCCGGATCACCGTCCCCGGCCCGGGGCCGACCGGGCGGTGACAGCCGCCGGCACCCGCGCTTGCGGCTGCGGCACGTGGCTGAACAGGTCATTGGGCACGGCGGCACTCCGGCGCAGGGCCGCTGCGGTCCGGGCACCCTCCCCCGTCAGCGGGACATTCGGGTGGGTCCGCGTGGCCGCCGCGACGCGGGCGGGGCTCGGCGAGGCATTGAACGTGGTGAAGGGTCCGCTCCAGTGCTCGACGGTCGCGTAGACGGCCCCCAGCGCCTGGCCGGCCTCGGTCAGGGCGTAGGGGGCGCCGTGGTGCGAGCCGGTGCGTCCGACCAGGCCGTCGGCCTGCATCCGCAGAAGCCGGTGCCGGGCGGAGGGGCGGTCCACGCCGATCTCCTCGGCGATGTGACTGAACCGGAGAGGGCCGTTGGTGCCGAGGGCCTGGATAACGGCGGTCGTGTTCCGAAGGTTTAGACGGCCCAGGGCGTCCTCGACGCGTTCGGCTTCGGCCATCGTCTGGGACGGCAGGTGGGCCCGGGACCAGTCCGACAAGGTGCGGTGCACGGGGGCGAGCGACTCGCCGAGCGCGCTGAGCTGGTAGGTGCCCCTACGACGGACATCGGCACGGGTGATCAATCCGTCGGCGTGCATGTACATCAGCCGCTGACTTACTGACTGCTCGCCGACGAAGGGGAGTTGGGCGGCGATCTCGCGCACCCGCATGGGGCGGCTTTCCTGGGCGAGGATCATCGTCGACCAGGTGGTCCACTTCGGCCCGATCCGGGCAATCGCGTGGTCGATGCGCTGAGCGTCGACCGAGTCGAAGGAGAAGGCGGGGGGCTGCGTGGGGCTGGGCATGAGTGCGTTCTCTCCGGTAGGGGTCATCGGGAGCGGGGGTGGGAAGCCGTGCTGGAGATACCGGCGGAGGGAGCTGCAGCTGGATGGGCAGGGCGGCCAAGGTTCGCCGGGGCGCCGCTGCGGCCGAGGGCAGCGGCCACGCGCGACGTCGCCGTACGAGCCGCATTAAGGGCGGCCTCGCCGTGGGACGTAAGCGAGAGGAGTTGTCCCGGTCGGTACGGGCTCTCGCTGGTGTCGCTGTGCAGTAGCCCGTCCGCGATCATCTGCCGGACGGTCGAGGGCAGCGGCTGGGGACGCCGGCCCGTCCCGTCAGAGAGGTAGGGCTCCTCGCCGATCGCGGTCCGGCAAAGGCGTAGATCGCCGAGTTCGACCACTTCGAGCGCCTTGAGCTGGCGATTCACCTCTATCGCCCAGTCGTCGTCCCGGCCGGAACGCTGTTCCCGGTTCGCCTGGTGGGCCTTCGTCGCCGAGTGCTCGGTGTCCGGATTGGGGAGAAGGCACTGGTACGCGGAGACGGCCTCGATGAGCTGGTCGTAGGCGCGATCCTGCTTGGTGAGGAGTTCTCCGAGCTTCGGGATCGATGTCCGCAGGAACGCGTACGAGACGCGGGCCCTGCCGAGTTCGCCGCGCCCGATGGATTCGAGGAGCCAGAAGGCATCCCTGGCCGCAACCGTGACCCGGTCGTGTCGCTCGTTCAGCTCGTCCGCGGACGCGATCACCCGAGTCGAGGCTCGGTACAGCGGATCGCTAGGGCGATACGTGGTGTTGAGCATGCTGACGTTTGAGACTCCGAGCGCGTCGGCGACGAAGTGCATACCGGGCTCGGTGTTCGGGTCGTAGGGGTTCACTTGGCCGTCTCCATCCGGGCGAGCAGAGAGCGGACCAGCGTGGGCAGGCTGTCGGGACCGTCGCCGAGCCGGACGTGGTCGGTCACCTCGTCGAGGACGTACGTAGCGTCTTCGAGAAGGCCGCCGGAGATTTCCATGCAGGCGTCGGTGATCCGGGAGGCTGCGAGCAAGGACTCGGAGAGCACCTCGACGTAGTCGTCCGGCGCGAGACCGGCGGCGTCGGCCGCAGTACGGATCGCCTCCAACTCCAGCGCACTGAAACTGAAGTCGAAGCCATGGCCCTGCTCCGCGCTGGCCGGGGCGGAGAAGGCGGAGTCCGGTGGTTCCGTGGGGATGCCGACGCGTGTGCAGATCCGGTCGACCGAGGCGGTCAGCTCGGCCAGGGACTCGGTGAGCCATCCCAGGGCGGAGGCGTAGGAGGCCAGGGTGAAGAGACCTGCCGGGGTCGTG
This sequence comes from Streptomyces sp. NPDC102283, assembly GCF_044766265.1. Classification (NCBI taxonomy): domain Bacteria; kingdom Bacillati; phylum Actinomycetota; class Actinomycetes; order Kitasatosporales; family Streptomycetaceae; genus Streptomyces; species Streptomyces sp. NPDC102283. The sequence goes on from NZ_JBIWLQ010000009.1 coordinate 93,882, forward strand.
GGGAGTGGATCGTCGGCCACGAACCCTTCGAGCCGGTCGTTCAGCTCGCAGATCACCTGGGGCCCGGCGGACAGAGCACCGAGTACGGGATGCAGGTAGGAGCGGCTGGCTGCCGTCGGATAATCGGCGGTGAGGATCCCGGAGACGCGGTGCGCAGCATCGGTGAGCAGGCTTGCCAGTTCGGCACGGGTCAGCGGGGAGTGATCGGAGGTCATCGCTGGGGAGCCTTTCGAGAGGCAGCGGCCGGAGACTGGGCTGCTGCTTGAGAGGTCGACGGAGCAGCCGTCGACTGGCTCGCAAGGGGCGAGCGGGCGCGGGCGGCCTGCACTCGGGCCGCCGTACGGGAGTCCGCCTCGGTACCTCGCTCAGGGCCGGTACGGAGGTGAGCGGAGCGGTAGACCGCGTAGTCCTTCCGGCTTCCGGCGGCAACGAGGTAGACCTCGCGCCTGTGGTTCGAGCTGGGCGGGGCCGGGCGGAACTGGATGACCATCCGGTAGGCGACGGACGGATCCACGTACACCTTGTGGTATCCGGCGAGACGACCTTTCAGCGGGAGGCAGTCGTCGCTCCCGTGGACCAGGTTCTGCAGCTCCAGCAGCGCCAGATCGCGGATGCGATCGGGAAGGTTCCGCAGGTCCTCGATGGCGTCGGGATGCGCCGCGAAGGCGAAGCGGGCGCTCACAGCAGCCGCCCCTGTACCGAACGCTGTACCGGTACGGCTGCCGCGGACTGGTGGGCACCAGAGGCGGTCCTCGGTATCTCGGAGCTGCCGGCCGAGCGGGCGAGGGCGGCACGGGTCCGGAGGGCGGCAGCTTCACCGAGGTGTTCGGGTGGCTGCGGCAGCGGGGTGCTGCGGTCGTCCAGCCAGCGGAGAGCGGTCTCCTCATCGGCGAAGGCGCCCTCGCGCAGCGTGTACGTGTAGGCGTTGACGTCCCACTCTTGGAGGAAGAGGCGAATCGGTTCCTGGACGGTGTCGGAGTCGCGGGTCAACGTCCATGCCTCGCACGGGTCGTAGTCCGAGGTGTCGGTCTCGATGACCTCGTACCGCGTGCCTGATTCCCGGATCTCAGCCTCGATACGAACGGTGAGATCGTCGGCGGGAGTAGCGGCTTCGGCGCCTACCTCGGCCATCTGCTCAGGTGGGCAGCCTTGTTCGATCAACCAGTTCTGGGCGAAGGGGACCGTGGCGTGATAGGTCGTCTCCATGGTGAACGTGTTCAGGCTGAGATTCCGCGCCACCTTGATCGCGGCTACCTGCGGTTCGCCGGGGACGCCCCACGTGACCGACCCGTCGTGAGCGACGACGTAGCTGTGTGAGCCGTGGGGGGCGGGGTGGTGCTCGGTCAGGACCGTCAGGTCACCGGACCAGAACTGCTGCTCTGCGTACTCGGAGTCAGCGTCGGCGGGTACAAGGTCGTCGAGGCGGAAGTCGAGTTCGGTGCTCATGTCGTCGCCCCCGACTGCTCAGGCGCCGGGGTGACCAGCACCCGGTGGTTCGGCCTGGTCGGGCTCGTCGTACACGCGGCGAAGGGGCCGTCGGGGGCCCGGAGGTGGACCAGCGCCTGGTCCAGGTGGTCGCGGTGCCAGGTCGAAGGACCCGAGAGGCCGGCCTCGGTATCAGTGAGTTGCTGCCACGCGAGCCAGAGCGCGTGCAGTCGGGCGACGGCTTCCGGGTGTTCGTCCCACTGCGCGCACCACGGGCGGGAGGAGCTGATTTCTCGGCCGTAGACGGGGAGGAAGAGGTAGTTCACCCAGTCGCTGAGCGCGGTGAGTTCGGCGGCGTACGCTTCCCCGCCCAGGGCGAGGATGAACACCGAGGCGGGGCCCTCCGCCTGCGCGGCGTCGGCCGCCTCGGCTTCCGGAACGTCGTCCGTGTGCTGGTTGGCAACGGGTACGGGATCGGAGCCGAGGCGGTCGAGGAGGGCGCCGTGCTGCCTGACCTCGGCCATGGTCTTGGCGAGGGTGCTGGCGAGGTCGTCGAGATCCCCGTCGGGGATGCGGAACGGCTCGGGGCCGGGGGCGGTCGGGCTGGTGTCGGACATCGGGGCGTTCTCCATCTGTGAGACGGCGACATGCCCGAGAGGATCCGGAGAATCCGCGGTTTGGCGCGGCCGGAAAAGTCCGGTAGTGGGGCGCTACCCGCCCGCGCAGCGAGGACAGCGCGAAAAAGGCGGTGCCAGCAACTGCAGTGCGCGGGCAGCTTGTTGAGGGACGACGCCGTTGCCGAGCGCGGTGAGCTGCGCCGGGCGTCCGAGTCCCGGCGTGGCGGTGACCCAGCCGTCGTCGAGGCCCTGCATCCATTCCACGAAGTCGGCACGGAGCCGACCAGCCCCATCGGTGGGCTCGGGGACGGGACGGGTGAGCATCTCCCATCGGGTGATCGCTGGTGCGTACGGCCCCCATCGACGGTCCGTTCCGCGGACGCCGTCGGCTCCTCCGTCCAGAGCGGCAGGACGACCGCCGACAGGGGAGGCCGCCACCCCTTCCCCGGGCGTCGGCCCGGAGTTCCCGTGTCGCTGGCCCTCGGCGTGGGCAGCAGCGACGCTGCCGCACTGGGCAGGGTCATGTCCCCGTTGCCGTGCCGCTGGTTCGGCGAGCCCTTGATCCCGTCCGACGCCTTCGGGGTCGGCAGCAGGAGCCACTCGACCTCGTCGGCCAGGTTCGGACCGTGGCCGCCGCTCTTCCTCTTCGACGGGTGCTGGGAGCCGCCGTTCTTGCCGATGTTGCTCGTCGGCGTCTTCAACAGGGTTTCCGGTGGGCCAGGCGGTGAGGAAGGTCCGCTCGCGGCGGTGCGGGGCCCCGACGTCGGAGGCACGAAGCACGAGCCACGTCGCGTCGTACCCGAGGTCGGCCAGGGATCCGAGTACGGCACCGAGTGCCCGCAGAGGAGGCTGACCTGCGGTGTCTCCCAGACACCACGGGCAGAATTCCACGTCGCCAGGGGAACCGGCTGGGGAGGTGAGGAGGCCGCGCACATTCTCGATCACAACCAGGCAGGGTCGGAGGGCCTGGACCGCACGGGCGACGTGCAGCCAGAGCCCGGAGCGGGTCTGGGCGTTGAGGCCGGCCCGACGGCCGGCGACCGAGACGTCTTTGACAGGGGAAGCCGGCCGTCAGGACACACACCCGGGGAACGAGGGACCAGTCGACGGCTGTGATGTCGCCCAGGTTCGGGACGCCGGCCAGTGGCGGGCCAGGATGCGCGAGGCGTTCGGATCAACTTCGGAGTGCCATGCCAGCGTCCCGCCGAGGGCGGACTGCACGCCCAGGTCCAGCCCTCCGTACCCCGAGCAGAGCGACCCGATCAGCGGAGGGCGCACGATGGTGGTCCGCATGTCACCGCCCCCGTGCGGTCCGGCTCGGGGCAGCCGCCGCCGGCGGAACGGTGGAGGGCGCTGCGGCGGGCAGCGAGGCTGCGGTCGTTGACCGGCTGAGAGCGGCTCGAAGCTGCCGGGGCGGAGGCGACGCCGCTGCTGCCGCAGCGTAAAGGGAGTAGGAGGCGTCCCGGAGGGATGCGTCCGCCAGACCGAGTGCGTCACCTATCACCAGCGTGGCCGCTTCGCGCGCATCCATCGCGTCGGGCTGGTCGTTGAGGTGCTCGGTTCGCTCAAGGAAGGAGAGCTGGTGCGCCACCGAGCCGAGCGCGGAGGCCACCTCGCCTGCGGGCTCTACAGCGGCGGCGAAGTCGCTGATGACCTTGGCCGTGTGGGCGTCCAGGTCCGGAGATGCGGTGCGGATGAGGACCTCGTTGCCCAGGGCGGTGATCCTTTTTCCGAGTTCCGAGATCTGCTTGGCGACCGTCACGCTGTCCGGTCCGCGGTGAGGATCTCCGGGGATCGGGAGCTTGCCGCGTAGGGCGTCGAAGTTCTCGGCTGCGGACCGCAGGGCTCGGGCGTCGGATATGGGGGTGGTGTTCACGGTGAGTTCCAGTGGAGAGGGAGTGACGTGGGGGGAGGCTTCAGCTGGGGCCGAGGGATCGTGGTCGTACGGCAGCTGACCCGGGCGCACCCCGGGATGGCGCCGATGGCGGCGAGGGAAGGCGTGGTGAACTGCGGGCGAGGGCAGCCTGCACCTGGGCGGGGCGAGGCGCGTCGTCCGGAGGAGCTGGGGCCTTCGGCGCCGGAGAGGGATCGCCGGTCGCCAACTGCCAGCGGGTGCGCACCTCGTCGAGCGGACCGAGTACATAGAGCGCGTGGTTGATCAGGGGCCCGGGGCCCAGGGCCTCGTCCTCGGCCAGGGTCCGGACGGCGCGGGCGGAAGCGGCTGCGGTGCGGATCACGGAGGACCGCATGACCCGTTCACCCAGCCATTCCGCGCTGCCGGGGCCCACGCCGTCGCAGATGGCGGTGAGCTGCTCGCCCGACAGCGTGCCGTCCGCCAGGAGGCCCCGTCGCTGGGCTTCCCAGAGGAGGGTGACCCGGTCGATGGGCTCGCCCCGGTGACGCAGGGCACCGAAGCACCGGTAGAGCTGCCCGTGGCCCGGGTCGGCGAAGTCCCCCGGCCGCAACCAGCCCACTACCTCCCCCATGCCCTTCGGCTGATCGGCGAGGACGGCGAGCAGGAAACGCTCGTCCTCGGCGACCTGGTCGGCCTGAACCGTCGGCGTGGTCGGAACGGTGGCCGGCGGGGCGGGGGGCGCGACCGGACGCGGTTCGGTACCCCAGCGCCGCGCGAGAGCGGTGAGCACCCCGGCCAGGACATCCGCCGACCGCAGCGCACCCTCGACCTCTCCCCGCAGGACGTCGGCCCGAGCCGCCTGCTGGAGACGGATCGCGTGCTCGGCAACGGTCCGGTGGATCGCCCCCTCCAGCACCATGCGGCCGTACACCGGAGCGTGCTCGGGACGCGGGCAGGCAGAGACCAGGGTGTGGGCGTACACCGCGGTCAGCCCCCGGACGTGACGGCCGGCCTCGACGACGGAGTCGGTCACCCACGACAGAGGCACCGGACCATCAGCCGCTACCGCCGGGTGACCGTCGTTTCGGAGCTTCCGCAGCGCGGTGAACAGCGCCCGGTGAACCGGACGGTCGAAGTGATCGGGCGCGAGCCAGTCCAGGTGCGCGAGCTGGTTCGGGTCGAGCAGTACCGAGCCGAGGACTGCCTGCTCCGCCCGCAACAGCGGGTTCATCGTCGCCCTCGGCAACGAGAAGCCGGCGGACCGCCCCGCGCGGTGCGCAGTACGGCGACCGACTGGTCGGCGGCGGCCATCAACGCGACGAAGCGGTCCAGCTCGCCGGTGAAGGCCGGATCGGTAGCGCTGACCGAACCCGAACCGACGACTAGGCACCACTTGCCGTCACGCCGTACGGCCGGCGACCCGGCGAGCCGTCCGGAGCGAGGCACGGAGAAGGGAACGGAGGAGGAGTTACTGCGCGGGGACACGATGGGACTCCTGAACACGGAGAGGTGGGGGCGCCCGACTGCCTGGACGAGGGCGCCGGATCGGCAGGGAACAGCGGTCCGGCTTGCCGTTCTCCGGGGTGGCGTCCGCGACGGCGTCGAAGACGTCGACCGTCGCCCCGACCGCTCGTGGACAGTGCCCCGGTCGATCGGTGCCTGATCCAGAGGCCGCCGGCTGCGATGCAGAAGCGCCTCGGGGACGGGGGCGATCATGCCGACAGCTCGAAGTCGTCGTGGCCGATGGTCTTGGCGAGGGCTCGCTCGGTGATCGCCTTCGTGGCACGTGCGGAGGCCGGCCCGACCACCTTGGCGGAGGGCTCCTTGTACCAGGGCTTGAGGTTGAGCATGGCGACCCGGATCCCGGTGGCCAGCAGCAGCACCTTGCCCTTCGGGAGGGCGCGGATCGCGTCGGGCGGCAGAATCCGCTCGGTGCGCATGCTCACCGAGGTGGACTTACCGCCCTCGCTCCTCGACACCGAGGTGGTCTGGACATCGTGGTCACCGACCTGCCTGCTGAGACGGTCGGCGAAGTCGGCGTCATCAATGCCCGAACCGATGATCTTGACGGTGGCGGCGGAGTACAGGGCGTCCATACCCGCCTCGCCCCAACACCGCTGGCCCTGCCGATAAGACTGCAAGATCGTCATCGGGATCACACCTCGGCTACCCAGGTGGCTGTACAGGTCCGGGAGATCCGAGATGCGGCAGACGTTCGCCGCTTCGTCGAGGACGCACAGGGCGGGCGGGTCGAGTCGTCCGCCGGAGCGTTCGGCGACGATCACGGCCGCGCGCATGACGGCGTCGGCCGCAGCCGCGATGATCGCGCTCGCGCTGCCGCCGCCGTCCTTGCTGAGGAGGTACAGGGTGTCGCGGGAGGTGGCGAAGGCGAAGGGCTTGAACTCGGGGAGGTCCTTGTTCGGGGTGACCCAGGCGGCGACGTCCGGGTCGAGCAGGCAGCTCGCGTACTGCCTCGCGGTCTCATAGATGCCGTCGCGGGTTTCGGTTGCGCCGGAGACGGTGCCCTGGAGCTGGGCGGCGACCGCGTCGTGGCCGGCGTCGGTGAGCAGGTCCACCGGGGTGCGGTCGGCCGGGGTGGCGAGCCAGGCCAGGACGTCGGTGATCGGCCGCCGGTGGCTGGCGGCGGCCAGGAACAGCGCGCCGAGGGTGTTGCTCGCGGCGGTGGACCAGAAGTCGGAGCCGGACGACTCGTCCACGCTCGCGGAGACGAAGTGCCCGGCCAAGCGTTTCGCCCCGGCCAGGTCGCGGGCGTCGGCCAGGATGTCCCACCACATCTCTCGCGGATGGTGAGCGATCTGCTGCGGATCGAGGACCCAGACCGTGCCGACCTCGGCGCGGGCGTCCATCGTCGCGGTGAAGGCATCGTTCGCGGCCTTGTTACTGGTGAGCAGGACCGGGCCGGGAGCCGAGAGAATCGCGGGGATCGCCAGTCCGGACGTCTTCCCGCTTCGCGGAGCCATGATCGCGACGATCACGTCCTCCCAGGAAGCCCGGACCTCGGCACGACCGGGGTCGAGGGTGCCGAGCAGGATGCCGCGGTCGGCGGGCGCGACCTCTTTTACGCTCCCGGTCGCTGAGGGAGGGCCGGAGGCTCTGCGCCTTCGCGGTGCTCTCCTTGTCCAGCAGCGGCGCCAGCTCGCCCTTCCGGGCGAGGCCGGTCTTGGAGCCGGAGCGCCAGCGCATCCACAGCACCAGGCCGGTGGTGCCCAAGGCCAGAGTGATCAGGCCGGGGACGAGGCGGGCGCCGACCAGCAGCGCGGTGGTGCTCAGGGTCGGCCACAGCATCTCGGGGTGCAGCAGGGCATCCGTCGCGCGGAACGGGGCCCACGGTCCGCTACCGACAACGGAGTTCGTGACGTTGCCGGTCAGCCAGGCGAGGGAGCCGAAGGATATAGCGGCGCCGAGGACGCTGAAGAGGAGGTAGAGGAGCGCGTCCGACCCGGTGGTGGTCGAGGGTGCACTGGTACGTGGGAGCACGGTGGTTCCTTGGGTGTGCGAGCGGGCGATGGCGGGGCGCGCTCGGCTCTCGTGTCGTTCACGGGTCTGCTCCTTGACGGTCGGAGGGGAACGTTTCAGCGCTGGTGACCGGCAGGCCGTGCCGTGGGCGGGGGCGGCGTGGCGGGCGCCGGGGCGCTGGTCTCGACGCCGGCCTTGGCCGCGACGGGCGAGACCTGGAGAGCGACTGCCTGCCGCCGGACCTCGGGATCGAGATTCCCCTCGGTGGTGCGAGCGACCAGGTCCGGGGCGACCGAGCCGGCACCGAAGACGTCGTCGAGCAGTTCTCGGCTCCGCAGGGTGCGGACCTTCTCGTGATGCCGGAGGTCTGCCCGCTGGGCCGGGCACGCGGCGACCCCGTCCGCAGCGACCGCTAACTCCTCGTGGACGTCATGGAGCATCTCGTGGGCGGCGGCCAGTGCCTTCCAGGTCTCCCAAGTGGAATAGACCTCGGGGTCGGCGGGAAACTCCAGGCGGCCACGGGTCCAGTCGGCGGCAGCGGCGACGAGTTCGCTCAGTTCGGGCAGAGCCCCGACCAGCGCGCCATTGATCTCCTCGATGATCCCGGCCACTTCTTCGGGCGTGGCGTCCTCGTGGAGGCGAGCGATCATTCCGCGGACGGAGTACGGGTCGGCGGAGGCGCTGGGCAGGTACCGGGCCTGCAGTGGGCTGTCGGAGCCGAGTGCCTCGCTGCGCTGGGCGAGCCGGATGTTGTGCTGCATGGCAGCGCCGACGGCCTCGCCGATGCTGGAGTAGTGCTCGGGCATGTTGCCCTCCCGGGTAGTGGTCATGGACGGCCGATCCGACTGCGGGCGCGCGACGGGTCGACGGCTGGCGGCGGCCAGGACGACCTGAGTCACAGTCGGGGGCCTGGGGCGCGCGGCGGGAGGCCCGCCGCGCTGGGCTGCGTCGACCGAGAGTCGGGAGACGAGGAGACCTGAGCCTTGGCCGCTGCAGGCGAAGCGGCGAGGGCGGCGCCTCGGAATTGGGGTAGCCATCGAGAGCGCGTCTGCGCCTGGTCCGAGGGCTGATGCGCACGGCCGACACCGAGCAACTCGTCTTCCGAATCGACGAGTTCCGACATGGCCGAGTGGACGAAGTCCTCGGCGAAGCCGAAGCGGTCGGCGAGCTGGAACGCCTCGTCGTCGAGATCGGTGATCTGCTCGCCTGCCGCCTCCAGTGCCTCCCGGATGCGCTCCAGCGCGCCGTGCTCGGGATCAAGGAGGTGGTCGAGAGCCTGCTTCAGGTCGGCGCCGGTCTCGGCAGACCTGATCTGTTCGGTGAGCCGGAGGAGTTCCGCTCCGGCGGCGTAGGGCCCGAGCGGGTTCGCCGCGGTGAACGCCGTGGTGGTGTCGAGGGTGGGGTCGAGGTCGACACCGTAGCGAGCGGCGCGGAGCATCTCGGCAGCGTGGGTGGCGATGGCCGCCCGGTCATCGGCCGGGGTGGTGGTGGGGAGGCGGTGACGTCGGCCGTACCAGTCGTCGATCTGTTGGAAGCCGGCGTGCTTGAGGAGCGTGGCGGACAGGTCGTCGCTGGCCCCCTTGGCCGAGACGCTGCCGCTGGGCTCGGCGGTGATGGTGATGGAGGGAGAAGGCATGCGGATCTCCTGGGTTCGGGGCGTCGATTGCGGAGCGATGGGCAGGTGGCCCAGCTCGGCGGCGAGAAGATGGCACTCGGATTGCAGGCGGAAGGCGTCGCGATAGGCGTTGTGGAGGCTTCCGTCCTCGCGAGCGATGGTGGCCACGACGTGCACCTGTCGTGGCCGGTTACGTACGGCGATCCACCGGCAGGCGTCCGGATCGCCTTCCGGGGCGATTCCGGTGGCGTCCACCAAGCGCCGGGCGACAGCGGCCCACTGCGGGTCGGTGAGGTCTGGCTGCCGGGGGTCGGAGCGGACCGAGCAGACCCATGTCGGCTGCGCGGGTGCACGTGTCCCGAGCCGTTCGACGGGTGCGTCGAGGGCGTGCGCCAAGTAGGGCAGCGAGTCGGGCTCGGCGAGTAGTTCGATCGGGGCTCCGTGACCTTCGCCCGCGATTAGTCGAGGGCTGACGTGGTCGCCACGTTCGCCGGGACCGTACAGGTACGAGAGCAGCCCCACGGTGTTACTGGCACGCTGCAGGTGAGCGATCACGGCGTCTACCTCGGAGGAGTAGTGGACACGAGCCGGACTTTCGGGCCGTCAAGCGAAGAGAATCCGCAGAATCCGCGATTTGGACCGGCCGGAGTTCGCTGGTAGATGCCACCGACCTTCCCGAGGCATCGAGGCCATGTGAGGCGACTCGTTCGGGTGTGCCCCGCTATCGCTGAGACGTGTCGAGGCGTGGTGTCGGACCGTCAGAAGTGAGGGTTCTCCGTCGGCCGGTCGGCCTCGGTGGCGGCCTGGAGCAGCTCGGCGAGGTCTCCGGGTCCGGAGGAGCGCTGGTCGATCCACCACCCGGCGCGAGTAACGAAGCGCGCGGCCTCCTCGATCGCCTCCCACTCCGTCTCATCGGTCTCCCCTTCGAGGACCAGGGCGGTATAGGCAGCGGCCAGGATCTGGTGACGACAGCGCATGCCCCAGGCGACGGCCCGGTCGGTTCCCTCCAGCGGAGGCATCCGGTACTGCTCCGACCAGGCTTCCGATTCGGCCTGCTCTTCCGCTCGCTTGGCTTCCAGCCAGGCCGCCTTGTCCTGCTCGTCCCCCTCCTTGGCGGCCCGCCAGCAGTCCGTGCACTCCTGCTTGGCGAGCCATTCGGCGAAGCCCGCGCGGCGGTCGGCCGCCCGGCCGGACAGGTCGCGCTCGTCGTGGTGGCCGCACGAGTGGGTGATGGGCCAGATGGTCTTCACAGCCATGAGAACTGCTCCTTACAGAAGGTGTGTTATCGACTTCGGGAGAACGCGATGCGCGGGTCCACGGGTCGCCCCGAAGCCCCGGAGGCAGCGGCGGCGGGAGTCGGCGCCTTGTCCCGGAGGCCCGAGCGCGCTGGGCTCGCTGCGAGCGCGGCGGTGTTGCGAGAGTGGTTGGGGATGGCGCCCTGACCGGGGAGGAGGCGCTCGGCGCTCGTGGGCGCGGGAGCGCGGCGCAGTGCCGCGTCGCGGGCGAGGCGGGGATGAACAGCGACCTGGAGGCCGGACCGCTGCATCGCCACCGTGGCGCTGGCGACCTTCTGCACGGACTCGGTGCGGTCGGCGGTGACGGGCAGCGTGTAGATGTCCAGATTCGGGTCCAGCCGCCAGCCGTGCTCCTCCAGGATGAGCTGACCGCCGAGCGCCGAGGAGTGGTCGCTGGTAGCCGCGACGATGCCGAGCTGCGGATGCTCGGCGAACGCCACCTCGGGATCTGCGCGCGGGGCCTGGTCACGGGTGGGATTCGCACGGGAGGTCAGCGAGGGGTCGTACGCGGCGTCCACGTCGACCTGGTAGCCGGCCTCGCGCAGTAGCGCGACTGCCCGGGAGGTACGGCCCGGTCCATCACGTTTCTGATCGGCCAGTGCGTACAGTGTCGGCTGGTCCGGTAGGGGGTGGAAGTCGAACCGCGCCAACATCCAGGCGGTGGAGACGAGTTGCTTTGGGTTCGCGGCGACTATTCCGTGGTCAGGGTGGTGGCCGAAGGCGACATCGGGAAGTGATGGGTAATGGGTGGGCATGGCTGATCCATCCGGTGTGGGCGTGCAGGGCAGGGGCCAGGGCCGGGATGGTTCTGGTGGTACGAGGCACGGAGGACTCCGAGAGGAAAGTGGTCAGCGACCGGGGGCGGACGAGGGGCGGGCCGAAGGTGCGGGGCGGACGGCCGCCGCCGTGGCAGGGAGCGCCGAGGCAGCGCGGCGCTGCGCAGCCGTCGGCGAGGGCGCGAGAGCAGCACGTACCCGTGGTGGCGCAGGCGTCGAAGCAGCGACCTGGTTCGTACGGCTCCGGGCCTTCCCGGGGTGCACGGCATGGCGGTCGGCCAGATCGCCGCGTATCGCGCGCAGCTCGATCGCGTAGGAGTCGAGGCTCTCGGCGATGGAGCGCAGACGCTGCGCGTAACGGTGATCGGCCGGTTCGCCGAACCCTTCCCACCACTCGGCCGTCGTGTCGAGGATCTCCACAACCCGGTGAAGAACGCCGTCGCCCGGGGCGGTCACTTCGCTCAGGTTGGCGACCATGTCGCGCGTATGCGTCGACGCCTTGATGTGTTTGGCCAGAAACCCGAGGCGGTCGCCGAGGCTCGTCTCCGGGATCAGGAAGGGAGGCGCGTCGTGTTCCAGCAGGTCAGGGTCGCACGAGACACCGAAGCCGTCGGCCCGCAGCATGTCGAAGGCCCGGGTCACCACCAGCCGCTGCTCATCCGGGTCGGTCATGGCCGAGGGCAGCCGGTGGTAGTGCCCACCGCCGAACTCGACGGCGGGGACGAAGCCCGCGCGGTGGAGCACCGCGTCGGCGGCGATGTCGTGAGCGAACCGTTTCGGCGTCGGTCGTGGAGGTACGCCGAGCTGATCCAGACGGGTGTCGACGGCAGCCAGCAACCTTGTGACGTCGCCGCGGTGCCGGGCGTGGGGGCCGTCCGGCTCCGAGTCGTAGATCACTTCGTAGACCGCCGGCTCAGCGCTTCGGTGGCGGGTGACGAGCCAGCTCTCGGGGTACCCCGGTGGGTGCTCGCTGGACGGTTCCTGCGGCGGCGAGATGATCACATTGCTGCCGTCGGGAAGCGAGGTGTGGACGAAGTAGTCGCTGAGGCCGTACTCGACGGTGCAGACCAGGCCGCGTTGCCGAAGGGGGGAGGTGAGGTGCCCGTACCCGCGTTCGTGCTCCGGATCGCTGTCCGGCGCCCGTGAGGCAACGGGCCCGCTTGTACGCGCGGTGATACGCGCGCCCTCCCGTTGGAGGGTAACCAGGGGCTGGTCGGGGGGCATCTGTGGTCTCCGTGGCCGAGCGCCCCATGGTCGACGACACGGGTCAACGTGAGGGGCGCGTGTATGGGTACCGGTGTTATGAGGATCCGGAGATCGGCAGGTTTGGCTGAGCCGGAATGCGGTGGTAGTGGCGTCAGCGGGACCGATGGGGAGGCGTCGGCGACGCGGGAGGCACAGGGGGCGGGGTTGGTGGAGCTGTGCTGGTGCCGGAGGCGGATCGCTTGAGAGCCACTCGCGCCCGCTCGGTCTGCGAGGGCTGCTCGGGTTCCGGCCGGTTGGTCACGTATTCAGCGGCCCGTACCAGCGCCGGACCGTGGAGCGACAGCTCGTGCGCGTCGTGCCAGCCCTCGGCGTTTCGGATTTCCTGGGCCCGGCCCTCGTAGAGCGCCCGGGTGCCGGGGAGGGAGCCGTCCATGATCGCTATGACGTCGTCCCACTCGCGCTGGATCTGTCCGGCTCGTTTCAGGGCGGCGTCGATGCTGCTCAGGCGACGGAGGTCCTCGCTGATCGGCCCCCCGAGGTAGTCGGCGCCGGTGGCGGCGGCGCGGACCCCGGCCAGTACCTCGGGGCCGTGAGCGAGGAAGACCTCGACGTGTTTCCACGCTTGGGCGTCGCGTACGACCTTGCCGTCCGCGTAGCCCTTCTCGTCCACGGGCCAACCGTCGTGGTCGCAGAAGTAGTCCGAGACGGCGTCCCAGGCGTCTTCTGCCTGCTTGATGCCGGCGGCAGCGGAGGCCAGTGCCGGGACGTGTTGCCGCCACGCGATGTGGTCGTTGCCTGCCGGTGGCCGGTCTTCGTTGGATGAGGGCGAAGTGGGCACGTTGAGTCCTTGGTTCCTGTGGCGGTGCTACCGCGAATACGGCGGCGAAGGGGGTTGGCGGTGGGTGCAGACGTGTTCCTCTGCGGGCCGGCGGAACCGCGTCTGGACGCGGGCTTCGGCGCGGCGGCTCGGTGGTGAGCTGGGGTGGGCCGGTCACTCCAGTCGACCGGCGGTTCGCCGACCCTGAGGATCGCCGCTGGGGTGTAGCTCGCCTCGGGAGGCAGGCGACCCGCAGGGGCCGTCAACTCGGCTGCGGGCAGCGGTGGTTGAGCTAGCCCGACATGCGTGCGTCAGTGTCGAAGAGTTCGCGTTCGGAAGGGTGGAGGAGGTGTTGGGTGACGAAGCTCCGTCCGGCGACCTTCCATAGGCCCCTGCCCTTGGTGAGGGCGGAGACGGCCTGGGTTTCTACTCCGGTGAGTCCCAACAGGGATGCTGCTGCGGCAAGTTGGTCGCTCTCCTGCCGGTAGATGATGCGTGTGCTGCAGTCGGCGAGGAGCCCCTCGGCCAGCACCCGGCCGCGCGATCCGGCGTCTCCCGCGCTGAGCAGGTCGGAAAGCCGGTGGATGACCAGCAGGTTCGCGATGCCGAGCCCTCGGCTGAGCTTCCACTGGCTCTGCATCCGTTCCAGCAGCGCGATGTGCTTCAGGACGCGCCATCCTTCGTCGTAGATCACCCAGCGTCGTCCGCCGTCGGGGTCTGCGAGAGCGGACTCCATCCAGGCGCTGGCGCAGGTCATCGCCAGAACCAGGCCGGTGTCGTCGCCTGAGTTACCGAGCCGGGAGAGGTCGATCGACAGCATCGGCGTCGTCGGGTCGAAGGCGACGGTCGAGGGGGCGTCGAACATCCCGCTGAGATCGCCGTGCACGAGCCGACGCAGGGCGTGGGCAAGGTCCTGAGCTGCGTGGCCCATTCCTCCGGCCGGGCGGCCGAAGCCGCGGTCGAGGCGGTCCGGCGAGCCCATGACATCGGCGATGTCGCCGAGGAGCGGCACCGTGCCGCGATTCGTGGCCTCGGCGACGACCAGGTCCAGGCCGAGGTCCAGGGCCGTGTGCTCCATCGGGAGCAGATCGCGGTTCAGCACGGTGCGGGCGAGACTGGCCAGCAGCGCGAGACGCCGTTTGCGTACTTCGGCGGACCAGTCCTCTGCGGTCACCGACGTGGGTCGCGCCGGGGCATCCAGAGGGTTGAGACGCCCGGGGAGCCCCGGTCCCAGCGCGATGGTGTGGCCGCCGAGAGCCTGCGCCACGTTCGACCATTCACCCTTCGGGTCGCTGGGCACATAGATCTTGTACCCGTGGGCGATGGCCCGCGTCGCGATGGACTTCGCCAGCGCCGACTTCCCCATGCCGATGATTCCCGCGAGCACCGCGTTGGGGTTGGTGAAGCCCTCGATCCGCCCGCTGTTGTACAGAGCGAACGGGTCATAGCAGAAGGCGGCCTCCGCGTGCACGTCCCTGCCGATGAAGATCCCGGACGAGCCGAGGCCGCCCTCGGCCAAGAACGGGTAAGCGCCGCTGACCGTGGCGGTCGTCATCCGGTGAGCGGGCAGCCGAAGCTTGCTGCCGCGCGCCGAGGCGGGGCCGGGTCGCCCCGACGCCGGGTAGACCGGTCGCAGCTCCGGGTCGAGGGCGGCCTCCTTGCGGTGCTTGGGTGGTGCCCCGGCCAGCTGTGCCTGGCGGCGGGCGGCGGCGAAACCGGCGCGGGCCGCGCGCTGTTGGGCGCTGGATGCCTTGCGGGGGACGAACAGGTGGGAGGCGCTGGCGCGGGTCCTGGGCATGAACGTTTCTCCGGGGGGTGAGTGGTCAGTGGCGGATCTGGCCGGTGAACGGCGCGCGCAGGTCGGCGGGGGTGGAGTGGCGCCGTACCAGGCGGGCGGTGCGCTGGTGGCGCTGGCAGATGGTGAGTTCCGGAGCGCCTTCGGGCAGTCCGGGGCGGCACGCTTCCCGGGCGGGAAGGTCGCCGGAGCCGGGCCGGGGTGAAGCGTGGTAGGCGCTGTGGATGTGGTCGGCGGCCTGCCAGATGCGGGTGCGCGCACCGTGGAGGTGATCGCCTGCGACCGGTACGAGGGGACCGGTGCGTGAGGTGTGTGCGTCGAGCAGCCCGTGCAGGGAGACGAGGTGGGCGTGCAGGGCGTCCAGCTCGTCCCGGGACGCGACGAGCGGGCCGGCGGGGAGGTTGAGCGCTCGGTGGAAGTCGAGCGCGGCGGTCGCGAAGGGTACGAAGTCCTGCGCAGGCGGGGCAGGGTTACGGGACATGAGGGTGCTCTTTCCGGACGCGGGGAGGCGCGGGCGTCAGGCCGCGAGCGCGAGCGGCATCGCCGCAGCGGTGAAGGCGCTGGCCTGCTGCCAGGTGAGCGGACGCAGGTCGAGTCCGGCGCCGACCGCCGCGGTCTCCACCACCGCGCAGTCGGAGCGCAGCTCCTCTTCGGAGTCGGCGGAGACGGTCAGCAGACCCGTCAGGGCCACATCCGCGTGACCAGCGATGAGCTGACGCTCACGCGCCTGGATGTCCTGGTACTCGATCGCGTCCGCCTCGGATTCCACCTGGCCACGCCGCGCGCGCTCGGCGGCGTCCGCGACCACGCTCGCCTTCTTGCGCTGGATATCGCGCAGGGCGGCGTCCACGCTCACCGGCTCGTAGGCGAGCGAGAGGGTGCGGCGCACGCCCGCCGTGAACAGGAGCTGGTGCAGGAATCCGGCTCCGACCGTTGTGCGAGGCCAGTTCTCCACCCAGTAGGTGGAGTGGAACGCGGAGTCGGAGACGATGTGGTCGCCCTTCTCCACGACCACGACCGGGCCGGCGGCGGCGGGCTCGGCCTCGGGCCGGCCGGAGGCGGACCAGCGGTCCAGCGCGGGCAGGGCCTTGGGGTCGTACGCCGTGCGCACGACAGCCGCTATCTCGCGAGCAGTGAGCCAGCCGGTCGGGTTGAGACCGGCGGTCCGCGCGGCCTGCTCGAAGGTCGACGTCAGCTGGGCCAGGACGCTGAAGCTGCCGGTGAGGCCGCCGCCTGCCCGGTTGATCAGCCGCTGCGCGGCCTTGGCGTCCAGGCTGATGGCGACGTACGCCTCGTGCGGCGCGGCGGCGGGGCCCGCGCTCTGGATCAGCTCGGTGTAGATCGCGCCCGCGAGCGGGGTGTCGGGCCGGCCGTGCTCCTCCCAGTACCGGCGAAGGGCGTCACCGCTGTCGGGGACCGTACGCTCGACGACCTGGATGCGGGCGACGTGCCCGGTACGGGCCAGCGCGGCGAGCGCCCGGCCCCACCCGGCGACGTTCGCGTTCTGCGTGCCCGGGTCCAGCAGGGCGTAGGCGCGGGAGGAGACCTTGACGACGGCGGTCAGCGAACCGGTGTGGGGATCGTGCACGGCGCCGTACCGCCGGTCGGGAGCGGTGACCACACGCAGGCTGGCGGAGGTGCCCGGCAGATTGAGGTGCCCCTCGCGTACGGGACGTCGGGACGGGCGGGCGAGCCAGATCAACTGGCCCCGCATCCGGCGCAGCGCGTACCGGAGGACGATCGGAGTCCAGTCGGCCAGGGACCGACCGCGCTTGCGGACGAACACGAGCAGGGCGATGGCGCTCCACAGCGGGATGAGCTGGAGGGCGCCGACCACGCCACGGGTCATGATCACGGCGAGCAGCAGCAGCCCGGTGAACCCGGCGACGATGAGCTGGGGGACGGTCAGGCCGAGCAGCACGCCTCGGCGCGAGCGGTGCGGGAACTTGACGGTGGCCGAGGCGGTTTCGGCCTGGGATCGGGCAGACATGGCGGGTCCAGACAGTCGGTGCGAGTGCGGCAGGGCGGAGGGCGCGGCGCTCTTCTGGAGGACATGGCAGGGCTCCTTCGGTGGTGATCGGGGGAGGCGGGGGCGGACTGCTGGGTGGCAGCCCGCCCCCGTACTCGTGGCGGGTCAGGATCCGGACGGCGGACGGGTCGGGAAGACCCAGTTCGTCTCGGACCCGGTGGGCGACGGACCGGCGCCGGTCGGGGGCGGAGACCCGGGGCCGCCCGGGGACGCCGAGCCGACGCGTGGCATGCTCCCGCCCGGGATCGGGACCGCAGCGGGCTGGGCTGCGGAGCCGTCCTCGCCATCGGCGGTTTCCGTGCCGCCGGGCCGGTTGATCAGCGGAGGGATGCCGGGCCGCTGGATGAGGGCCCGACCCTTGTCACCGGAGGCGTCCGGGTCTTCGCCGTACCGGAAGTTCGTCCGGGCCTTCGGCGGTCCGGAGTCGATGCCCTCCTTGCTCAGATTCCTGCCGGTGGGGTTGATGCCGGAGGTGACACCGTCGCTCCCCGCGCCGGGAACCTCGCTGGGCCCCTGAGGGGCGGGGGTGCCGGTGCCGGCCTGCATCGCGAGGGTGCCGGCCGTCTTCGCGGCGCCTGCGGCAACCGCCACTCCGGCGACGCCGGTGCGGTGCAGATCGTCGTTGCTGCCGCCGTCGCTGGCCCAGTGAATGAACTTGTACGTCGCGTAGGGGCAGAGCAATACCAAGATCATGACGACGAGTCCGGCCAGTGCGTCGGAGAGCGCGGCCATGCCGTCCTGCGAGTCGGCCTTGCCCATCGCCGAGACGCCGATGAGGAAGACCACCGTCATCAGGAGCTTGGAGACGACGAGCGTTGCGGTGGCCTCGATCCAGCCGCGACGCCAGCGCTTCGCCACCTCCCAGCCGCCGCCCGCTCCGGCGAAGACCGCCAGGGAGACGAGGATCAGCACGCCGACCTTCCGCGCGACCATGACGCACCAGTACATGAACGCGCCGATGGCACAGCCGAAGGCGACCAGGGACGGGACGCCCCAGCCCAGGCCGTACATCGCTCCGAGTTGCTGCACGTTGATGATGCGGCGGATGGCGTCGTCCACCGAGGTGTTCGCGGCTTGGAACAGGCCGTCGGACAGCACGTCGACGACCGTGATCGCGACGGACGTGAAGGCGACGGCGCAGAAGCTGAACAGGACGCCGGTCATCGTGCCGACCGCAGCCTGCGCCAAGGCGCGCTCGTCCCGCCTCCAAGCGGCGGACACCAAGGCGATGCAGAAGAAGCCGACGGTGAGCGCGAGGCCGATCGGAAGCAGTAGTTCGTAGTTGGTCCTGAACCACTGCGCGTTGAGGTCGATCGCGGTGGTCGAGTTCACGGCGTCGGCGGCGAGATCCGCCGCGCTCGCCGCGAGTTCACCCGCGGACTTCGCGATCCACGCCCCGATGCCATCGGTGACGGCCCCGGCGGGGTTGCTGGCGAAATCGACGGCTCCGCAGACCTTGTCCATCAGCGGAAAGTCGCAGACTCCCATAGCGATACCTCCTTTCTGAGGGTGGGGTCAGGGCGCGACGGCCGGCAGAACACCGGCCAGCGTGCAGGGAGAGGAGGGGCGGCATTGGACCGCGAGGGTGGTGACGCGGCTCTCCGCGCCTCCGGCCGGGGAGCCTTTCCACGCGATCGACTGCTTGCCGGAGACCGTCACGGCGTACAGGTAGGTCTGCGTGATCGCTCCAGGATCGTCCTGGAGAGCCCGGGTGAACGAGTCGGGGAAGTGCCCCTCGTTCACGACCCCCTTGGCGCGCTGACCGTTGTCCGCCATCTGCTTCCAGAGCACGGGCGACGGGACGAGCTTGGCGACCGATGCGGTGTCGACGTACTTCTTCTCTCCGGTCATCCACCCGCGCAGCGCGGACAGCAGCGCCTGCTGGGAGTAGGCCCGGGTGTCGTACGACCACAGCGCCGCTGCCGCCGCCTTCCCGTAGGCGATCGGGTCGTGCGTCTTCGGCGGTCGAGGCAGAGCCCGGTGATTTGCGTGCGGAGGCGGCGATGCCGACGGCGCCGCGCCGGAAGGACGCGGTGTCGCCGAACTGCTGTGTGGTGCGGGCGTGGAGGGGGCCCTGGCGTCGCGCGTGAGGAAGGCGAGCAGGCCGGCGAGGGCGACGAGGACCACCAGGACGGCGGTGCCGAGCAGCGCCCGGCGGCGCACGCGAGATGCGCCGCCGGGGTTGGAGGAGTGGGCAGGCATCAGCGGACCTGCGTTCCCAGCGTGCTGAAGAAAGCAACGATCCCGTTCGCCGCCCCCAACAGGAGGGCAGCTCCAGAGCTGACCAGCACGCCCTTCTTTCCGTTCGCCTCCGCCTGGTGCCCACCACTGTGATGGCCCCAGGCCCAGACGCCCGCGCTGACGGCGAGCGCGCCGACGATGGCGACGAGGCCGAAGAGGTTGATGGAGCCCATCACCTGCTTGAGGACGGAAAGGCCGGGAAGCCCGCCCTCGTTCGGCTTGATGCCGGGGTCGTAGGCGAGCTGGATGACCTTGTCGGCCAAGTACATAGCGAACTCCTGTTCGATTT
Organism: Streptomyces sp. NPDC102283; assembly: GCF_044766265.1. NCBI lineage: Bacteria > Bacillati > Actinomycetota > Actinomycetes > Kitasatosporales > Streptomycetaceae > Streptomyces > Streptomyces sp. NPDC102283. The sequence goes on from NZ_JBIWLQ010000009.1 coordinate 113,319, forward strand.
AGTGCACGCCGAAGCCCGAGAGGTGGAGCGACGACGCGAGAAGAGAGGAAGAGGGGAGGGGAGGGGCCGGGTCAGACGACGCGGCGGCCCGCGAGGATCTGCGGCTTCCAGGAGGCGAGGGTCGTGATGCGCACGACGTCACCGGTCTTCGGCGCGTGCACGATCAGCCCGTGGCCAATCGCCATGCCGACGTGCTCCGGCGTGGCGGCGGACCCCTCGGTGAACAGGAGGTCCCCCGCCCGTACGGAGCCGACCGCTACCGGCTTGCCTTCATTGACCTGCGTGTAGGTCGTCCGCGTGAGGGAGACCCCGGCGGCCTTGTAGGCGCCCTGCATCAAGGACGAGCAGTCGCACCGGCCCATCGGGTCCTTGCCGTGCGAGTCGGCGCAGCTCCCACCCCACTGGTACGGGGTGTCGAGCTGGCCCAGAGCCCAGCGGATCGCCGTCTGGACCTTGGCCGGAGCGTCCGCCGGGATCTGGTACTCGTCGGGTACCGATCCGGGCGGGATGGTGCCGAAGTCGGTCCCGTCCGAACCGGTCGTACAGCCCCCCGCAGCGGCCGGAACTTCTCGGGGGCCGGAGGGAGCGGCCGACGCGTCGTCGCCTTTCGTGAGCAGCGGCTCGATCGCGCGCTGCAGAGCGGTCGCCAGCGGCTCCCACTTCGCGTACGCCTCGGGGTAACCGCTCAGCTGCACTTCCTGGGCGGCCTGGGTCACGGACAGGGATTCCCAGCCCGAGACCTTCTTGAGCCCCTCGTAGAACTTGGTGCTCGCGTGGACCGGGTCGAGGACCTCGGTCGCCGAGCCCCAGCCCTGGGACGGGCGCTGTTGGAAAAGCCCCAACGAGTCACGGTCGCCGTAGTTCAAGTTCCGCAGGCCGCTCTCCTGCAGAGCGGTGGCCAGGGCAACGACCTGCCCCCGGGGAGGGACGTTCATCGCGACGCCGGTGGCCTGGATGGTCTTGGCGTGGGGGATCTGCTCGGCGGGCGCGTCCAGACCCGGCACGGACACCGAGTCCTTTTCGCCCCCGTCCAGACTCGCCTTCACCTGCTTGGCGATGGCCGCACTGTCCACCGACTGCTCACCGCCGACGGAGCAGGTGGCCGCCGAGGCGTTGCTGGCCGCGTAGCCAAGTAGCGGGAGGGCCAGCAGGGATCCGGTAGCGCAGAGACCGGCGACGGCTCCCAGGGCCTTCTTCATCGCGACCGCCGGTCAGCAGCGGGGCGGGGCTCGTCGTGCGACGTGGGCGTGGAGGGGTGCGGGCGTATCAGGGCATGCTGCATCGCAGCGGCTCCTCGTGTTCGTAGGAGGCGCGGTGCCGACCTCTCGTGCAAAGCCGTCGGCACCGCGCCGATGTGCGTCCGCCTCTCAGGGCGGGCCCGGGTCACGGGAGTTGGTAGCTCCCGGACACCGGTCTCCGGTCAAGCGCGGCAGCGAGCCGCGCTCGTAATCTCAGGCGGTACACCTGGCCTCCTGACAGCGCGTGGAACGAGGGGGGAAGCGTGCCGCGCCGGGGTGCTCGATAGGACGAGACAACACGGATAAGCACAGGTCAGCAGGGGTGAAGCGAGGCTTCGTCCCGGTGACACGGCGAGACAGTAGACCGGGAATCCGGCCGCACCAAACGACTCCCGGACCGGGGCCGCAGGACGGCACACCTCGTTAGGCCCGGCCGGAGAGCACGGCTAACCTCCGGCACAACCCCGCCCGAGATGCGCGCCGTTGAGCGTGGTCCGGAGCGGGAACTGCCCCGTCATGCCCTGAAAGAGGCCCTCCACATGAGCTACACGCTGCACCGAGGCGACGCCCTCACCGTGATGAAGACCCTCCCGGACGAGAGCGTCGACGCCGTCATCACCGACCCCCCGTACAACAGCGGTGGCCGAACCAGCTCCGAGCGCACCGGTCGTACGGCGCGAGCGAAGTACGTCACCAGCAACTCGGCGCACGACCTCGCCACCTTCCCCGGCGAGAACCGTGATCAGCGCTCGTACCGCTCCTGGCTGACCGAGCTGATGACCGAGGCATACCGGGCATCGACCGAGCACGCGGTCGCCGTCGTCTTCTCGGACTGGCGCCAGGAGCCCACCACGTCCGACGCCCTCCAGATGGCGGGGTGGACCTGGAGCGGAACGATCCCGTGGATCAAGCCCGCCAGCCGGCCCCGCCAGGGCGGGTTCAAGCAGTCCGCCGAATTCATCACCTGGGGAGTCAAGGGCAGCCTGGCCAAGGGCCGGGACCTCTACCTGCCCGGACACTTCATCGCGTCCCAGCCGCGTAAGGGCAGGGTGCACATCACCCAGAAGCCGGTCGAGGTCATGCAGCAGCTCGTACGGATCTGCCGCGAAGGCGGAACGGTGCTCGACCCGTTCACCGGCAGCGGGTCCACGGGCGTCGCGGCCCTGCGCGAAGGCCGCCGCTTCGTGGGCGTCGAACTGTCCTCGCACTACGCCGACGTGGCCGAGCAGCGGCTCCGCGCGGAGCTGACGCAGGACGACGTCGCCCTGGCCGGACCGGAGGCATGATCATGAGAGCGAAGAGAGCCCGAGGCCAACGGGCCGCAGCCGCCCTTCTCGTCACGTCAGGCCGCCTCGAACGCCCTCCGGATCAACGGCGTTGCCCTCTCCAGGTCGTCCGCCGACGCGAGCCGCACCTCCACGTCCCCGGTCCCCAGGTGCCCGATGCCGCGCATGTCCCGGGAGAAGCCCTCCTCCAGCACGACCGAGCCCGGGTCCAGTCTGAGGTACACGAGGATCGCCTCGTGCCTCGGACGGAACAGCACTGAAGCCACATTCACCAGCCGCCGGTAGGCGATGTAATGCCGAAGCGCTGCCACCTCGACCTCGCCCCACGCCGTGAGGGCGTCGTCCAGTTCCGCGTACAGGTCCCGCAGGCACTCCGGGACGAGGCCGGCACTTCCCGGCCCCGGACCGGCCGGCACCGTCGGCGCGCGGACGCCTGCGGCGTCCCGCTCCCGGTGCCGCCGGGACGCAGCGGGGTTCTGGGTGCCGGGCGAGGAGTCGACGAGCAGGAGGCTCAGCAGGCCGCCGTCGAAGACGCGGTAGCGCACGAGGTCGATCCGCTCGGGCAGTCGCTGCACGGCCACGCGATCGTGATGGGAGAAGCTGGCCGCGATGCAGACCATCCGCGGTCGACGCCAGTCGATCGACTCGGCGGCCTCCGGGCCGAGCACCCTCCGGACGAGCGCCTCGAACTCGTGGTGCGCCGAGTCCAGCCAGGACAGGTAGGAGACAGCCTGCGACAGCACCCCGCTGTCGGAGCCCTTCTTGAACTCGATCACCACCGGGGCGCCGTTCTCGTCCAGCCCCAGGGTGTCGATCCGCCCTCGGTGCCACGGACCGGTCGGGTACTCCGACGCCAGGAACCGGATGCCGAGCATCTGCTCCAGACCGGCCTCGACCCGCCGCTGCAGCTCCACTTCCAGCCTCACCGTCGATCCGGGCAGCTCTACGTCCTGCCCGCCCGCGTCTCGTCGGAACAACATCAGCTCGGCCACCAGCGCCCCCTCCTTTGATCCCTGCAAGGAGGCCAATCGAACGAACACCCTGGATATTCCGCCTGCGGGTAGGTCCGATCACTCGGCGAGGCGAGGCGAGGCGACGCGCAGGCAGGCGTATCGATGGGGGCGCTCCTCGACACACCGCCGGAGCCACACACCGTCCGACGGCCCGGCAGAGCCGATCCGCACCGCGGCGCTGCGGCCGATCAGGATCGGCAACGCCGGTGTCGTCAGCGCGGCGGGCGACGCCGCCCCCGGCGCCTGGAAGCGCCTGGTGGCCCACATGATCCGCTCATACGCCACACCCGGCGCCCCCATACCCCCCATGCCGGACGCGCCCACCTCCGCAGCCCTCTACCGGGCTATAGGGTCCGCCTCACCCGACCGGACCCCGACAGCCACTGACGCCGATCGGCAAGCGACTGCCGAACTCGTGGCCGGGAACGCGTTTCACACGTCGGCTTCCGACTCATCATCCGCACTGGTTTCATCTTCGATCAGCCCGTACGGCGGGCGCTCCTCGTTGCGGCTGTAGCGCACCACCACGTCGTTCTCCACCGGCGGCGGCGGACTGTTGTCGGCGACGATGAGCTGTGCCCGGCTGCCGCGGTCCGCGAGCCAGAGGGAGAGATGCTGGTAGAAGTCCCCGATCGCCACGGCGTCCGCGATCACGGCATCGAGGGTGCCGCCGTGGCCAAGATTCTTCTGGGGGCTGTCGATCATGAGGAATCCGGGGTGTGCTGCCCCTTCTTCGACGGCGATCTCGAAGACGGCGAGCTGCCAGGCCAGGGTCAGCAGGGTGCGGGCGCCGGACGAGGCTTCCTGGTACGGCTCGCCGCGTACAAAGGGGGTGAGGTCGGTCTTGATGAAGGGCGTACTGACCTTGGGGTAGCGCCAGGCCCGGAGAAGTTCGCCGTACCGGCTGCTGATCTTGGCGATGACACGGTCGCGGTCGTGAGAGGCGTCTCCGAGCCGTGCGAGTTCTTCCCGGAGACGGGCGATGTCGGTTTCCAGGCGTTCCACGGCGTCGGCTCGTTTGGTGAGTCCTTCGCGGAGCTTGACCGCGCTCTCGGCCTGTTCGACTTGGCGCAGGACCTGTTCGCGCCTTCGGTGCAGGTCGTCGCGGGCGGCGAGGAACGGTGAGACTGAGGGCGACGTAGCGGCGTCCAGCGCGGCTGCGGCCTCCTCCTCCCGGACGGCCGCGTCTTCCGCCCGGAGCTTGAGTGTGGCGAGCGAGGCACCGAGCTCATCGATGTAGCCGGTGATCTCCTTGAGGCGGGCCTTGGTGGACCGGGTCTCGGCCGCGACGTCCACCCGGTTGTCCGCAGCCTGGCTCCCGGCGTCGGCAGCACCCAGAACCAATGCCCCTCCCCCTGAGGCCAGTTCGTGGCGGCACAGGCTGCAGCGTCCGTTGTCGGCAGTGGGGGAAGCCGAGAGCCGGTTCAGGCAGGCGGGGCAGGTGGTGACGCTCAACGGGTCGAAGAGCTGCTGCGCCTCGCCGAGCATGCCGAGCTTGAGGAGATCATCCGCGTACTGCGCCCGCAGAGGCATCAGGCGCTGGAGCTGAGTTTCGCAGTCCCGCAGGATTGCTGCCGCCCCTTGGGAATTCTGGGCTGCCGTCTTGTGCTGGCGGCGCAGGTGGGCCGCGAACTGCGTTCCCGCCTGCGCACGGCGGTCCAACTCCCGCAGCTGGCTCGTGATGTCGGCCAGCTTCCGTTCGTGAACGGCTGGAGTGGGTTCGCTTTCCAGCGCGGTGGGAGCCTGTTCCACGACGAAGGTACGGGCTGCCGCGAGTTCGGCCTTGGCACGGTTGAGCCGGCCGCCGAGTTCCTGGATGCGCTGGCCGAGTTCGACGGCGCGGTCATCGTGGACCCCGAAGGCGACGTCGAGGACCTGCCGCAGTTTGTGCTTGCGCATGTAGTCGTTCTCGAACAGGAAGTTTTTGTCCGCGACGCGTTCGTTGGGAAGGAAGGCGAGCCACATCAGGTCGCGGAAGCTGAGCGGGTCCGTGCGGGACTCGCTGTTGGTGGGAGCTTCGCGTAGCTGGACGCCTGCGAGCTTGCAGTGGCTCAGAAGCAATGAGGACAGACTCTCCTGCGCCCCGGGCGGATCGATGGGCCTGCTCTCCGCCCCGGATGCGGGCCTGCTGTCGAACGTGCCGCGCCGGACGAAGGCGACCTTGGAGGGTTCTCCGACCGACCGCTCGATCACATGCGGCTCGCCGGAAAGCTCGACTTCCAGGAGGCATGAACGGACCTTGCGCAGCACCTCCTGGTGGCGGGGGTGCCGTTTCGCACCGAGCCCGTAGGCGATGAACTCCAGTACCGCGGTCTTGCCGGAGCTGAACGCCCCGGCGATGACGGACAGGTTCCGCACCCGCTCCTCGGCGGTGAAGTCGACGTCGTAGGACCGCTCCATGCCTACCAGACGCAGACGGCGGATGCGGATGCCGGGAAGCGGCTCCATAGTGATCATTCCTCCCAGGACGTTTCCAGCACGGGCCCCGGGCCCAGGACGCTCATGAGGGCAGCAGCGGGGCCGCCGTTCCCGTCCGGCCGGAGCCACCGCGCGGTCTGCTCGCGCAGTCTCTTGTCGCTGAGCTTGCGGAGCTGGCGGACGACGATGCCGGCGGCGGTGGTGAAGGAGGTGGCGTAGGTGGCGGTGAACTGCCCGCCGAGATCCTGACCGGCTTCGGTGATCGAATAGGTGAGGGAGCCGCCGCGGTTGCGGATGCGGCAGCACCCGTAGGCCACCAGAAGCGCCAGGTCGTGCTGGATCCGTTCGCGCCGGCTCGTGAATCGCTGGGAGGAGGACGCGTAGGCCAGGACCTGCGGGTCGAATCCGGCCAGCCGCAGGAGGCTGGCGTCCCGGCCCTCGGAAGGAACGACGAGGAAGGGGTTCGCGGACAGGAAGTCGTAATACCCGATGCGCTCCAGGGTCGCCCCGTTCGCGTCCTGCGCGGCAACGGCGTCCAGGAGCAACAGCAGCTGAGCGAGGCGGAAAGGCACCTCGTCCTCGGGCATCACGACCGGCCGGTCTGCGTGCACGGCGTGCTCCTCATCAGTGGTCGAGCGGTACGGGCGGTCGGGGGCTCAGTCGTCGGCGTGACCGCTCGCGATCTGCCGCCAGTACGTGACCCACCCTGCCCGACGGTTGTCGACCAGCCGGTGGACCAGGCCCCAGCTGTGCGTCACCTCCAGACGCAGCACCTTCGGCAGCTTGCCGTGCTCGGAGCGCACCTCACGCCAGACCCGGCCGTGCAGAGCGGGGAGGGTGTCCTCGGACGAGCACTCGTTGAACTGCATCTCCCACACACCGTGCAGGGTGGCGTCGGCAGAGCTCAGCGCGGCAACCTCGGCTGGCACGCCCTTGTGTGCGACTTCGCGCGCCACCAGGTCCGCGTTGAAGAACTGCCGTTTGGCCGAGTCCAGTTCGACGTGGCCGGCCTCGGTCATCTGCCGCACGAACAGGGCCGAGTCGAGCGCGGTCGCCTCGTCCTCCTCCACGTCCAGCACGAGCCGCATCTGCCCCTGGGCGGGGACGGAGGCGGCGGGCGCGGTGAAGGGTTCGTAGTAGGCGCGGCGTACCTGGTCGCCTTCGGGGCTCTGCAGCTTCTTCACGAGCGTGGTCTCGTCCCACAGCTCGATGACGAGGCCGTGCGCCTTCTCCTGCCGTTTCTTCCAGCCGTCCCACCAGCTGGCTGCCAGCCCGTCCATGCTGGAGGGGATGCACAAGATCCAGAGCGTGATGGTGTGACCGTTGGCCGCAGCGGCTTTGAGCGCGTTCGCGAGGGACTCGCGAATCTGCTGTGACTGGTTGGTTGTGGTTTTCGGCATGAAATACTTGGACTGCCAGACCGTGATGGCGCCCCCGAGGTCACCGGCGAAGGCGTCGATTCCCCAGTCACCGGGATTCGCCGCGATCACCCGGACGTTCGGATTGGTCGCGCTGGCGAGCTGCGCGAGCATCTGCTCGAAGTCGGCCCGCGCCCCGTCCGGGCTTCCGGTCCGCAGTTCGTGCACGCCGAAATGGATGGGTGGTACCCCGGCTGCCACCGGTATGGAGCTGTCCAACCCGCACCCCCGACTCCCGCAGGCAACCCGAACGTACTGTGCTCGGCGGGACGTTCACCCTGCGCCACGCACAGTAACGGCCGCCAGCGTACGCGTTACGGATCCGTCCGATCAAGGTTCCTGCGGTGGGCAGCAAAAACGACCCAAAGCCCAAGGGCACCCATGAGGAAGGTTGAGCTGTGCTGATCGACATCCAAGCCGAACAGGTGCTGCACGCGTGCGGGCTGACGGGCGTCACCTACTTCCCCCGGGCCGCCGGTGGCCACCTGCACGCGGACACAGCCCGGTTCCTCTCCTCAGTCGGACTGCCCACGAACAAGTTCTTCTCCCCCAAGCTCGACCTGGACGACACAGACCGCCTCCAGTACGGGCCGTCCCTGAAAGCCGCCTTCGACGAAGACCAGGCCACATGCCCTCCCGAGGCAGAAACCTGGAGATCCTCGGCGAGTTCCAGTACGCAACCGTGGCACTGGACCCCGACACCGGACGCGTCTACTCGTTCGGGGAAGGAGAAGAGTTCTACCTGCCCATGCACAGCGACGTGTCCTGCCTCGCGCACACAGTCATCGAACTCGAAGCCGAACTCGCCGGGTTGAAGAGCATCCCTCAAGACGACGAGCACGCGCGGGAACGAGCCGTCAGCCAACTGCGGCAGCGCGTCAGCGACCGAGACAGTGTCCCCTTCGCGAGCGAGGAAAGCGAATGGAGCAAACTGTTCGAGGAGATCGGTTTCGGCATGTGGGGCTGAGCACGCCGGTCAGAGAGACAAGAAAACTGCCTTCACGCGAGGCAGTGACCAGGTTGCTCGCCGAGCACGCCCAGTGCGCCTGCTTTGAGCAGCGCAAACGCCATCGGATGGCATCACGCGACTCTGGGCGACAGGATCGCTCTCGGTCTCGTAATGCGTAGGTCCGGGGTCCGAGTCGCCAGGGACTTTTCAGGGACTTTCAGCTCTGTCGGAGGGACGTCCGAGGGAGTTTTCGCTGTACAAGCACGGAAGGCTGCGACAGTGCTGAAAGGCCCTCGGCTTCGGGCACGTGCAGCCTCGCCGTGGCTCTGTAGCGCTCCGGCACGGCGTCGGGTCGGCATGGGCAGACGAGGCTCTTCCGGGCCGCACACGGTCCTGACCTCGGAGAACGTGCCCCGGCGGGCCCGGCGGGGTGAGCGCCGGGCCCGCCCGGGGGACGGTCAGTAGGCGTAGAACCCCGAGCCTCCAGGCGGCCCGCGTCGACCATGCGCTGGAGCAGCGGGGGAGCGGTGTACAGCGGCTCCTTGTACTCGGCGTACACGTTGCACAGGCGGCCGCGGGGGCCGGGCGGCCAGCTACCCTCGGGGTTGTCTTAACCTCGGCGTTTCAGTTGGGTTGCTAGGCGGCTGAGCGAGGTTGTTTGAGGTCGTGTGGGCCGGTGGGCATGGTGAGGGCCCGACGCGGGGTCGGGTTCTCCAAGGTCCTTGGGTCGAGGTGGGCGTGGACGGCGGGTCAGCTGGCGGGGCGGGGCAGTGCGGCCAGTCGGTGGAATGCGGCCGTGAGCTCATGTCGCCAGGGCCAGGTTGCCGATATCCGCAGGTGTAGGCGGCGGCCGCCCCGGGTGATCCGGGCGGCGACGTGCAGGATCCGGTAGCGGAGTTTCTTGGGTTCGGCAGCGGCGAGTTCGCCGTCCAGCAGGAGGACGCGGGTCCAGGCGAGGAGGTCGATCGCCGCGAGGCTGAGTTCGAGCCAGGCGGCGTTGACGCCGAAGCGGCGGGAGGGGAAGCGGCCGAAACCGGTGGTCTTGCCGCACCGGATGTGGTCCTCGACTGTGGCATGCCCGCGGTGGCGGACCTCGAGGAACTGGGCCGGGCCGGAGGTGATGGGGGTGTCGGTGAGGAACACCTGGTGCCGCATGCCCTCGTCCCGGTCGAAGAGTGAGAGCTGGGCTCCGGGGTGCGGGCGTTCGCGGCGGACGATGATGCGGGTGCCGGCCGGGTAGCCGGGAAGGTCGGTCATGCCGGTCAGCTCGGCGACCTCGGCGGACTCGCGGAGGGTGCCGTCCTGGTCGACGGCGGGGTGCCAGACATGGTCGGGCAGGGCGCGGATCGCGCGGCGGACCGGCTCGGTGACCGCGTATCCGGCCGAGAAGAAGGTGCGGATTCCGCGTGTTCGCAGGTTTCGGACGTGGGTGAGGAAGAGCTTCGCGGATCCGGCGCTGTCGGTGCGGACGAGGATGTCGGTGCCGTGTCGGTGGGCGTCGGGGATCTGCGCGAGAGCGTCGTCCAGAACCGCGATGTGGTCCGCGGCCGTGTTGGCTCCGGCGTTCCCGGGCCGCAGCCGCCCGGACATGCCCTCGCCGGTGTTGGCCAGGAAACACACCAGGGGGTGGAAGCCGAAGCCGCCTTTGTAGGTGGGTGCGGCCGCCTCCTTCTCGGAGTGGCAGGCGATCAGCGTGGCGTCGATGTCCAGGACCAGGCCGGGCAGTTCCTGTCCGCCGGCTTTCGCAGGCGGTATGCCGCAGCGGGTCTCGGACGCCTGCAGCCAGGCTATTTCCCGGGCCTGGGCGCGGGCCGAGCGCAGGCGGTCCAGTACGCGTTCGTCGACGCCGGCCAGCAGTCGCCAGGTAGTCGGTGTCGAGGCGATGGGGCCGAACACCTCGCCCTGGTCGCGCAGGACGGCCAGATCCGTGATGGTCTCGCTGCCGTCAGCGAGCATCACCGCGAAGTCGGCCGTGATCCGGCCCGGGGCGTGACCAGTACCGCGTGGCCGGAGCGGTCTCAACACGGTGGAGTACGCGCTGGTCAGTCCGGTGACATCGGCGAGATCAGCCAACAACCGTGCACCGGCATGCCCGACCACCCCCGCACCGTCGGCGGAGACATGAAGCCTGGGACGAGAACCGATACCCTGCACGCAGAAAATGCCTTCCACCTGGACCGACAGAACCCCTCGACAAGGTTCATCGTCCCAGCGCGGAAGGCACTTTCGCGTTACCGCCCATGATCCGGACGGACCTCAAGTGAAAGCCCGAGGTTAGGGGTCGGAACGGCGTCCGCGAGGGCAGAGAAGTGCTGGGTAGGAGGGAGGAGCCGTAAGTGACGTGTTTCCAGGCGGACGTCAATAGGCGTCTGGTCCGGCGCCACTCCCTTCCGGCCGGCCACTTGGAACAGCCTGGGGGAAGCCGCTCCATCGGCCGACCACCCCGTAACGGCGCGGTCCGCCGGACGGCGAGGCGCGGGCCTGACGCGGGCGGACCGGGTGTTGCCCGTGAGAGCCAGCGGGCAGCCGGATAGCGTCGCCGAATTCGCTGTCCACTTTCCGACTCAAAGCCGTCAGTCTGGTGGGCGATCACCCATGAGGAGGTCGCCAGCCGCCGGCTGCCGTAACGAGAATCGGGGCCTGAAGCTCGCCCGGGAGGGCTCTGGCTGTCAGCCCGAGCCCTCCGTGCCGTCGCCGACGACAAGGACGTGTTGAGAGACAGGGGACTGTCACATGGCCGGATCCAGGGTTCGGGTGAAGTAGCCCAGGTTCGGGTCGTCGGGTGTGCCGACCAGGAGGGCCCGGTCGAGGAGGAGGTTGTTGGCCTCGCAACTGGTTTCGGCGAGCATCACACAGGCGTGGCACGCGGCGTGGTTGGCGCCGCCGACGCCGGTGGCACGGGACTCGATGCACAGGGGGTCTGCCGAGCACCAGGAGGCGCGGCGGAGGGCGGATTCCAGGATGTCGGTCAAGTTCTTCGGCTCGCCCTGGGCGACGAGCCCGCCGAGGCTGCCGGCGGAGTCGCTGGTGGCGGTGTAGACGAGAAGTCCCGCCATGTCGTTGTCGCAGTACAGACGTTCCCGCAGGGCAGAGGAGGGATAGCCGGCGTCCAGGCTCCACTCGGTGATCAGGACATGCGCGAGGGTGTGTAGCAGGGTGTAGCGGGGGGACGCGGGGGAAGGATGAGGTTCGCCCTCGCCTGCGTGGTACTCGCGCAACATCTCCGTGTGGTTGGCGTGCAGTTCGCTGATGCGGGAGGCAGCCTGTGTATCGCGCTCCCAGGCACGCAGGCGGTTCTCGTCCAGGCGCAGGAAGACGCCCTCGCCGCGTACTTCAAGGGCAGGTAGCCAGCTCTTGCGCTGGAGCGAGAGCGGAGCCTGGTGGGCGGGTCCCGCCGACTGCGCGTCGACGATGCGTGTGAAGGACGTCAGTGCGCGGACCTCACGCAACCGCTTGACGAGCATCGGATCGGTCAGGCCGAACGGGGCGAGCAGACCGAGGTCCGCCTTCGGCGGGACGCAGACGAAGTCCTCGTCGTGGTCCTGCTGTTCCACCTCGGCGGCGTTGCCCGCGGCGAGGCTGTCGTACTCACCGCGGAGGATCAGACGGTAGCGCTCCTCCAAGGTCGAGCCCTGACCGGGGGCGTCGTCCTCGAGCAGTCGCGTGACGACGTCCAGGTCGAAGTCCGTCCGCTTCAACAGCATCCGCACGGCCCGGCGCAGGTCTTCGGGGTCCGTAAACCCTGCTAGGTCGTCGCGGTTGTCGAGGACGGTCCGTGTCAGCTCATCGTCCTTGCTGTACGGCGGGATAGACAGGGCGGAGCGCAGCACCGGCTGCCAGACGGCGGAGGAACCGCGCTGGAGCGTGCGGGGGGATTGCGTGCAGTGCTCCGCTGGGGCGGCGTCCAGCCACGGCCGCCGGCCGGAGCAGGTGATGCCCAGGTCGCCGAGGGCGCGCTGCCGGAAAGACCCCTCCATGGACATGTCCGGGACGCCACAACTGCACGACAGGATGACGGAGCGCAGTGAGGTGGTGGTGCCGGTCGACCGGAGCCGCATGACGCCGCCGCATTTTCCGCCGCTCGCGCCCTCCCCTCGCTCTTTCCGGTGCAGCCACTTCCAGTACGGGAAGTCCTCGATGTGCCCGTGCTCGCAGGCCATCACGAAGCGGGAGGGAACGAGCGGGTTGTCGGAGCAGGTGGGGCAGACGGACTTGTCGGCCGGGCTGCCGAAGTCCTTGTACGGGGCGAGGAGCTCACACTTGGAGCAGGACTGCCACCAGGGGAACCGCTTGACCCGGACGCCGTCATCGCTCTCATCGCCTGATGCGGGTGGCAGCCGAAAGTGGGAGACGCCGAGGAGGTTGGCCAGGCGCGGTTCGGTGATCGTCTGCGCTTCGTGACGGGACCACGACCGGTCGGCGTTGTCGAGGCCGGAGATGATGAAGGACTCGTTGTCGACGGCGATCAGTCCGCCCACCCCGTATGTGGTGATCATCTGAGCTCGGCGAACCGCGCCCTTGACCGGGAAGGTGCGGCGCGGGGCAGCGCTGCCCAAGTCTGAGCCGGTGCGCCGGCGGCGACGTGGCTGGGTCATGCGGAGGCCTCCGGTGCGGTCGAGTCGGTCGAGGGGGCGGCAGAGTCGGAGGACTTGCCCTTGGGGGCGATGCTGTTCGGCTCCAGGAAGAGCTTGGACTCGGCGTCGACGTCGCGCAGGCTCCACAGCGTCTCCCACGCCTCCGAGCCCTCCGCCCGGTCGTCGAACGGCGCGAGCAACGACTTGCCGGGTCGACCGCGCTTGGGCTCGTACACCAGGTTGGGGTGGTCCCTGGCCAGTTCCACCCAGTATTCGATGAACTCCTCGACGGCCAGTTCGGTGGCCTGCTCCTCCTGCGGGTCGATCTTCTGGACGCGTGCGGTGATCAGCGGCTTGACGTCGGCGCGTACGCGGTCGGCGAAGCGGGCGATGCGACCGGCTGCCCCGTTGTCGGCGGCCTGGGGGATGGTCAGGCGGGTCAGGGCGACCACCACGGCGTGCAGTCCGCGGTCGCGGGCGCGCGCTGAGAACGGAGTGACCGACGTCGACTCGACCTCACGGTAGAGCGCGGAGTGGAAGTGGGAGAAGTTCTCGTAGTGCGAGCGGTCCCGAGACCGCGTTGCGTTGAGCATGACGGCGACCAGACCGGGCCACTGGCGTCCGACACGGCTGGTGGCCTGGATGTACTCGGCGGTGGTCTGCGGCTGGCCCATCACGGCCATCAGCCCGAGCCGGTCGATGTCGACCCCGACCGCGATCATGTTGGTGGCGAGGAGGACGTCGACCGTGTCCGGGTCGGGTAGCCGCTTCTCGATCTGCTTGAGGCGCGTGGGAATGTCGCTTGCGTCGACGCGGCTGGTGAGTTCCGCGTAGCCGCTGCTGTCGCGGGCGGCGCAGCCGTCAGCGCGTGCGAGAACTTTGAGCTGGTCGACGACGTCGTCGTTGACCTGGAGCTCGGCGGCCGAGAGCAGTCGGAGGCTGTTGAAGTAGCCGACCAGAGTCCAGTACGCGTCACGTACGTCGTCCGGGCAGTCGGCGCGTGCCGCCTCGTGGAGGAGGACGGCGTAGGTGCGGATGAGGAGGGTCGCCTGGCTGGTGCCAGGGGCGAAGAGGCCCACGTAGCGGCGGGCCGCCTTCTTCTCGCGCGGGGTCTCGACGGCGAACCAGGAGTCGCGGCCGTCCAGGCCGGCCGGCGGGAACTGCTTGACGGAGCGGTCGAAGAGGCTGCGGCCCTGGGCGGACGCGCGGCGGATGGTCGCGGTGGAGGCGATCACCTTGGGGCGGCTGGCGAGCACGTCCACCGCCGTCTCGTACAGGCCGGTGAGCGTGCCGAGCGGGCCAGAGATCAGGTGCAGTTCGTCTTGCACGATCAGCTCGGGGGGCGGAGTGCCCTCCTGGAGGTCGCCTCGGCCCTGGTCCCGGTTGAACAGCGCCGCGATCTGCGGGCGCCAAGGCATCGAGGCGAACTTGTCGACCGTGGCGATCACGAGAGTCGGGCGCGCCGCGTACACGGCCTCGTCGACGACGTGTACCGGCAGGCCGCCGTCGCGATGGAAGGCGCAGGAGGCGTTCGGGCAGCGGACGTGCATACGTGCGGCGAGCTCGTCTACCTCGTAGGCGCCAGCGTCCAGGCCCGTGCCGCACCAGGGGCAGGCGTGCAGTTGGACGGGGTTCTCCTTCTGCAGTGTCTGGCCGCCGGCCACCCTGGTCAGCCGTTCCGCGGCGGACTCCAGGGTGTTGGGCGTGGCCGATTTGCCCACCCACATGCCGATCGAGATCTCCTCCGTGCCCAGTTCGTCCTCGTTGCGGCGGCGCAGTTCCTCCATGGCGCAGATCAGGATCGAGGCGCGCTCGAACTGCTGAAGGGTGAGAAGGCGCAGGGTGTAGCGCATGAGGACGGTGACACCGCCGCCTCGCGGGCCGAGGCGCTTCCTGCGCAGGAACGCGGTGAACGCGATAAGGCCGAGGTAGGCCTCGGTCTTGCCGCCGCCGGTGGGGAACCAGAGGAGGTCGGAGGCGGATCGGTCGGGGTGTTCCGGATCGTCGATCCCCGCCAGGCAGAGCAGCATGAAGGCGACCTGGAAGGGGCGCCAGGCGGCCTTCTCCAGATCTGGTTCACCCTTTCTCCCGTCCTTGATCCAGGCACTGCGGGCGCGCTGGGCCGCCATGACTTCGTTGGCGAGCTGGAAGGCGCGCAGTACGTCCGGCTTGTCGGCGAGCAGCCGGATGCCGGCGCGCATGCGTTCCAGCGCGTCGACGCAGTCCGCGATCCGTTCTCGGGCGGCCGGCTCGTGGTCGCTGTCGTACACGGCCTTCGCATCTGCCTCGCGGGCCGCGATCCACTGCTCGTAACCGTCGGCGAGGCGCGTCAGAGCACCCACCACCTCCGACTTCGTACCGCGGGCCAGGCCCGTCATGCCGAGCGCGGAGACGTCGATGGCCGGGTTGGACTCGGTGAGCAGCACCTCGTAACTGGGCACGAACTCCGTTCGGATCTCGTCCACCGCAGCATCCTCTATATCGGCCACGCCGACGGGAGCGGGTCGCCAGTCCCACTCGGCTGCACAGCCGTGGCCGACAGCGAAGGTCGGGACGTGCCGGTACAGAAGACGACTTGTGCGCACGTCGGGGTCGTCTGCGCCTCCGACTGCGCGCCGCTCGACGAAGCAGCCCGTGCCGTTCTCACCTCGTACGGTCAGCCCGGCCTGGAAGACGGCGAAGGCGTCGGCCAGGTCCCGCTCGGAGACGACGTCGGTGTTGACGAGCGTGACGGTGACGGTGACGGTGCCGGATTCCAGGCTGACGGGGCGTACCCGGACCGACAGCTTCAGCTCGCCCTCGATGTCCCGCAGCGTGCCCGGGTCCGGAACGGTGACATCCACCGGGAACGGCGTGAGGTCGAGTTCCCGACGCCGCCAGTGTTCTGTCTGCGCATCGGTCGTTCGCGCCTGCGCCCGACGGGCGGCGACTGGACGCCCCTCCGCATCGACGGGCTCGTAGCGGGCACCGCGCACGGTGATCACGATGCGGGGAGCCAGACCCGGGTGGACAGCGAAGGTGACCCCCATGGTCGAGGGCCTGCGCTGCCCGGCCGCGGAGGGTGCGGCGTCCGCCGGATCGTCATCGGTCGCCTTGCCACGCAGCTCGGCGGCGTGGTCGTCGACGTTCGGGTCGTCCCCTGGAGCGACGGGAGGGCCGACCTTGCCCTCCGCCCGGCGCGGGAAGAGGACGCCCATGGGGTACCTGGCGACGGGTGCGTCGTCCGTAAGTACCTCCTCGCGGTCCGGATGGTCCGGCCCATCGGGTCCGAGGAGCTCACGGCGCAAGCGGTCCACCAGACCGTCGCGTACCCGGTAGTGGGCGGCGTACCGCCCGTTCTGCGTGCTCACGCCTACTCCTCGTCCTCGTTGTCGTCGCCCTCGGGCCACACGAACGTGCCGAGACCGGCCAGACGCACCGCGGTCCACACCCCGTTGCCCGCCAAGCCCGCGTCCGCGGCGACCGACGCGGCGCCGGCGACCGCCTCCAGGCAGTCCACGTGACCGCCCGTGATGCTCGGCGGCCAGCGGACCTCCCACGTCCCGCTCACCTTCAGCACCTTGAACAGATCACGCCGGAAGGCCTCCGACACCTCGCCCACGATCCGGTGGTCGGCCCCGTGGCGGATCAGGTAGCGCGGGCTCTGGTCGTCCCCTTCCGGCAACGCCAGCGGAGCCGTGAGCGTCACCGGGTCACCGGGGTGGACCGCGCGACGCAGGTAATCCTGGAGCCCCGCCGGGTCCGCGTCCGCACCGGCGCCATGGCCCGGCGGGACGTCCCGCCGGACATCCCGCCCGCGCAGCCGCAGCCCTTTGCGTTGCCAGGGCTTGAACCCGCACAGGTAGGAGCGGCCGCACGAGCGCTCGGTACGCAGTTGCCGCACTTCCGGCCCCGGCACGTGCAGCAGCTCGTCACGGGCCCGTGTCATCGCCACGTACAGGCCTCGCACCTCGGCCACCGGATCGAACTCGGCGGGGTCCTTGACCATGTTCGGCAACGCCGACCAGTCCGGCGGGTCGAGCAGTACGACGCGGTCGTACTCCAGGCCCTTGGCCCGGTGGACGGTCGAGACGGTCAGCGGGGATGAGTCGGCAGGGGCCAACTCCTCGGGGAACCTGCCGGCTGCGATCAGGTCGCGGACTCGGGAGAGGTCGATCTGCTCGGCCCGGCCTGAGCCCGCGCGGGCGTACCGCAGCAGGACCCGCCATGCTTCTTCAAGGTCGACGCTGGCAGGCGGGTGAAGCCTGCCGAAGAGCGTGCCGAAACGGCTCTTCGCCAGCACACCCGCGTCCGTCCGAGCCAGTAGGCTGGCGATCCAACCGGGCGCGAATCTGTCCTCCAGCTTGTGCCTGAGGATGTGGGGGACACCGTGGCCGCGGAGGCGCTCGGAGACCATGAGTGCCTGGCGGTTGTCGCGGGTGAGGATCGCCGTCGGCGTCGGGTTCTCCCGGAGGGCGAGGAGAAGCAGTTCGTCGTCGAGGGAGTCGAAGCCGAGCAGGTCGAATGTCCGCTCGGACAGGTCCCGGTACAGCCTTTCAGCTTCGGCGGCGTCCGGTCCGAGCCGCTGTATGCGGCCGGTGAGCGGCAGGGCGGTGCGCGAGTCGGTCGTACGGGCACGGAAGTTGGCAGTCAGCGCAAGCTCCACGAGGTCGTCCGGGTAGGAACCGCGGAGCCAGTCGAAGAGCCAGCCGTTCTCCGCGGCCCGGTTCTCCGGACGCACCTGGAATCCGTAGATGCCTTGGGCGCTGTCCCCAACGATCGTGAACCCCAGTTCTTCCTGGTGCTTGTCGAGAAGGGTCTCCACCAGGTTGCGGCGATCGCCGACCAGGTCCTGCGCCTCGTCGATCACGACATGCGCTGGCGGGCCCTCCTCAGTCGCTTCCAGGGCGCCGGCGGCGATGGCCTTCGCCGCTGCCCGGATCCGGTCATCGAAGGATTCGGTGTGCCAGTCCGTGTCCGGATAGGTACGGAGCAGCAGGTCGAGGGCCCAGGCGTCGAAGGTGCGCGCCCGCACCCGGTTCGCCCGCTCTCCGTGACGGGCGATCCGGTCGGTCAGATCGCGAACCGCAGCGCGGGAGAAGCTGAGGACGAGGATTTCGCCCGCGTCGAGGGCGTCGTCCGTATCACCGCCGCCGACGACGAGGTGGTCCAGACGACGTACGACCGTGTGCGTCTTGCCGGCCCCGGCGCCCGCCATGACCAGCAGGCGTGCGTCCCAGGGCTGTTCGACCACGGCGCGCTGCTCGTCGGTGAGCGGCGGCGCGGCCGGACAGGGGTGGATCACTGACGGCTCCAGAGGTGTTCGAACTCGGTGAAGGCGAGGTTGTGGTCGTAGTTCACGATGTTGTCGCGGACATCGAGGATCAGGCAGGTCTCCTTGCCGCCGTTCAGAGGTCCGCGCAGGCCGCGTCCGATCATCTGCTGGTAGACGTTCGGGCTGTAGACGGGGCGGGCGACGACGACGGCGCGGGTCGCTGGAGCATCGAAGCCCTGTGTGAGGACGCCGAAGTTGGTCAGCACCCTCGTACGACGTGAGCGGAAGTTCTCCACCCGCGTCTGCCGGTCGCTCTTCGAGGTGCCCGAATCGACGGACGCGGCACTGATGCCCAGCTCCTTCAGCTGGGCGGCGAGCGTCTTGGCATGGTCCACGGAGGTCGCGAAGACCAGGACCGGCCAGTCCTCAGGCATCCCCGCGATCTTTTCGACGATGCGGGCACTGCGGTCATGGTCCTGGGCGAGCCGGAGCTCGGCGGTACGGGACAGCACTTTCATCTGGTCCGCGTGCTGGATCTCCTCGGGGCTCAGCGTGATGGAACCGCCTGCCATCACCCGGTGCTCGGCGCTGGCCAGGACGCCCAGTTCACGCAGTTCCGCGTACGGGTCGTCACTGGTGAACACGCCGTCGTCGAGGCGATGGGCGCCGAAACGCTCCACCAGTTGGCGGGTCGCCTCCTCACTACGCCCGCGGAACGGGGTCGCGGTAAGGCCGAGCAGGTGCCGGTCGGTCTGCCGGGACTTGAGCCCCAACTGCGCGAGGACGCGGGTGTAACGCGGCGACGTGGCGGTGTGCGCCTCGTCCACGATCACCAGCGCGGCTTGCCGCAGCCAGGCGTACGACGGATCGGCCAAGCAGGTGTCCATGTCCAGTTTCGCGTCGGTTGCGACGACGAGGTGCGGCCGGTCGTCGACCGGCCCTGCCTCGCGCGTGTGCCACAGCCGGCTGATCGCCAGCGGCCCGGCGCCGCCCGCCTTCTCCCAGACGAACTTCCAGCTCTGCACCGCCTGTTCGCACAGCTCCTCGGTCTGTCCGATCCACAGGATCGGACCGGAGAGCTCGCCGACCTGCTTGATCCAGCGGATCACGGCCTCGGAAGCGACACGGGTCTTGCCCGCGCCGGTCGGCAGCGACAGCATCGCCCGCTGCGGCTGGAGCCGGTCGAGCATCGCGAAGACGTTGTCGGCCAGCTTCTCCTGGTAGGCGTGCAGGCGCGGGAAGTCGCGCGGACCATCGACGTCGATCCGCGGTTCGAGGGTCGGGATGCGGAAGCCGCCGAACGAGCCGGGGAAGCCGAGTTCGGTGACGAAGCGGATGGCGGCTGAGGAGCCGTGGTAGGTGCTGGGGGCGTCCGGATAGCGCTGCTGCAGATCGCGGGCGTGGACCTGGAAGATGCCGTCCTCGTGTACGTAGAAGGCGAGTTCAGCGATGCGACGCGCGGACTGTTCGCCCCCGGGCGCGGCGCGATCCGCGGAGAGCAGGGTCGTCGGGAGCCGCTCGCGGAGGACGTCTGCACCGAGCAGCAGGAGCAGCTTGTCGACGATGCCCTCAGCATCGCGCACGCGCCTACGGGCCTCACGGAGCGCCTTGTCCGCGGCGTCCTTGCGTTCATCGGCCAGAAGAGTATTGCAGCCGCTGGCGCCGAGCCCGAGACGTAGTTCCTTGTCGACGGCCATCAGTATGCCGAGGCGGTCCACCACCATGTCGGCGACCAGGACTCGCGATCCGAGCAGCGCGCTCACCAACTGCTTGGGCGTGACGCCGTTGGGCGTGCGTGTCACTTCTTCAAGCTCGGTACAGCGCACGAGCGAGTACTGGGAGATCTTGCTCGCTGCGACCTTCCGCAGCGACGGGAACATCTCTCCGATCTGTACGGGCTCGTCGCCCGCCACATGCCGGGTCTCGACGCTGATCACGTCGCTGAACGGGATCATGTTCCAACGCTCGATCATGAGCTCCGCGTCCTCGGCGGAGCCGACGAGGAGCGCGGGTTGCTTCTCCGCCCGCAGGGACCGGTACTGGGCGGCGTCGGCAGCGACGGCGATCTCGGCATCCTCGCGGGCCCCCCAGGCGTCGCCGACGCGGCAGCGGGTGAGCCCATCGGGGAAGTCCAGCTCCCGACGGGTGAGCAGGGCGTACATCGAGCCGACGAAGGTGTCGTCCTCACTGCTCGTCAGTTCGGAGAAGAGCTCGTCCCAGCGGCCCTTCGGAAGCTCCTCCAGAGAGGTAGCCAGGTGCAGTTTCCGGGCCTTCTCCGCCGGGAGGTCGGCCACCGGCAGGAAGGCGCCGAACTCGGCCAGCTGGGGCCCGACAGCCTGAGCGAGTGGCTTGACCCCCTGGGACGTCCGCACGCGGCCGTGCACGCGCAGCATCCAGCGGAGGGGAGAGGGGACCTGCTGCCGGGTGCTGGAGCGGCCGCCGACCTGCACGGTCCAGTAGTCGATCAGCGCCTCGTCGGGCAGTTCCGTGAGGAACCGGGCACGGGCCTCCTCCGACATCCGCTCCAGCAGGTGCAGGGGGCCGCCGACGGGGGACCCCTCTGCCTTGATCTTGGAGAGGCTCGGCTTTCGGTTGGCGTACTCCGGCTTACGGCTAAGGGTCCGGCGCAGTTCCTCGCGATAGCCTTCGAACCAGTAGGCGCCGGTGACATCGTGGCCAGGTGTGGGCCGGTCGCTGAGGCGCAGGTCGCGGAAGAACGAGCGGTCGTCGGAGTGGAAGGTCAGGTCGACCGCGATCGTCGGGTCGGACTTCGCGGTGACCACCGCGCCAGGCAGCATGACGTCCCGCACCGGAACGAACCGTCCGGCTGCCGTACGGACGTGCAGCGCCGAGGCTGCGTCGCCGACCTTCTGCAGGATCCGGTGGCTGAGCCGGCCGCTGCCGGCCCGGTGCAGGCGGTCCCAGAACTGCTCCCATTGGCGCGGCCCGTAACCGTCGAAGCCAGCCTCGAGTACGGAGAGGAACCGGCCCTCGGCGTCCGCCTCCCGCACCCCCAAAGTTCGAAGGACGCAGGCGGCCTCCGGGGCGGCGGCCAGCTCGGGGTGGACGTAGGTGAGGGTCTCGCGCAGGGAGCTGTCGTCGCTGCGCAGGTAGATCTGACCGGTGGCGGGCGGCACCATGCCCATGTCCTCGGTGAGCAGGACCTTCGCGGTTCGTGCCTCGGCGGCGAACTCCGGCTTCGTCTCCACGATGTCGGCCACGATCGTGAGCGCCGCCGCGGACGCCTTCGGTGTGCCGTCGGCGACGAGCGCCTCCAGCCAGTCCCGCAGAGTCGCACGCTGCTTGCCCGCGGCGGACAGGATGTGCTCGACCTTGCCGGAGCGCACAGTCGTCGCCTCGACAGAGGGGTGCAGCCAGTCGGCCGGCCGGCCGGGGTACTCGTGCCACGTCCGCAACCACCGGGCGAGGGACTCGTCCTTGCCGAGGGCGGGGTGGACGTTCAGGTCCGTCGGGACACGCAGCGTGCCGGCCTGGTCGGGCAGGGACGGGCGGCGGGCAGCGGCGGTCCAGATGTTCCGCATCAGGTGCTGGTCGGCCCAGGTGATCGTCTCGACCTGCTTGTCGCGGCCGGGCAGCAGAGGCAGGTAGGCGGCCGGGTCCTCAGCGGGCGCGAGCTGCGGCAGGGAGTCGACCACGAGTTCGGCGGCGACGCGGAGCATCTCGTTGTTGAAGGGGCTGGCGTCGAGGAGATTCTGCCGGTCCTCATTGGTCTTCCACGCGCCGTTGAGGATGCCCGTCAGCGTCATCTGGTACTTGGTCGGGAAGAACGACCACAGGCGCCCACGGCCGGACTGCGCCTGGTGGAGTCCCTTCTCCTTGTCGACGGTGAACTCGGGGACCGCCCACGACAGCTCCAGGCTGAAGCGGTCGTGCAGTTCGCCAGCGTCGTTGCGCGCGGCGAGGGACGGCTCGTGGCTGGTGCGGAAGACCAACCAACCGGATTCCTCCGGCGTTGCCTTGAGGCTGCGGACTTCGTGTACGCAGTGACGGGCGCCATCGTGCGTTACGGTGAGGACCCGGCGCTGGATCGGTCGCTGCCTGCGGTCCTCCAGGGTCACCGTGCCTACATGCGGGGAGAACAGTTGGAACCCGGCAGGGAACTGTTCGCGCCCCAGCGGGCGTCCTTTGCCGGTGTGGCCGAGCATGTCCTCACTCAACCGGTCGGCCATGCCTTCCAGGAGGGGCAGCCGTACGACGGTCGTGTACTCGCCGAGGAGTTCGTCGAGAATCTGGTCCGAGGCCCGTTCGTCGGTCTCGTTCAGAGAACGGGCCATGCGGAGGACCGGCGCCTCGAAGTCGTTGCCGAGGGCGGTCGCCACCTCGGGGATCGCGCGGATGCGGTCCAGCGCCCAGGCGCGGTCGAAACCGAATGATCCGGTGGTTGAGAAGAACTGCGGAGCGTCCGTGACGACGAGGACGGACTTCACGCCGACGCCGAATCTTCCGATCTGACCACCGCGCTTCTTCGAGACGCTCATGCGGAGAATGGTCTCGGCGCCTTCGGCGGTGACCGGAGTTCCCTGGTTCGCGCAGAAGAGGTGCGTTTCGGTAAGGACGGCGTGTACCTTCCCACCCGGTTCGGCCGCCACTTCGTCGGCGCCGTTCTGCACCAGTTCGAAAAGCTGTCGGTCCCCGTATCCGCCCTGTGTGATGCGGCGCTCAGAGTTCGCGTGCTCGGGGATGAGGCCAGGGTCAACGGCGTATGTCCGCAGCACGCGTTCCGACTGGTCAATGACGGTGCCGATGACCGTTGGGGGGACGCTGTTCATGTTGCTCCGATCGAAACAAGCTGAAAGGCAACGAAACGGAGTGGGGGGAAATTCGAGGGGGGGAGGTCTAGCGCATCGTGCTTGAAAGCGGAAGGTAGCGAAAAGATGTGCGAAAAAGGCAGAGCTATCCCGTTGGGTAATTATTCGACCAGTCGCCTCCAGTCGACTGGCGATTATCGTAGAGTGCGCCGTCCGAGTGCCGCAAGGTGCGTCCGGGATGAGGTGTGGAATTGAATACTCCGGAGACGGGTGGGGCTCTGGAAGCGCAATCCCGCCCCCGGTCTCTCGTGTAAACGGGGTCGGTCATGTTACGTGTACCGCACGGCCACAATAGAGGAGACGCTAGACGGTCTGTCAAAGGTTCTTTGACATCCACAGATCGCGTCAAGTGCTTGGGGTACGCTGGCCCGCGCAACCAGCGTCGACGTCTATCCGAGCAGGTGTGAAGCGTGGAGACGGGAACCGAGTTCGGCCCCTGGCTGGCCCGGCAGTTGAAGCTCACGGGCAAGAGCCAGACGGAGTTGGCCGACGAGATCGGCGTCACCCGCGCGGCGGTCTCGGCCTGGGTGACCAAGCGCGCCACGCCGCGTCCCGAGGTGTCCGCACGCATCGCTGAGGCCCTCGGCACGGACATGGCCACCATGAGCACCAGGAACACGGACACCACCGCCGGCCTACCGATCGGCTGGTACCACCGTCCTGAACACGCAGACCGCGGCCGCGAGATGGGCAACGCGGCCACCTTTGCCTTCGACGCAGACGTCGAGGTCCTCGCGCGGGAGACCGGACAGAACAGCCTCGACGAGCGCCTCCCCGACAACGGCCGCCCGGTGCGCCTGCGCTTCACCCTCCACGAGTTCACCGGCGAGAAGCTCGCTGACTTCCTTGCCGCCATCCAGTGGGACGATCTGTACAAGCACTACGAGGCCGTCATCCAAGGCCGCGACCAGAAGGTCACCCGCTCCGTCCGCGCTGGCCTGCGCGACCTGCACGAGCGAGACCGACTGGTCCTCCTCCGCGTCGACGACTACAACGCCTCCGGGCTCACCGGCGACGAGTACGACGACAGCCGTTACGCCGCCGTCGTCCGCCGCACCCTGGACAGCCACAAGTCCGGCGCCACCGCGGGGGGCTCGTACGGCCTGGGCAAGGCCACGCTCTGGGGGGCCAGTCGCCTCGGCATGGTCCTGATCAACTCCACCCTCTCCGAGGCCTACGAAGGTCGCACCGAACGCCGTGTCGTCGGCCGGCTGGAGCTGCCCTGGCGCCGTATCGGCGACGAGGCGCTGGCCGGACCGGCGTGGTTCGGCCGCGCCGATCCGGATACCGAAGGGGCCCGGATCGCCCGCTCCTGGTGGGCCGACGAGGACCTCGTTCGCCGTCTGCACCTATCTCGCGACGGGGACGAACCCGGTACGTCCTTCCTGATCGTCGGCGCG
Organism: Streptomyces sp. NPDC102283; assembly: GCF_044766265.1. Taxonomy (NCBI): domain Bacteria; kingdom Bacillati; phylum Actinomycetota; class Actinomycetes; order Kitasatosporales; family Streptomycetaceae; genus Streptomyces; species Streptomyces sp. NPDC102283. The sequence continues at coordinate 137,698 of NZ_JBIWLQ010000009.1, forward strand.
CACGACGTCGCCTCGCTCGCCGAGGGCGTGCCGCTGGCCGACGACGAAGACCCCGATGACTCAGCATCTGGTGGCGCCGATGAGCTGCGCCGTATGCACCAGCGTCTGACGGCAGCCCTCGGCCGCAACTTCTGGGCAGCGATGACCGCAGCCGACGGCGTCCGCCCGCATCTCGAGGCGTCCGTCCGAACCCTTCGCGACGGCAAGGAGTTGATCCCGGAGGAGCGGATCGACCCTGCTGTGACCGAACCGTCCCGCTCCCGTGCCCTCAAGGCATTCCTCGACGGAACAACCGTGGACCGCCTCACCGAGGCGGGTCAGGTAGCTCAGGCTTCTATCCCGCTCAGGATCCCAGGTCGCGACGGGCGCTCCACCACCGGCCAACATGAGGCTGTCCTGCTCGTCACCGACGCGGTCGACGGCGAGGAGACCGTGAACGTCATGACCGCGATGCGCGGCAATCGGATGACCGTACGGTCCAGGGCCGTCCCCGGCATCCCGCTCGGCGCCAACCCCTTCCAAGCGGTCCTGCTCACCGGCACGGCGGCGGGCGAGAAGGCTCCCTATGCGGTGGAAGCAGAGACGTTCCTGCGCGCTGCCGAGCCTCCCGAGCACAACAAATGGGCGCAAACCGAGGATCTGACCAACGACTACGCGCCTAGCGCCCACCGTCGCATCACGACGATGCTCCACTCCGCCCACGCCCAGGTGAAGGGGCTCCTCGCCCAGCCGAAGCGGCAGAGCAAGGCGCAGCGCGACGGAGGCAACCTCGCCAAGCGCATCGCGCCCAAGGCCGAGCCCAAGGGGAAGCCACGCGCGAACCTCGCATCCAGGCCGACGTTGACCGATCTGAAGCCGGTCATTCGTGCGGACGGCGCCTGGGAGATCACGGGAGAGGTCACTGTCCCGCGAGGCGGCGACGGCTGGCGCGCCCGACCGACCGCGGCGCTCGCCGTCCGTTCCGGCACCAACCCCCAGGTGGCCTGGGCCGAGCTGGAATCCGTACGGGACTGCGAGGTCGTCGACGGCGCCCTGCACTTCACCCCCGGCACCCGCAGCGCCGTCTTCCGGGCGATCACCGACCCGAACACCCAGCCCGTACGAGGCGACCGTTCGAGCCTCGTCGTCGAACTCGACCTCGTGGAAGGGGAAGCGCGATGAAGGTCTACCCCTATCCGCGACTGCGCGCCGCCGCGACCGTCACTGTAGACGGCGCGAGCGTCCTCGCCCCCGACGCCCCGCGTGAACCGCTCGCCTCCTCGGCACGTTCGATCATCGACCGCGTCCTGGCCCTAGGGACGGCTGAGACCGACGACTGGGACGCCGCCGCCCTCAAGATCGCCGCGACCGTTCCGGAAAGCGCCGTCCGCGCCGACGCCCCCTGGTCGGACCTCCAGGTCTACGCCCTGCTCACCGAGAGCGCTTCTAACACACGGCTGACCGCCCGCCTGGCGCCTACCGCCGACGACCCGTGCCGTTGGACCGGCGAACTGCGGATCGCCCGCGCGGACATCGCCGACCGAGGCCGACTCTCCGCCCAGGTCGTCGCCACCGTCGACGGAGTGCCCGGCAGGATCATCGGCGAGTCGGAGGATGACTGGTTCGTCGACGTCACTGCCGACGCGCCCGTCCGCGACCGGCCGTTCGAGACCAGGCGGCACAGCTTCGCCGAAGGCCCCTCCTGGCTGCGGCAGATGAAGGACGCGCCATGGGTCATCGACCCGTCCGGCAAGCTTCCCACCGTCCACGTCAACACCGACGTGGAAGGCATGGAGACCCTGCTGGACGCGAACGGACGAGGCATCGAAGGCGCCGTCGGTGAACTCCTGGCAGCACAAATGGCTTCGGACATCTGGCTCGCGGTCTTCCACGCCGCCATCGGCGACCTCGAACTCGACGAACGGGAACGCCCGGTCTTCCCCGGCGGCTGGCGCGGCTCAGTACTGCGCGAGATGCTCCCCGATGTCCTCCCCGACCAGCCGCTCGAGATCGCGCTGCGCACGCTGCACGAACGGCGCGTTGGAGTCGGCGGATGGACTGACATCCAGCCCCGCATCCACTATGCCGCCTCCCGCAAGGGGGGCGCGGGCTCCACCGTCGTCCAGGCCGTGCGAGGCCTCGAACGACTGCGCCGAGAGGACGACGACGCGTGACCGGCAAGCCGACCCATCAGCCCGAGTATCTGAAGCTTCTGCCTGACCGCAGCGCTGGCCTCTTCCTCACGGAGGGGTTCCTCGCAGGGCAGGAGGACGTCAAGTCGATACAGCTCAACCAGATCGCCGACCCCCTCCCTGAGGAACGACGATTCACGTGGGCGGGGATCCGTGACCTCGTCGAGGACGCCATGTACGGCTTCGGCGTGAAGAGGACCGGCGCCGACGCCTGGCTTGCCCCACGCCTGCACGCCACCCTGCGCCTCACCCGCGTCGAGGCCGCTGACCCCGGCCTGTGGAACTACGTGGCACTCGGCGCCGCCCCCGACTACGTGCACTGGAGGCATACCCGCTCCGGCGGCCGCCGCGCGGAGCCAGCGCCCGTCCCTGTCGATCGCTTTAAGGGACCGCACTACAAGCAAGTGTTCGCCCGTCTGTGGTGGGCCGCCGAACTCTTCCGCGACGGTCCCGACTACGGGCCGGTCGTCACGGCCTGCGGCAACCAGGAGATGCTGAACACGGCCCTGCGCCTGGAGGTCATCGATCACCGCCCGACCGCCCAGGCCGTCGTACGCCTCCTGTCCGACGGCACGGTCAACACCGGCCGCGAAGCCAACGCCCTTCTCGCCGCCGTCAACTCGGCCGCCTCGACCCTCTTCCTCGACGCACTGGCACCCGACGTGGAGCGTGACCCCGCGAATACCCGCGCCTGGGTCGACGGTGCCGAGCATGCGATGCCCGCCAGCCGGCGCGTCATCCCTGGTGGCCCGGACGAGGACCGTGCGCCGGAGGAATCCGTGAAGACCCTCGTCGACCAGTTCCGTGAACTCTTCGCTGAGGCCCCGGTACGCGGCAAGGAGAGCCCATCGGAACCTGGTTCGCAGGGCGGAGGCCTTTCTCCGAGCCCGGCGACTGAGTAGCGCCGCCGAAGCTTCGCGGGGCGGCCCTTAGCTCGGTCTGCTTCCGGGTAGCTGCCTCAGCCCACTGAGTCAGAAGCCGTCGTAGCCCAGCGAGATCTTGCCGTCGGCGCGCAACGGCAGGTCGAGGGCCGCCGTCAGGATGTGGGCACCGAGGAGAGGCGGGATCGCGTTGCCGATCTGTTGGGCGATGGCCCTGCCACTCCAGGGGTAGAAGCGGGGGAAGGTCTGGAGGAGGCCCGCCTCCTCGTTGCCGAAGCGGCTGTCCTGCTCGACTCCGTCCCGTACCCTGAGCACCCGGTTACGGGAGATCTTGCCGGTGACTGTGAACGCCGGTTCCTTGTCCGTGCGGCGGCCGCGCGCCTTGGGGTCGCCGCCTGTGCCGTAGTTGGAGATCACGGTGAAGTCGTGTTGGCCTAGTGCCTCGCCCATGGATACCCAGGGGGCGAAGGCGGCCGGGGGCTGGGGGATCGCGGAGACGTTCTTGCGATAGCGCTGGTGGGTGGGTTGAGGGAGGCGTGCTTCGACGGGGTTGCCCGGGATCTGTAGCCGAGCGACGAGGACAGCGCGGCGGCGTGTCTGCGGCACGCCGTACTCCTCGGTGTGCAGGATCTCCGGTTCGGCGACCGAATAGCCCTTCTCGCGGAGGACCGTCGCCATCGCCTGCCAGACCGGGAGAACCGCCGGGACCTGCTCGAGGATCACGGCCTCGTAGGGTTCCCCCCGCCCGATCGCCGCGAGTGCCCAGCGCAGCGGCTCCAAGACGAGCCCGGTGCGCTCGTCGTCGAGCAGTGCGACGTCATCCCGGACGTCCTTACCGTCCCCCATGCGCTCGATGAACGCGAGTACCTGGTCGAGCGCGCGGCGCCCCGCGCCGCCGCCGGCCACGGTGAAGGTCTGGCACGGCGGGCCGCCAGTGAGCACGTTGGCCGTCGGGAACTTCTCAGGCCCGAAGAGCCGGACGTCGTTCTGCACGGTGCGCACGTGCGGATCCTCTTTCTTGAGGTTCGCCTCGTACGCGTGACGCGTGGCGCACGCGTTTGCGTCCCACTCGATTCCGGTTACCGGGATACCGAGACGGTGCGCCGCCACGTCGAGCCCGCCGGGGCCGGCGAAGAGATCCACGATCTCGTAGCGGCTCACTTGATCTCCTGTCGGTGCGCGCGATTCGTTCGATGCGTGGGGCAGTCTTGGGCGGAGAGATCGCAAGACGCTCCTCACCAGCGGTTTTGTCCACCATCGGTCCCACAGGTTACCCGCTCGGCTGGCGCGTTGGGGCTGATTCACCTGCCGGATCCGAGTATTGGATGCGCGCGACTCAGTTGCCGAGGGCTACCCGTATCGCGAGGCCGAGGGCTCGGCCCACCGGCGGCGGAGAGGCATGCCCAACCTGTCGATAACGGGCTGTTTTACGTCCCGCGAAGGCCCATTCGCCGGGGAAGCCCTGCAGCAGTGCCGCCTGCTCGACAGTCAGCGGTACCAGCCCCTTGTTATTGGAGACGCCAGCGTCCAGACGGAACGCCGGTCCAGGCGCCTCATCGGCGACGGTTCCACCGTTCACGCCCATCCGCGCCCAGGCGCGCTTCGACCCGGTCGGGCCCAGGTCGGCTCCGCCGCGGTTCCATGATCCGCCCACCAGAGTCGGAGCGACGCGGTCGGCCCCTGCCGCCCAGGCGGCCGCTCCGGTCCAGCCCCGCGCGGCCATGGAGGCGGCGAGCGACTCGCCCACCGTGGGCGGAGGCTTCACGGAGGGGGCCGGAGCGGTGAAACTGTCCAGACCGTCCCCTTTGAACGCCACCAGTATCCCCTGCTTGCGATCTTGCGGGACGCCGTAGTCCATCGCGTTGACGACGAGCCAGTGATGCCGGTATCCGAGGTGCTGGAGCTCGCTCGTGACGTACGAGCGGATCGGTTCGTACGCGGGAGCCGACACGAGGGCGGGAACGTTCTCGATGAGCAGGGCGCGAGGCTGCACACCGTGCATGAGCATGATCGTCGCTTCGAGTAGACGGATCTCCACGTCGCTGTCCTCCCGCCCGACCGCCGCGGCCGCCTTGACCCGGGGGAGACCGGCGGCGAGGAGGTCGACGTCGTAGACCTCCTGGTGGTTGACGGGGTCGAAGTCCAGCAAGTCGGCTTCGAGGACCTCCCACCGCGGCCGGTTCAGGCGCAAGGTCTCGCAGGCCACGGGACGGTTGTCCAACAGGAGAACCGGGTCGAACCCGGCCTGTTCGAGGCCCAGCACGAGGCCACCAGCGCCAGCGCACACCGCCAGGCAGCTGAGCCGTCCGGCCAGGGGTTCTTCCATGGTCACCATTCATGGTCGTCGTTCATCGGTGGCTTTGAGAGTCGACAGTCGAGGGGAGTCGATCATGAGTGGTCGGGGCACTGTTCCCCTTCTCCTCCGTGGAAATGCCTGGTCGGCCCACGACGCAAGGAGTCGGCGACTTCGATGATGCCCTCGCCCTCCTGCGTGGAGTCCACCGTCGAGAAGCGCACCACGAAACGGGATCTGCGAGAAGGAGCCTTGGCCGCAGCTCACCGCCGTATGCCGCCCACTACGCGGTCGGAGGCCTGGAACGTTTCCGCCGAGAGACCACGGTTTCGTACACGGCAGCCGCCCCCTCCTCCGCCGACTGGTGCTCCCAGAAGCGAAGCACGAGCCAGCCGGAATCCGCCAGGCGTGCGTCAGTCTCACGATCGCGCTGGATGTTGCGGTCGATTTTCTCTCGCCAGTAGCCAGGGTTGGTCTTCGGCGGAGTGAAGTGCTCGGGGCAACCGTGCCAGAAGCAGCCGTCGACGAAGACCGCGACCCGGGTGGGGCGGAAGAGCAGGTCGGCGGTACGGCGCATGCCAGGCAACGGCTTCGCCGCGACCCGGTAGCGAAGTCCTGCAGCGTGTACGAGCGATCGGAGCGCCAGCTCGGGGCCGGTGTCGCGGCCCCGGTTCGCGAGCATGCTGCGGCGGTTGCCGGCCGAGGACGCCCAGGACCCTTCCGGAGGGGTCCAGCCAGCGGGCCCCTCGGCAGGCTTCGGCGTGCTGCTGGTCATAGGGCACAAAGAATACGCGTGAGCACATCCTCTCGCGATGCCGACCACCCCTCCAGGGGCAGGCGGCCCGGCCGTACTGCAGGCAAACCCTGACCAGGTGCTCCTGAGACGTGCGAGACTTCCTGCCATGCTGCGTGAACCGACGGAAATGGAGATCGGCGAGCTAGGCGAGGTCGAGCTGCCGCTGGGCGTCCTCGCGGAGGCTGGCCTCGGGCCGGGGAGCAAGATCGTCGCGTACAGCGCGGGGGACGGCCGACTCGTGCTGCGCCGTGCGGCGGACGCGGTGGCTGAACTGTTGGAGACGGGCGACCTCAGCTGAAAGGCGTCGCTGACCGCGATCTGATCCCGAGGACAGTCTTGCTGACCACATAGACGATCTCCGCATTGGCGTCGTGGGCGGGCGGTCATACCGGAACCTGTAGGAGACCGGCAGAGAGCTGATTTCGGGGCCGTGTCCCCGATGCGCGTGCTGCACGAGCACGGCCGTGCTCTTCCCCGACGCCCAGCGCCGATCGTACGAGGCCGTCTCAGGCGAATTCCAGTGACGACCTCGGGAGCAGTGTGTAACCATCCGTGAATGGAACAGGCCGAAGGCTTCCCCGATCAACTCACTATTACAAGCGTTGAGTTGGACAAGGCGCTGCAAGGCGTTCTGCCATCGCGGCTGGCTCGGTTTGAGGCTAAGCATCAGTCGAACCGTGGCGGCCAGGGTGACAGTGGTTGGGTTCCGCTCACAGTGGAGCAGTGGAGGTCGGTACTTCTCGAAGCAGGGCTTCCGCAACAATGGACTTGGCTGCGTGATGCAACGCAGCGGGTGGTTTCGTGCCGTGACCGCACGTCGAAGTCTGCCGGGAGAAGGCTGCCCGGGTGGGCCGACGAGATGTGTGAAGTCTGGGCAAGCATGCATGCGACGCTCGGCGAGATGACCAGATTCCTGCCTCCGGATGATCAGGTCGGGGAGCTTGCCCTTGCTGAGCAACTGGTCGACAGTGCCAGGCGCTTTGGAGCAGCAGTGCTGGGTTGTGCGATCAACCAATGGGACGCAGGTCTTTGGGAGACGGCTCGTCTGCACAGAATTGTGGCGGACGAGACGAGCGCGGCGTTGCTGAATGCTTCGTGCTCCTCGGTGACCAGCACAGGAGGTCTCGTCTACGAACGTTGGATGGGGCTGTCGACAGCCGAGTTGGCAGAGGGGGACGGTTTCACATTCACTGCCAGGCTCACTGCAGCCTGGAGCAGCGACCAAGAGGAACTCGACCAGCGTCTACGCAGGCAGTCGGTGCATCTCATCAACAGTTCGACGACTCTCACCCCGTCCCTACGCCGACATCTGGTCCACTTGGGCACGAATGCATTCCCGCTGGCAGCTCACCGAGTTGCCAGCGAAACTTGCGACCTGGTCGTCGAAGCACTCAAGTGCGACGAGGCTGGCTGCCTTCGGGTCTTGCAGTCCTATTGGGAAGCAGAACCCGAATTTCGAATGGCATTCGCGGGGGTGTCAAAAGCTTATGAAGAAATCTCTGCTTCGCAGGACGACGAGTACCGATTGGACTCCGTCACTAATGTGTATCGTTACGCGATGGAAGGCGATGTACGCCGCACCGCGCGGGTAACGCTGGCACTGATGAACCTCCTGCCGCCCACGGCGGTCGCGTCACGACCCGCTGCAGTGGCTCCTGACCGATACCTGACCCTCGGGCCGTTACTCGATCTGCTGCGCAGACATCCACAGCAGCCGATATGTGTCGCCCTCGCTTCGTCGATCAAGACCGCGTGGCGGAACCCGATAGGCCATTGCGAGGTCTCGTGGGATGCGGAACGGGGTACGACGTTGCTTGCAGGTGAGCCGGTAGATTGGGAAGATCTCCTGGCGGCCGCGGAGTGGTCGCAGGCTGTGTGCAGGGCTTTTGACCATGGGGTCGAAGTAGCCCTTGCGGTCGCTACGCTCAACGATCCGTTCACCCGGGGCGCCATTCCAGAGAGCACCCGCAACCTGCTTATTTGTGACGCCGTTGGCTCCACGGGAGTGCGCCTGCTGAAGTTGCGGAGAGCCTCCGGCAAGCTGACTTTGACGGTCCGCAACATCACATCTCGAAACATCCTCGACTTTCTCGGCGCTGTGGCGGCTGCCGCGCCTCATGCGCCGGAAGTGGCCCGCTGGGAAATTAGAGAGGAAGGCGGAACGCTACCGCTGTTGGTCGATCGTGCATGGGTCGAAGCGGTCCTTGGGCAGGTCGGCGAAGCGGGGAAGATGCTCTTGCCGGATGATGTTCTGCCTCTGATGATGAATGTGCTCCTAAATGCTGAAGTTGCACCAGCTTTGGCTGCCTACAGTGTTATCGAGGTAGGTGCAGTGCAGGTGCTAGGCGAAGCGGACCTGCTCACAGAACGTCTGAAGGGCTCCGACTCTGTGGCGATGTCGAACCTGCTCTTGCGCGTGGAGCACGTTCGACGCGCCATCCAGTGCACGGCCAAGGTGCTCGGGTTTGAGGTCGGCAGCAACATACTCAGGTACTTCGAGCGACAGCTCGCTCAAGTAGAACGTGATGTGCGCACAAAGTCTGGAACGTGGGTACTTCGGGCTCTCCATCCGATTCGCGACGTGCTCCGGGCGCGCCACGTCGACCTGCCATGGCCACCCGGTTAGGCGTCGCCCATCCCTGCATCGGGCAGCGAGCGCACCTATGAGGGGTGGATCGACAGGTACGCTGACAGTTGTCTTAACGGAGTTTGGTGGACACCAACAGGGACAATGCCAACCGTCAGGTCCGGTTGTCGTTCCTCGGGTGAAGCTGCCTCTGCCGTCACTGTCGTGCTGATGTCCGGCCGCACCAAGTGAGAGGTGCAGCTCCGGGCAGGGCCGGGGCGAGCGGTGTTGCGCGGTGACGCACCTGGGGAGGCTGTCATCTGCCATGGAGACCCGTTCCCCATGCAGTGATGACGGGTCGCGATCCCACTGCACGTCTGCGGCCTCTACCCGGCCGGGGCGACTGAACCTCGGGTCCGGCTCGACTTCTCGCGGTGAGAGGGAACTGACACCCACGACTGGGCGAGCACCTCGACTGAAGGGCGAGGCCCTGGGGGTGCCGAAGTGCTCAGCCAACCGCGAGGGCAGGATCCGCGCTTCTCCTGTCGAGCAGGGGGAGAACCGTCGCAGATGAACGCCGATGGTGCAGGCGTGCGTCCTCGGCCGGTGCCGGCGTGCTTCTGCGCCGACGGGTGAGCGACCCCTTGGTTCCGGCTGCCCGATGGGTTCGTCGCGTCATGGATGTGCGGGAGTCTCGGCCGTCCGGAGGCTGGTGTTGTGTTCCTGGATGAGCCGCAGGGCCTCGTCGCGGTCCCTGCGGTCCAGCGCGTCGACGAGGTCGCGTCCTCCTGGCCCATCTGCCGCAGCAGCTCACCGAGCCCGTGCTCCGTCTCCAACTGGAGACAAAGCGGCTGGACCCGGCCACAAAGGAGCGCGTCGACACGGTGCGCTCCGAGGTCCTGGCCGACGGGGTGGCCACCACGTTCGGCGGGGTGATCCCCGGTGTCACCTCGCTGGCGGCACCGGTGTCCACCGCCGGTGAGTCGCTGCCGCTGGTCGTCACCCTCGTCATGCCGGCGCGTGGCACCACGGACGAGGTACTGGTCGGTCTCTCGGCGGAACTGCTGCGCTCGACCCGGGCCATGTCGGAGGAGCTGGGGTACTAACCGCACAACGACGATGCATAGTGCGCGGGGGCGTCCTGGCGCGCTCCCGCTTTCGACTTCTCCCTACGCGGCTGCTGGAGACGGACGGTGCTGAGCACGCCGTGGTTCTCTGAGTGCACGAATTCCTTCAGCCCCGACCGTCGCGGCGTCGCACGTACGTGAACGGGTGGCGTCGCGGCGGCCTCCACGATGCCGACGCCACGCCCATTCGTCGACGGGTGCCCAGGAAGCCATGGCCGCTTTGAGGCCTCGTCAGATACGCGCGTGAACACCACCCCGCCGAGCACGGACGGGCACGCCGTGCTGGGCGGGCGCTCCGGGTCACGCGCGGGCTTGACCGACGGCTGGAGACGCGAGGCCCGGTCGCCTCCGGTGTGGATGATGCGGCGTCCGCCCTGGGCGGTGTACCCGAACCACGTGTGAAAGCCATGCGGATGGAGAGGGACGCTCGACGTATTGACTACGACCGGGACGAACGCCATGGTACGGGAGAGCGCTCTCCCGAGCTCTCTCGCTTCAAGCGGATGGTCGCTATGCCCAACTTTGGCGTGCCTCTGACGGAGTCGACAACCCTCGAACCAGGCGGTGGAGCCCCGGTCGGCTCCGCCGCCCGCACCACCGCGCACCACGCAGAGATCTGTCCACCGAAGTCGCGTGCGTGTCCGCGTACACACGCACGCCTCACCCCGCGTGCAGGAGATCCTCATGAGATCGAGTCCGAGAAGGCTTCCAGCACTTCTCGTCGGAACAGCTCTCGTAGCCAGTGTCCTCGGTATCGGGACCATCGCCTCCGCTACGGACACCGGCGCCCCTCTCGTAGCCACCTCTACGGCGGCCGCAGCGGACCACGCCGGTCACACCGCGGCAGTCTCCACCCAGGCATCAGGTGATGACGCCGACGGGGACGGCTACATCCCGGCCGTTCCCCAGGTCACCGGCGTCGTCCCGTCCACGGCCACCCCGCCCCCGGCCTACCATCACGAGTTCCAGGCCGGCTGCTCCGTCACCCACACCGCCCCGGACGACCCGATCGTCTATCCGGGCCAGTTCGGCAAATCCCATGACCACACATTCATGGGCAACACCACGACCGACGCCGCCAGCACCACTGGCTCGCTCTACGGAGGCAGCACCTCCTGCAAGGTGCCCGTGGATGCCTCCGCGTACTGGATGCCCTCGCTCTACAAGGGCGATCAGAAGATTCTGCCCGCCGGACCGCAGGTCATCTACTACAAAGCGGGCGTCACCGACTACCGGAGCGTGCGCCCCTTCCCCAAGGGACTACGGTTCGTCGTCGGCAACCCGATGCAGAGCGCTCAGGAGTTCCGCAGCCACAAGGGCTTCGTCGAGGGTTGGGAATGCGGTGAAAGCTTCTTCAACACCGACATCCCGGCGAACTGTCCCAGCAGGCCCGACGTGCAGCTGAATCTGCGCATGCAGGCCCCCAGCTGCTGGGACGGAAAGTACCTGGACACCCCGAATCACCAGGCCCACATGGCCTACCCGGTCGTCAAGCCCGGCACCAACGACAACATGTGCCCGCCCTCCCACCCGGTCGCCCTGCCGATGATCGAGTTCAAGATGGCGTGGCCGGTCAACGGTGACATGAGCCAGGTACGTCTTGCGAGCGGTCGCGGCTACTCCTTCCACTACGACTTCTTCAACGCGTGGGAGGAGCGCACTCTCAAAGCCCTGGTTGACCATTGCATCGTCGGCGGCCTGCAGTGCGACACCCGCGGCTTCGACCTCTACCGCCCCGAACGGGGAGCCGCACTGAACGCCGATCACCGCCTGCCGTAAACCCGGCCGACGGCTCCGCCCCACAGCCCGGCCGCTTCCCGCCTTCTCCGGGGCGCTGCCGGGCTGTTTCACGAGCCCGTCCCGCGGTGCGACGGTCTGACCCCGATTTCCCCGGTGCCGGAGGGGAGGCGGGTGGCGAGGATCGGTGACGGCCCGGGCTGCCGGAGCCACGAGGCGGGCGAACCGCATTTCCGCAGGTGCGGACGAGGCTGTTCGGTCGGGCGGCCGGGACCCCACGCTGGCGTCGGTACCCGGCCAGGTACCGACGCCACCCCAGTACAGACGTAGCAGCTTAATAAAAGATGAAAGAAAAGGCCTGTCGGGATCCTTGACCGTGTCTGGCGTGGCGGGCAAGGTTCCGGGAGAGCGCTCTCCCGTCGCAGTTGATTTCGAGGAGCACACGCATGCCCGCAGTCGGCATATCCCCAGCGGCCCCGGTGTCCCACGGCGCCGGCCGCCGTACCTCCAGACCGAGACCGGTGACCCGCGGCATCGTCGCCGCGATGGTCACCGCTCTGGCCGCCACTCTTCTCGCCTTCGTCCCCGCCACGCAGGCCGAGGCCGCGCCCGTCCTGCTCTCCCAGGGCAAGCCGGTCACCGCGTCCAGCGAGGAGAACTACGGCACCCCGGCCACCGCGGCCGTCGACGGCAACGCCAACACCCGTTGGTCCAGCGCCGCTTCCGATCCACAGTGGATCCGCGTCGACCTCGGCGCAACCACGCAGCTCAGTCAGGTCGTCCTGGACTGGGAGGCGGCGTACGGCAAGGGTTACCGGGTCGAGCTCTCGACCAACGGCTCCTCCTGGTCGCCCGCCTACCAGACCACCACCGGCGACGGCGGCAGGGACACCCTGAACATCAGCGGCGAGGCCCGCTATGTCCGGGTGTACGGCACCGCGCGCGGCACTGGATACGGCTTCTCCCTCTGGGAGTTCAAGGTGTACGGCGAGTCCGGCGGCACCGGCGGCCCGCAGCTGCCCGGGGGCGGCGACCTCGGCCCGAACGTGCACGTTTTCGACCCCTCCACGCCCAACATCCAGGCCAAGCTGGACGAGGTGTTCGACCAGCAGGAGGCGTCGCACTTCGGCAGCGGCCGGCACCAGTTCCTCTTCAAGCCCGGCACCTACAACAACCTCAACGCCGAGATCGGCTTCTATACCTCGATCTCCGGCCTCGGCCTCAAGCCCGACGACACCACCATCAACGGTGATGTGACCGTCGACGCCGGCTGGTTCAACGGCAACGCCACGCAGAACTTCTGGCGCTCGGCCGAGAACCTGGCCGTCAACCCGGTCAGCGGCACCAACCGCTGGGCCGTCTCGCAGGCCGCGTCCTTCCGCCGCATGCACGTCAAGGGCGGCCTCAACCTTGCGCCGAACGGCTATGGCTGGGCCAGCGGCGGCTACATCGCCGACTCCAAGATCGACGGCCAGGTCGGCAACTACTCGCAGCAGCAGTGGTACACCCGCGAGAGCTCGATCGGAGGCTGGTCCAACTCCGTCTGGAACCAGACCTTCTCGGGCGTCGAGGGCGCACCCGCCACCTCGTTCCCCGAGCCCCGCTACACCACGCTCCAGACCACTCCGATCTCGCGCGAGAAGCCGTTCCTCTACCTCGACGGCAACACGTACAAGGTCTTCGTCCCCGCCAAGCGCACCAGCGCGCGCGGCGTCTCCTGGAACGGAACCCCGCAGGGCACCTCGATCGACCTGGACAAGTTCTACGTCGTCAAGCCCGGCGCCACCGCCGCCACGATCAACCAGGCGCTGTCCCAGGGCCTCAACCTCCTCTTCACGCCCGGCATTTACCACGTCGACCAGACCATCAACGTGAACCGTGCGGACACGGTCGTCCTCGGCCTCGGCCTCGCGACGATCATCCCGGACAACGGCGTGACCGCGATGAAGGTCGCCGACGTCGACGGCGTCAAACTGGCCGGCTTCCTGATCGACGCGGGTACCGTCAACTCCCCGACCCTGCTGGAGCTCGGCCCGCAGAACTCCTCCGCCGACCACTCCGCCAACCCCACCTCCATCCAGGACGTCTACGTCCGCATCGGCGGTGCGGGCGCGGGCAAGGCGACCACCTCCATCGCCGTCCACAGCGACGACGTGATCATCGACCACACCTGGGTATGGCGCGCCGACCACGGAGAAGGCGTCGGTTGGGAGACCAACCGCGCCGACTACGGGGTCCGGGTCTACGGCGATGACGTGCTGGCCACCGGCCTCTTCGTGGAGCACTTCAACAAGTACGACGTCGAGTGGTACGGCGAGCGCGGCCGCACGATCTTCTACCAGAACGAGAAGGCGTACGACGCACCCAACCAGGCCGCCATCCAGAACGGCGACACGAAGGGCTTCGCCGCCTACCGGGTCGACGACTCGGTCGACGTCCACGAGGGCTGGGGGATGGGCAGCTACTGCAACTACAACGTCGATCCCGCCATCCGCCAGGACCACGGCTTCAAGGCTCCGGTGAAGCCGGGTGTGAAGTTCCACAGCCTGCTAGTGGTGTCGCTCGGCGGAATGGGTCACTACAACCACGTCATCAACAACACCGGAGCCTCCACGGTCCCGGCCGGCACCTCCACCGTGCCGTCCACGGTGGTCTCGTTCCCCTGATCCGTCCCCCCGCGGTGAATCACTGACTCGCGGAGGACGTCTCCCCGGGCCGGGCCTGACCCCGGCCTGGGGTACCTCCCCGCTCCACCTGCCTGGCTCTCTCCTCGGACGGCCGCCGTCCCCGACGGCGGCCGTCCGCGTCCCCTGGCCCTCCTCCCCATCTCCCTCACCCTCTTCAGGAGCCGCAATGCCTGCCTTGTCCCACCTCCGCAGAGCCGCACTGCCCTCCCTCCGCAGACCCGCGCTCACCCTGACCCTCGCCGCCCTGCTCGCCTCCTCCATCACCGTGATGGCCACGCCCACCGAGGCGCGCGCCGCCGACCCCCTGATCTCCCAGGGCAAGCCCGCCACCGCCTCCTCGCAGGAGGGTGACGGCTTCTCCGCCACTCACGCAGTCGACGGCAACCTCACCGGTACCCGCTGGGCCAGCCAGTGGTCCGACCCGCAGTGGATCCGGATCGACCTGGGCAAGCGGTCCGACCTGAGCCGGGCTGTGCTGACCTGGGAGGGCGCCTACGGCAAGGCCTACGAGATCCAGGCCAGCGACAACGGCACCGAATGGACCACCCTGAGGAAGGTCACCGACGGCGACGGGGGCACCGACGACCTCGCCCTCACCGGCTCCGGCCGCTATGTCCGGATGCTCGGCACCGCCCGCCCCGGCGGATACGGCTACTCCCTCTGGGAGTTCCAGGTCTACGGCACTCAGGGCGACACCCCGCCCCCGGCCGGCGGCGCCGTCAAGGTCACCGGGGGCCAGGGCGCGTGGCAGCTCACCGTCGGAGGACAGCCCTACACCGTCAAAGGCCTGACCTGGGGACCGTCCATGGCGGACGCTCAACGCTACATGCCCGACCTGAAGTCGATGGGCGTCAACACCGTCCGCACCTGGGGCACGGACGCGAGCACCAAGCCGCTCCTCGATGCGGCCGCCGCGAACGGTCTACGCGTCATGAACGGCTTCTGGCTCCAGCCCGGCGGCGGCCCCGGCAGCGGCGGCTGCGCCAACTACGTCACCGACACCGCGTACAAGACGACCATGCTCACCGAGATCGCCAAGTGGGTCGAGGCCTACAGGAACCACCCTGCGACCCTCATGTGGAACGTCGGCAACGAGTCCGTCCTCGGCCTCCAGAACTGCTACAGCGGCACCGAGCTGGAAGCCCAGCGCAATGCCTACACGACCTTCGTCAACGACGTCGCCAAGAGGATCCACGCCATCGACGCCGACCATCCGGTGACCTCCACCGACGCATGGACGGGCGCCTGGCCGTACTACAAGCGCAACGCCCCCGACCTCGACCTGTACTCGATGAACGCCTACGGGGACATCTGCGGCGTTCGCCAGGACTGGGTGGAGGGCGGCTACACCAAGCCCTACATCATCACCGAGACGGGCCCCGAGGGTGAGTGGGAGGTGCCGGACGACGCCAACGGCGTACCCGACGAGCCCACCGACGTACAGAAGCGCGACGGCTACACCAAGGCCTGGGACTGCACCACGGGCCACCAGGGCGTGGCTCTGGGCGCGACCCTCTTCCACTACGGCCTCGAGCACGACTTCGGCGGCGTGTGGTTCAACCTGATCCCCGATGGCCTGAAGCGGCTGTCGTACTACTCGGTGAAGAGGGCGTTCACCGGCTCCAACGCCGGCGACAACCTGCCGCCGGTCATCAGCGGCATGACGGTGACACCGGCCGGTTCTGCTCCGGCGGGCGGGGAGTTCACCGTACGGGCAGACATCCGCGACCCCGAGAACGACCCGGTCACGAACAAGATCTTCCTCAGCGGCAACTACGCCAACGGCGACAAGCGGCTCGTACCGGCGCAGTTCCGGTCCACGGGCAACGGCACGTTCGCGGTCACCGCGCCCGAGAAGCTCGGCGTGTGGAAGGTCTACATCCAGTCGGAGGACGGCAAGGGCAACGCGGGCATCGAGACGAAGTCGGTCAAGGTTGTCGCGCCGCCGATGACCGGCGCCAACGTGGCCCTCGGCAAGCCCACCACAGCGTCCAGCTCGCAGGCCTCGTACGGTGACTGCCCCTGCCCGCCGGAACGCGCCACGGACGGCCGGCTCGACACCCGCTGGGCCAGCGACTGGAGCGACCCGCAGTGGATAGCGGTCGACCTCGGCGCACGGACGCCCGTCCGCACGTTGCAGCTGGTGTGGGACCCGGCGTACGCCAAGTCGTACGAGGTCCAGGTCTCGGACGACGGCACGTCCTGGCGTACCGTCCACACCACGACGACCGGAAACGGTGACGTGGACACCATCGCCCTGACCGAAACGGCCCGCCACGTACGGCTCCAACTCACCGCACGCGGCACGGGCTGGGGCTACTCGCTGCACGAGTTCGGCGTCTACAGCTGATCAGCTCGAACCCTCGGAGCACATCATCTCGGAGGTTGAGGTGGCTGATCGACGTGATGTGGTGCCGGCTTGGGTGTAGGCAGGTGAAGGCTTGAGATGGGTGGTCATCACTTCGTGAGGTGATGACCACAGTCGGCAGGCGTGCGTTGCCATCCGGATAGCCTGGGGTTGCCTTAACGGAGTTTGGTGGACACCAACAGGGACAATGCCAACCGTCAGGTGCGGTTGTCGTTCCTCGGGGAGGGCCTGTCGCCACTGTAGGAGCGATTTCCGGTCGCACCAAAAGAGACGCCGTCCGGATCGTCGATTGCCTCGGGGGAGGTTCGCGCGTTCCCTGGGGACGGACCGTTCCTGGAGGGGGCGGCCAACTCTTCCTGGGCGCGGCGGGCGTCGATGCTTGCGATGACCCGGCCCAGCGGGTGCTCTAGCCAATCCCGTTCGGTCGGGCTCAGGCCCCTGGCGGTGGCTTCGTCCTGGGGCGTCCAGATCCGGGGCACCGGTTCACACAGGGCGCGTCCTTTGTCGGTGAGGGCCACAAGCAGGACCCGGCGGTCCTGGGGCGTTACCGTTCAACCAGCCCGGCGGCTCCCATGCGAGTCAGCATCTTGGCCACGGTGGGCGCCTCAGCCCATAGTGCCTCCGTCAGTTCTTCCTTCCGGTCGGACGAGAAGGCTTGCCGGTAGCGTAAGAAGGTCATCTGACGGCTCCGGGGACGAACGCACGCTGCCCGGGCCACGTCCTGTGGAGGATCTGAAGGAGACTTTGTGTGCCGGTCCCGAACGCCAGGCTGAATGACTACGCTGGAGGTCGAGGTCGTTCGGCGGCCTGTCGGCGATAGCCGTCGGGGGTAAAGGAGCAGGTCGGTGGCGTGGGACGAGTGGGACCAACTGAAGACTGAAGCGCTGGAGCGTCAGCAGGCGGGGGCGACGCACATGCAGCTCAACCAGTACGCCGGTGACTCCGGCCCGGGCCCGGCGCCGACGACGCCCGGCAGCACGGGTGACCTCAACGTCAATCAGCAGGGCCTCTCCAAGATCGGCAGCCACGCGCATACGCTCTACGACCAGCTCTGGGACCAGGCCCGTCTGGACAGCACGAGCGTCGACAAGGCTGCGAGCGATCTGGCCTCGCAGGGATTCGCGCTCGGTTCCGGGCTCCAGCATGTGTCGAACCGCTGGTCCACGCAGCTGAACAGTGTCCTCGACGCCTGCGCGCACATCTCCAACCACATGCAGGTCACCAAGAAGATCCATGCCGGTGACGAGGCCTACATCCTGCGTCAGGTGAGCAGCATCGACACTCTCGACGCCGGTTTCGACGAGCGGGCCGGAACGGCCGGGGACAAGAATCCGATCTACGGCGAGAAAAAGTAACTGAACAACGGGGGCCCACTCATGGATTTCGACACTCTGCGCCACGCCAACCTCAAACTGCTCGACGATGCCGTCGAGGACTGGTCGGTCATCGTCCGCAGGCTCCAAGCCCTCGCCAGAGACGCCGAAGACGGCTTGCGCCAGGCAGCCAACAAGGCGAGCTGGGCCGGTGAGAACTCACAGGTCACCAAGGAGTTCATCGGCAAGACGGCCGGCGAGATCAAGGACGCCCACACTCAGGGCAAGTCCATCCACAGCATTCTCAAGGACACTGCCGGGGAGCTGAGGGCCTACCACACCCAGCTGAAGGACGCCATCGACCGTGGCCTGAAGAAGAACCTCACCGTGGCGAACACCGGTGACGGCGGATTCACGGTCACCATGAACGTCCACCCGGACCGCGCGGCGAAGGGCCATACCCCGCCCTCCCACGCCCAGAGCGACGTCAATGCCCTGCGCGACGAGATCCAAGGCATCCTCGGGAAGGCCACCGAGAGCGACAACTCCGCCAGTACGGTCCTCAAGGCGCTTGCCGACCAGACCGTCCACGGTTTCGGTGACGCCAGTTACAAGGACCGGGATGCAGCCGCTGAAGCACTCAAGACCGCCGACGACCTGGCGGCACTCGCCAAGAAGGACCCGGATGATCTCTCCACCGCTGAATTCGACCGGCTCAACGCGGGGCTGAAGCAGTACTCCGCCGACCCGCTGTTCGCCGAACGCTTCGCCACCACGCTCGGACCGCAGAAGACTCTGGATTTCTGGGTCGGCGTCACCGACCCGAACACTGGATGGGACATGCGTCGTGACCGCAGGGAGCAGTTCGACGACCTCCAGAAGAACCTGAGCCTCACACTCGCCACCGCGACCCAGAGCGACAGCGCCGCGATGACCTCATGGAAGGGCAACATGGTAGCCATGGTCGACCAGCCCGTGGGCCGTGGCGGGGGCTTCCCTCTGGGCGGACAGGTGATGAGCAACCTGATGCGCTGGGGCGACTACGACGACCAGTTCCTGAACAGCTACGGCGACAAGCTCATGGCCACGGAGAAGAAGTTCACAGGCAACGGGCAGCACGAAGCCTGGCAGCGCCTGGGGCCCGACGCGACGCTCAACCACACCGGCACGGATACCGGATGGGACCCGATGACGGGGTACCTCAAGGCTCTCGCCAACAACCCGGACGCCGCGACATCCTTCTTCAACGACACCTTCCTCACCAAGGACGAGGACCACGACTTCACCGAGAAGAAGGACGACAAGGAGGTCAAGAAGTCACTGACCAACTTCGACTACCTCTTTGAGGAGCGCGACTGGCCCACCGACTACGACTCCGAACACGAGGAGAGCATCGCTGGACGGAACAACCTGGCGATGGCCCTTGAGGCCGCCACCACAGGTCACCCGGCCGGTGAGCTGCCGACGCTGGACACGCCGCACCACAACGCCGAGCAGACCGCGCTCATGGAACGACTCGTGTCGTCCATCGGTGAGGACCCGGACAAGCGTCTGCTCGAGCACGGACACATGCTCGACAGCATGGGGCAGATCACCTCCGAGTACCTGCCGGACATCAGTCGGTCCATCAGCGGCGCTGATCGGACCGACCCCGACTCGACGTCGTGGGGGCAGACGAAGAAGATGTATCCGATGGTCGGGGAAGAGGCCGTACTCGAGCCGCGAGACGTGACCAAGCTCCTGTTCACCGTGGGCCAGAGCCCGGACGGCTATGCGGCGGTAGAAGTGGGCCAGAAGGCGTACATGAGCCAGCTGATGGAGTACCACCTCAATCCCGATCTGCCTGCCGGTCAGGTCGTGGACGACGACACGGAAGGTGTCGTGCGCCGAATAGCAGAGAAGTCGGGGGAGGTCTCCGGAATTCTCGCCCTGGGCCGTCAGGAGGAACTGGCGGCTGGCGGGAAGGAGGCTGATGAGGCGTACAAGGACTCGATGGACCTGGTCAAGAGCGGTATCTCGGGTGGTCTCGGTACGGCGGTCGGTGTAGGAACCTCCTTCGTCGCCACCCCCTGGATCGGAGCCGTCGCGGGTGGAGCCACCACCACCATCACCGGCACCGTCCTCGAATCCATGTTCCAGGACTTCAAGAGCACGGAACTGGAGGATTCCGAGGACGCGAGGGGCGAGCTCTGGCAAGACGGCCTGAAGAACGACGGCAACCGGTCCGGCCAGGCAGCTCGGCTGGCCGCGGAAGAGCACGGCATGGTCGACCCCGCGGACGCCGAGACGTGGGCTCGCGCAAGCGGCGCACAGGGCTTCTACAACGCCCAGTCGATCGTCGACGGCCGGACCCCGGGTAGCCGGACAACGTCCTGACGAACTCGCCAAGTTCCGCCCAGATTCCAAGCCGCCCTCGAGAGGTACCACCATGGCCCGCCGCCTACCGATCTCCGGAGCACATTCCGGTCCTGCCTTCGCCGCCATCGTTCTCGCCGTTTTGGCCGCCACGGTCACAGGATGTGGCGCCGATGAGGAGACCAGGGACTATTCCGTGCCGGGCAGCCTCTGCGGCATACCGTTCGACACCAAGGAGCTCACGCCGTTTCTCCCGCCGGGGAAGAAGCTCTCCGTCAAGCCCGACATCTCCCCGTCGGCGAACTGGTGCGATGTGTCCGTGGACGGAAAGCTCGCTGTCAGAACGGTGCAGACATGGTGGCAGGGCGGCCGTGACACGGCGTACTTCCTCCGCAGCCAGACCCTCGAGCGGGTGGAGAAGACCGCGGACGCGGGGCGGTACGTGTATTCCGACAACCAGGCCTTCGGCAAGACACAGGACTGCGTTGACGAGAAGTACAAGCAAGAGCTCTACACCGGAGTTCAGGCCTATGGCTCTGATCACGAGGACGCCGACGCCATGAAGCGTCTGATCGTCTCCTTCACCGATAAGGTCGAGAAGTCGGATGCGTGTGACAGGCTGGTGCCATGAGGGACAAGTCGCTCACGCCGGTGATACGTCCGATGCCGTCAGCCCATGAAGGGCGGGCGTTCAACTCACCCCGCGAGTACGGGCTGCTGTTCTCCGAGAAGTGCACAGGCAGGAGCGCTGCCAGGCAGGACAGTTGTGGGACGACCTGGCCCACAACTTCATGGTGCCATTCGTGCGTGCGGAACCCCGCCCGGTCTTGCGCTCCAAACGGCACGCGTCGACCAGCAGCAGCGGTTCCCCTGTACTCCTCGTACACGTTGGACGGGCGGCTGTAGGCCCCGGGCGGCCAGCTATCCTCGGGGTTGTCTTAACGGAGTTTGGTGGATACAAATCGCGACAATGCAAACCGTCAGGTCCGCCTGTCATTTTTCGGATAGGGCTGCGCCTGGTGCTGCGCGGCGATGTGCGCCTGGGGAAGATGTCATCCGCGAGGAACTTGGCATCATCCGCATCGAACGCGTGCTGACCGACAATGCCTGGGCCTGGCCTTTGTCAGGCCATTGCTGGCAGTGGGCTGACGTCTGCCGCCGGGGCGCCCGGGGATTCCGTCCCTGGGGCCCCGGAACGCTTGACCTGGAGTGCACTTCACGATGCAGACTCCCCATCGAGCCCGGACTACCGGGCCGAAGAGAAGGACCACCACGGAATACCGCACCATAGGCACCGACCCTGCCCACCGGAGTGAGGAGCGCTCGCGCTCGGCGTGATGCTGTTCGGTTCGCACACCGACGAGAAGACCTCTTCCGCCCTTCTCGACCGCTACGTCGAAGTGGGCGGGAACTTCATCGACACGTCCGACGACTACGCCTTCTGGACCGACGGAGGACAGGGCGGTCACAGCGAGAACGTCCTGGGCCGGTGGCGGCGCAGCCGGCTTCGTCGACAACCCGGAGGGTCTGTCGGCCAAGGCGATCCGCGAAGCGGCCGAGGCCAGCCAGGAACGGCTGGGTGTCGACAAGCTGGACCTGCTCTACGCACATATCGATTCCGTACCGCAGCAGGAGACCGTTGAGGGATTCGGCGCCTTGGCCGCGGAGGGTACGGTCGGACTCCTCGGCGCCAGCAACCAGGCGAAGTGGCGGGTCGAACGGGCCCGGGCGCTGGCCGCCGCGGCCCGGCTGCCCGGATACGAGGTGCTCCAGTACCAGCACAGCCACCTGCGCCCCCGGTTCGACGTGCCGAGCGACCTCTGTCCGGACGGCAGCCTCGGTCACGCCGGCCCCGAAGGATTCGGCTACTGCGGGCTGAGCCCGCCCTGACCCTCGTCGCCTACTCCCCGCTGCTCGCCGGTCCGTACGTACGCGAGGACAAGCCGCTGCCGCCGGACTACGGCCACCCGGGCACCCCGGCCCGGCTCGCCGCGCTGCGTTCCGTCGCCCGGGAGACCGGCGCCACCGCCAACCAGGTCGTCCTCTCCTGGCAGATCGGCGGCGAGTTGCCGGTCATCCCGCTGGCCGGGGCGTCGTCCCCGCCGCAACTGGAGGAGCACCTGGTCGCGTCCACCGAATGGTGACTTGGACACGCAACTCGAATCGTGAGTATCTCCTGACGAAGATCGCCCTGTGCGGGCAGTGCCACACCCGGCTGTACGACGCACCTGATCAGACGGACCTGGCAGCGGCAGCTGCTCATCCCCACCCCGATTTCCCTCGACTCGGCTCGGATGCGCGTTCAGCAGCCGGTGGAGCCTGATCTCGGGTGTCACGTGACTGTTCCGCTCGCCAGTGGCTACCGGTTGGCGCTCCGGGCCTGGGGATTCCATCACACCCTGTACCTCGACGTGCCCGCCGAGGTCTCGGCCCGAGCCTCGCCCGGTTCCTCTCCGGCCGCGAGGGTCAAGCCCATCTCCGTGTGCCGTTGGTGGCACATCCGCCCCGCAGGCCGCGCGCCAGGGCAGGCAGGTCGCTTGTCGACGCCCCATCTGGAGAATCAATGCAGCGCGTCAGAATTGCCCCCGCTCACCCAGTGACATCCCGGCGGCTGGGGATTATGGTGCGAACGAACACCGTGACAACGTTGTCAGTTGAGCAGGACTCGAAGGGAAATACCCCATGCGGTTTGCTTTCAGACCGTTCCGTCCCCGTGCTTCCGGTATAACAGCCGGTCTGATGGCCGCCGTTCTCGTGAGTGGCGGAGTGGCCGGCATCGCCGAGCCCGCCGCCGCCGCCGCGGGCGCGGAACCGATCGATCTGGTCAATCCGTTCGTCGGAACCCAGAACTTCGGCAACACCTTCCCCGGGGCGAGCGCGCCGTTCGGCATGGTCCAGGTCAGTCCGGACACCGGCGGCCAGGGCGGCTACGACTACAAGCAGGACTCGATCTACGGATTCAGCCAGACGCACCTGTCCGGCGTCGGCTGCGGCGTCATGGGCGAGCTGCCCATCATGCCGACCACGGGCGCGGTCGACTCCGTGGACCCGAACGCCTACCGCTCCCCGTACAGCCACGACGACGAGCAGGCCAGTCCCGGCTACTACCGGGTGGGGCTGAAGAAGTACGACGTCGACGCGGAACTCACCGCCACCGAGCGCACCGGGTGGCAGCGCTACACCTTCCCCTCCACCGGTGCGGCCAACGTCCTGTTCAACACGGGCAAGGCCAACCAGTCTGTGCTGGACTCCGAGGTGCACGTCGTCGGTGACCGCACCATTGAGGGCCGGGTGCACGCCGGGGGCTTCTGTGCCGGACACGACGAGCACACGGTGTACTTCAGCGCCACCTTCGACCGGCCCTTCAAGGCCTACGGCACGTGGGACGGCGCAGACCCCGAGCCCGGCACCCGCGACGCGGAGGGAGGCGGCCAGAACGGCGCCTGGGTGACCTTCGACGCGACCACCGACCGGGACGCCGTCCTGAAGGTGGGGCTGTCCTACACCGGTGTGGAGGGCGCCCGTAAGAACCTGGCCGCGGAGACCAAGGAGTCCTTCGACTTCGACGCCACGCGTACGGCGTTGCAGGACACCTGGAAGAAGCAGCTGGATTCCATCCGGGTCGGCGGAGGCGCGGCGGACCGGCAGAAGGCCTTCTACACCGCGCTCTACCACAGCCAGTTGCACCCGAACCTCGCCGGTGACGTCGACGGCATGTACCAGGGGTTCGACAACAAGACGCACACGGCAAAGGACTACACGCCGTATCAGAACTTCTCGCTCTGGGACACCTACCGGCCGCAGAACCAGCTTCTGCAGATGCTGGAGCCGAAGGTCGCCCGGGATGTCGCGCTGTCGGTCGTCGCGGCCGGCCGGGACGGCGGCTGGCTGCCCCGCTGGGCGCTCGCCAACAGCGAGACCAACATCATGACCGGTGACCCTGTCACTCCCTTCCTCGTAGAGGCCTGGTCGAAGGGTCTGCTCGCCGGACACGAGGCAGAGACCTACGCGTTGCTGAAGAAGAACGCGACCAGCACCCCGCCCGTCGACTCGCCGTACAACGGACGCTCGGGATCCGACCACTACACCGAGCGCGGCTACATCCCGTCAGGTCTCGAGCTCGGCAACGACTGCGCGGACAAGGGCGGCGACAACGACTGCAAGCACCCGGCGTCGGCGACGATGGAGTACTCCGCCGCCGATGCGTCGCTTGCGCTGATGGCCGACCGGCTCGGACACAAGTCGGACGCCAAGATGTTCGCCGCGCGCGGCCAGTGGTACCGGAACCTGTGGGACTCCTCGATCCAGCAGTTCCGGCCGCGGACGGCCGACGGCACCTGGCTCACGCCCTACGACCCGGTCGAGGCGGCACACCTATTCCATGAGGGCGGCGCGTACCAGTACCAGTGGCTGGTACCGCAGGACCCAGCCGGCCTCGTCAGCCTGATGGGCGGCCGGAGCGCCACCGAGAAGCGGCTCGACTCCTTCTTCGTCCACGACAAGCTACTCACCGACCCGGCGGGCACCGCCCGGAATGACTGGATCTCGCAGCCGTACGACTACTACGGCAAGCCGACGTACAACCCGAACAACGAGCCGGACCTGCACGCCCCCTACATGTACAACTGGGTCGGCGCCCCGGCGAAGACCGCGACCGTGGTGCGTGCGGCGATGACGCTGTTCACCATCGGGCCGGACGGGATGACGGGCAACGACGACCTGGGCACCATGTCGGCCTGGTACGTTTTCTCCTCCCTCGGCCTCTACCCGACGATGAGCGGCGGCGACTTCCTGGCCGTGTCCAGCCCGCAGTTCGAATCGGCGACCGTCCGGATCGGCAGCTATCCCAAGGCGTCCGGCACCAAGGGCCAGGGCGGCATGCTGACGATCGAAGCACCCGGAGCGAGCGACACGAAGCGGTACGTGCAGAGCGTGGCACTGAACGGCCGGGACGTACCCCAGACCTGGCTGAGCTGGAACAAGCTCGCGCACGGCGGAACCCTTGCCCACCGGCTCGGGACCTCCCCCTCCTCCTGGGGCACGGGCAAGGGCGCCCAGCCGCCTTCCGTCAACCAGGCGTCCCCCGACAGCCGCAAGCACGTCGACGCGTCGCTGCGTCCCGCCGCGGCGGTCGTCCCCACGGGTGACGCCGCACAGACCGCGAAGTTCACGCTGGACGTCCTCGGGCAGACTCCCGGAAAGCTGAACGTGTCGGTCACGGCGAAGGTGCCCAGCGGCTGGAAGGCCACGACGGCACAGCGTTCACCACTGGTGATCGATTCCGGTCACCTCCCGGTCCAGAAGAAGGTGTCGCTCGACATCAATGTGCCCCCGGGCGTCGCGGCCGGGTCCTACCCGGTGGAGGTGAAGGTCGCGGGTCGAGGGACGAACTCGGTCACCCGCAAGGCCACCGTCACGGTGGGAGCCGCCACGACCTGCGCGAGTGAGGCGAACGGGCAGTGCGCGGTGGACCTGCGCGCAGACCTCGGCCACGACGGCACGGCCACGGTGGCGAACTCCGACGAGGGCGACTTCGACGGGCATGGCTGGAGCTACGACGGCGACCTGCTGCCCAAGGCGGGGCCGGTCACCTGGGACGGGGTGACGTACGACGCGCCGGACCCCACCGGTACGGCGAACAACTTCCTCGAAACAGGCGGGCAGGCCCTCCTGCTGCCCGCCGGACAGCACAGTGCGCTGCGGCTGGTCGGCTCGGCGCACAACGGTCCTGTGACCACCACTCTGACCGTGCACTACACGGACGGCAGCAGCACGGAGGCACCGGTGACGTTCGGCGACTGGGCGGGCTCCGCGCCGAACGGCAGCACGGTCGTCCTCGACATGCCGCACCGCATCAAGAGGGGCAGCGGTGTCGACGGGCCGTCCATTCGGCTCTTCGGTACGGCCGCCGAACTCGATGGGGGCAAGACGGTCCGTTCGGTCTCGCTGCCGGACGACTCCCGCGTCGAGATCTACGCTATGACGCTCGTTTAGAGAGGGACGGCGGACCGCCGAAACCCAGCCGGCGGTGCGCCGTTCCGGATCGGCGCACGCCTCTCATCAGGGCCCCGGCGCGAAAGACGGTTTCTCGGGGCCCTTCGCGTACTCGCCCATCCCGGCATCCGGCCCACCGCCCCATGGGCGTCGACGCCTGCCGAACGGGGCGGCCATGGCTGCCGTGCCGTCGGCATCTCCGGGTTCGACGCCGGTCACGGGCACCGTGACGACCTTCCGGCCTTTCTCACCATGACAGGAGCCGCCCGGGTGTAGGCGGCGAGCGGCCCACGGCAGTACCGGCAGGGCCGGTCGAGCGCGGTGGGCTGCCTGTCACGGCCGAGGGCCCGCTCGAAGCTGCGCGGCGGGTGGTCGTGGAGAACGAGCGGCAGGCGGCCGACGGCGGAGGCGTCCTCGGGGTGCCTGGGCCGGCGGGTGTACTGCGACCACGGAATCCGTCGCACGGTATCCGTTGCGATCACCCGATCTCGGTCGCAGCTTCTCCTTCTCGGTGTCGATGGGGGAGAAGCGCGGGGTTCCAGCCCGGTCTCGGGGCCGCTTTCGTAGTCCCACAGCAGAACGGGGGAAGCCTCGCTGCCGGCTCGTCCTCGCAGCTGACGCCGACGCCGGCGGCCAGAGGGTTCCGACGTTGCTCTGGCCTGTACACCGAAGGATGCGCAATGTCTTGACGTGCTCCTGGCGACCTGGCTTTATGGGAGCGCTCCCACGTCCGCCGCCGAACCTTGCGTCACCCGGCACCTACTTCCTGGAGTCGCAGTGAGATCAGCAACGAGTACGGCACGTCACAGGCAGAGCCCCTTGAACGTCCTGGTGAAAAGTCTGGCCGCCCTGCTCGGCGTCGTTCTGCTTAGCGCGCTTGGCCCCGCCGCTGCGCAGGCCCGGCCCGCCGGGGCGGAAGTCACAGCCACGGGTCTGCACGTCAGTAACGGCCGCCTGCTGGAGGCCAACGGTAACGACTTCGTCATGCGCGGTGTCAACCACGCACACACCTGGTACCCCGGCGAGACGCGGTCGCTGGCCGACATCAAGGCCCTGGGCGCCAACACCGTTCGCGTCGTCCTCTCCGACGGACACCGTTGGACGAGGAACGGCCCCGCCGAAGTAGCGGGCATCGTCGACGACTGCAAGACCAACCGGCTGATCTGCGTCCTGGAGGTGCACGACACCACCGGTTACGGCGAGGACACCGCGGCAGGCACCCTCGACCATGCCGCCGACTACTGGATCAGTCTCAAGGACGTTCTCGCGGGCGAAGAGGACTACGTCATCGTCAATATCGGCAACGAGCCCTGGGGCAACACCGACCCCGCCGGCTGGACAGCGCCGACGACCGCCGCCGTCCAGAAGCTGCGTGGCGCGGGGTTCGCCCACACGATCATGGTGGACGCGCCCAATTGGGGGCAGGACTGGCAGGGTGTCATGCGCGCCGGCGCACAAGCCGTGTACGACGCCGACACCACGGGCAACCTGGTCTTCTCGATCCACATGTACAGCGTCTACAGCACGCCTCAGGCGATCACCGACTACCTGCAAGCCTTCGTCGACGCCGGGCTGCCCCTTGTCATAGGTGAGTTCGGTGGACCCGCCGACCAGTGGGGGGACCCTGACGAGGACACCATGATGGCCACCGCCGAGGCTCTCGACCTCGGTTACCTGGCGTGGTCCTGGAGCGGCAACACCGACCCGATCCTCGACTTGGCCATCGACTTCGATCCGAGCCGCCTGAGCTCCTGGGGCGAGCGCATTTTCCACGGAGCCGACGGCATCGCCCGGACCTCCCGGGAGGCCACTGTCTTCGGCGGTGGCGGAAGCCCGGGCGACACGGAGGCCCCGACGGCCCCCGGTGCTCCGATCGCCTCCATGGTGACGGCGACCTCGGCCGTCCTCACCTGGCCCGCAGCGTCGGACAACGTTGCTGTCGCCGGTTACGACGTCGTCCGGGTGAGCGGCAGCGTCGAGGTCACAGCCGTCTCGTCCGCCACCAGCAGTGCCACCGTGACGGGCCTTACCGCGGACACCGCGTACCTGTTCGCGGTGTACGCCCGTGACGCGGCCGGCAATCGCTCGGTCCGTTCCGCCACGGTGGACGTCACCACGGACAAGGGCGGGCCCACGCCGGGAGTGAGCTGCTCCGTCGGCTACCGGGTGGTCGGCGAATGGCCCGGCGGGTTCCAGGGTGAGATCACCATCCGTAACACCGGCACCACCGCCATCGACGGCTGGAACCTCGCCTTCGCCTTCGCCAACGGCCAGACGCTCTCCAACGTGTGGGGCGGGACCGCCACGCAGAGCGGTTCGACGGTCGGCGTCGCTCCCGCCGGATACACGGCGGTCATCACAGCGAACGGCTCCATCGCGCTCGGCTTCACCGGCACCAGGAGCACCACCAATACAGCGCCAACGGCCTTTACTCTCAGCGGCAACACCTGCACGACGGCCTGACAGCGGCCGTTCCGCCGGCCGGCGGGGGATCCCGTCCCCTGCCGGCCGGGTGCGGCCGAGGGGGCGGTGGCCAGAGCGTCCGCGCCGTGTCGCCCGAACAGGCGAACCACAGGCGGCGCGTTTCTCCGGGGCCGTGGTCGACGCACCTGATGAGCGGGCGGTGGCCGTAGGACTCCTTCCAGGTCGGGGCGGTGCCCTGCTGGTCCGAGTGCGCGACGACCGGGGCCCCGTCCACGGTCACCTGTTCGCCGACATCCGAAGCCCGACCCGTCCAACTCCCAGGCACATCTGCGGACTTCGGAACGTGCGGCGCGGACCATGGTCGGCGCGCTCTCACCCGAGGCAGCGTCGGCGCTTCGCGGTGGTCATCGTCCGTCAGCTGCCGTTTCGGGTGTCACTGAGCAGCACATGGCTGATTTCGATGTCACTGAAGACGGCATCGCAGCGTTCGCCGAATGGTGCCTGGCTGAGGAAACCGACGTACGTTGGCTTTTCCGCCGGAACCGGGAGGTTGAAGAGCCGGACGAAATTCCAACGCTTACCGTCAGGCGAGGAATGGAAGGCCCAGGCGTTGTCGCCGAGGAAGGCGAGCCGCAGGTAGATGCCGGCGTCGGCCACGAGGTGGGAGTTCACATCATCCGAGTACGTGTTGGTCACGACGCTGACGACCATGGCCTCGCCGTCGGGGGAGTACTCAAAACAGAGCTTCGCCCAGTGGTCCTCGTCCGACCAGATTGATAGGGCGCCGGCATCGAAGGTGGTGCGGTCTCCCCAGATGGACACCTTGGCCGAAAGCAGGAAAGGGGTGGACGGGGTCAGGAACGCGAGGCTCGCCGCATTATGCTGCTGATCCCCACCGGTCGCGCTGTTGGTCCAATCGGCCTCTCCTGCGCTCCGCATGGTGAGCGTCTGGGTGGACTGTTCGACCGTTGCTCGGCCCTCAAGGGGGACCCAGGACAGGGGTGGCAGCGCATCGATTACCAGATAGGGACTCGGCATGGTTTTGTCGCATTTCCTTGTCTGTGAAGTGGTTGCGGGAGTGCGGGACCGATAGTGCAGGCGAAGGTGACGATCGGTCAGGGAGGCGCATATGGCCCGCCCTTGTAAGTGATGTCGTGTGCGTACGATCGTACGCACGCAAGGATAAGGCGGGCGTACGGTTGAAGCGGCGGCAGCCAGGTGACCGGGGATGCGACGCTCAGGCGCGATGTCGTCGAATCGGAACGAGCCGCTGTGCAGACGGCGATCGGACACGACGACGGGTCCAGCCTCCGGTCGGCACGGAAGGGCGTGAATGATGGTCTCTTCGTAGGCACCGCCCAGGCGACCGGCGGGATCGCCGTCTCGGACGACAGCTTCGCGCTGCTCCAGGACGCCCATCTCTGGCCGCGCTCCGGGCGTGTGCTGGGGGCCACCGCTTCCGCCAACAGGCGGCGCATCAGGAGCGACGCGCCTGATGACTACAGGCGCCACTCCTCGGCCAGCAGCCCGAGGAGTTCCGACGGGCGCTTCTCCAGGTGCTGGTCATGTCCGGGTTGAGCTTGACGACCTTCGCGTGGTCCCATCCGCCGTAGTACATGTACGCCTGACCGTCGTCGTCGATGAAGACGTCCTGGTCGATCGGCTGGGCGCCGTTGTGGAACCGGGAGATCGGCGGGCCGCCGATGGCGTCCTTGTACGGGCCCTCCGGGCGGTCGGCGACGGCGACGCCGATCCCGCCGTGCTCGGAGTCGTTCTGGATGACGTTGGCCGCGAAGTAGAGGTAGTACTTGCCGTCGCGGAAGACCGGAGCGGGGGCCCAGAGCGCGTACGTGGCCCAGGAGGCGTCGGCGATGTCCAGCACCTTGGAGTGCTTGGTCCACGTCGCCATGTCCGTCGAGGAGAACGCGTCCACGAAGGTCTGTTCGGCGTACCTGCGGGACGTGGTGGGGAAGATCCGGAGACGGTCGTCGTGGACCGCGACATCAGGGTCGGCGTACCAACCCTCGACCAGTGGGTTCCCTGCCTCGGCCGTGCTCTGGACCGGTACATCGAGCGCCCGGGCGGCTGCCGGACCGTCGGCTCCCGCGGGGGATGGGGCGATGCCCGCCAGCAAGGTGGCGGCCAGGGCGATGAGGGAGAGCTTGCGGATGGTGCGCACCATGATGGCGAGGCCTCTCGTGTAGGCGACAACGTTGTCGGGCGAAGGTGCGTGGCGAGGTGGGGCGCGTGCGTACGGGAGGGACGTTCGTTCTGCCGTCGGAGCGATGCGGGGCGTGGGAGTCCAACGCGGTTCCAGGGGCGGGCCGCTGGCCGTTGTACGACGTTGGAAATCCTGCGACGTGGAGCATAAGAACATGGGTGCTGCCCTCTGTTCACCCCGTCCCCACCGCAACCGGCGTTCAGCGGGGGAGCCGCCGGGGGCGCGGTACGGAGGTCGTGCGGAAAGGATCTCTGCCCAGCGGGGCGCAGGACACCGTCACCGCCTTCAGCAACGCTTCCGGCACAGGAGTCCGGCGACCGGCCGGCAGGCTGAACACCTTCGCCGTCCTGAACCGCGGTGTGCGGCAGTGATCCGATGCGGCGAGTGGTCGAAGCGCTTCGACTCTGCCTCTGGACACTGGTTGTGTGCGAGTCTAGGCTTCACGGTGTCTGTGCATGTCAGAGCGCGAAGGGGAGCACAGCAAGGCGCTGTCGAAGCGCTTCATCCGCTCTCCCGTGCGGTCGCCATCTGTAGGGGAGAAGCCGAATGGTCACGCTTGCCGAGGTCGCCCAGCACGCCGGAGTGTCCGCGAGCACGGTGAGCTACGTCCTCAGCGGCAAGCGGTCGATCTCCGCCTCCACCCGGGAACGGGTCGAGCACAGTATCCAGCAGCTGGGCTATCACCCCAACGCCGGTGCCCGTGCCC
The DNA here is from genome assembly GCF_044766265.1 of Streptomyces sp. NPDC102283. NCBI lineage: Bacteria > Bacillati > Actinomycetota > Actinomycetes > Kitasatosporales > Streptomycetaceae > Streptomyces > Streptomyces sp. NPDC102283. The sequence goes on from NZ_JBIWLQ010000009.1 coordinate 169,337, forward strand.
TCGCCAGCAGCAGGTCCAACATCATCGCGCTGATGGTGCCCCTGCGTACGGACATGTACGTGCCCGTGATGATGGAGATCGCCATCGCCGTCGCCACCAGTGCCCGTACGCACGGCTACGACGTCCTCCTGCTCACCGGCGAGGAGGGGCCGGCGACCGTCCGGCGGATCGCGGGGAGTTCCCTGGCCGACGCGATGATTCTGATGGACGTCGAACTGCACGACGAGCGGCTGCCGCTGCTCCGGGATTCGGGCCGGACCGCCGTCCTGATCGGCCTGCCGGCCGACACCAGCGGGCTGACCTGTGTCGACCTCGACTTCGAGGCGACCGGTGCGCTCTGCGTGGACCATCTCGCCGGACTCGGACACCGCGAGGTGGCGGTGATCGGCGAGGCGGCCGCCGTCTACGAGCGGCACACCGGCTTCGCCGAACGGACCGTGGACGGCGTACGGGCGAAGGCGCAGGAGGCGGGGATGCGGATTCTGCACCGTCCCTGCGAGGGCGGGTACGCCGCGATGGCCGGCACATTGGGCCGCATCTTCGACGAGCGGCCCGGAACGACCGGATTCATCGTACAGAACGAGGCCGCGATCGAGCCTCTGCTCAATCTGCTCCAGCAGCAGGGTCGAGCGGTGCCGGAGGACGTGTCCGTCGTGGCCGTCTGCCCCGAGCAGGTGGCCACGCAGGCCTCGGTGCGGCTCACCTCCGTGGCCATCCCGGCACAGGAGATGGGGCGCCGCGCAGTGGAACAGGTGGTCGCGAAGCTTGTCGGCCGAGGTACCGACGAGGTGGAACTGCTGGAGCCCGTTCTCACGGTGCGTGCGAGCTCGGGACCGGCTCCGGCCTGAGTGCCGATGGGCACACTCACTCGTTCGGGCGGAGTGCTACCGCGGCCCCAGGGTGAGGACGCGGTCCACGCCGGCCGTCAGCGCAAGCGGAGCCGGGGGGATTCCGGCGGAGGTCCCGGTGAGGGCGAGTCCGTCACCCGTACGCAGATCGACCCGGGCGTCACGGGTGGGGCGCAGCACGGCGGTGGCACCGTCCTTTGACCACCGCAGGTCGAGGTGTGCGCCGAACCGCGTGCGTACGCCGAGGAGTTCACCGGCCGGGTACGCCACCGGGACCGCCGGCAGCAGCACCAGGCGGCCGGGCGACGACTGGACGAGCGACTCGATCACGGCGGCCGGAAGGCTGTGGGCCGCGTCCGCGTTGTAGACGTTCCGGGACGGGTAGTGCGCGCTCATCAGCGAGTCGTGGAAGAAGTCGCCGCCCAGCACCGCGTCCAGCGCCGCCGACACCCTGGAGGGGTCCCTCAGCCGGGCGGCGATCAGGGCGTGGTGCAGATGCCCGTGGGCGGAGTCGTTCTCCGAGCCGCGCAGCTCCAGGGCGCGATGTGCGGCCGTGGCCAGCTCCGGGGTGTCGTACGGGTTGATCGCGTCCAGCGGCCACACCGGGTAGAGGTGGCTCAGGTGGCGGTGGTCGTACGTCTCCCGCAGGCCCGGCCACGCCCACTCGGCGAGCGCCCCGTCCTCGTTCACGAGGTATGCCGGGAGCCGGGCCGCGAGTGACCGCCACAGTCCGGCGGACGGATGCCCGGGGGCGTGCCGGGCGGCCGTCGTCAGGGCGTGGTGGGCCGCGGCGATGTCCATCGTCGCGTTCACCGTCCCCCAGCTCGCGTTGGCCGGCCGGTTCTCGGGGGAGTACGAGGGCACGACCGCAAGGTTTCCGTCCGGGTCCTCACGGCTGAGGAAGTCCTCGTAGAACAGCGCCGCTTCGACGAGCGCGCCGGTCAGAGCGGAGCCCGGGGCGCCCGTCGTGACCTCGGCGTGTTCCAGCAGGGGTTGCAGCAGCCAGTCGGCTCCCGCCGTCCACAGATGCAGCGGATAGGCGCGCTGGAAGTGCCGTGTGTGGCCCGACGCGCCGTCCGTGTGGGACGGCGCGACGATGCCCCGCGCCCCGAAGAGCGCCCGGGCGTTGTCATGCCAGTCGGACAACTGCCCGTGCACGAGGGACGCGTGGGCCTCGGTGACCTCCGGGAGTGCGGCTGCCGCGGCGGAGGCTACCTGGAGGTTGAGGTTGGCGTTCGTGGTGAAGGCCCCCGACCAGGCCGTGTCCCAGTCGCCGGTCCACAGGCCGGTCAGCCGTGGCGGCAGCACACCCGAGGAGGACAGCAGGTGGTAGCGGCCCGCCGCGAAGAGCCGCTCCAGGAGCGCGGGGGACGTCGGCGTGCGCAGCAGTTCGCTGCCGGACAGCTCCCGCTCCGGCGCGGCGTCCCGCAGCGTGAGGGAGGCGCGCCCGTACGCGGCCCGGTGCGGCGGCCGGTGCCGCTCCAGCAGCGTGGCGTAGTCCTCGCGAGGCAGGGCGGCCCACAGCTCCCCGAGGTCGGGGCGGTCGGCCCCCCTGACGACCCGGGTCGTCAGGGTGAGGCTCCGAGCCCCCTCGATCCGGATGCCCTCGCCGGCCACGGAGACACGGCCGCCGTCCACCCGCGCCAGGGTGACGCCCGTGTATCCGAGCACGCTGCCCGGATAGCGCACCCGCAGAGCCAGGTGCGCGCCGTCCGGGGTCAGGACCGCGGAGCGGCCGGCCGCCAGCCGCGCGGGGGCGCCGGGCAGGGAGTGGTCCAGGACGATGTCCGCGGTCAGTCCGAGGTCCGTGATGCGCTGCACGATCACGTCGTCGGCCCGTGACACGAAGACGCTGCTGTTCCAGGCCTCGTACGAAGCGGTGACCTCGCCCGTCGTGAAGTCGACCTCGCGCCGGTATCCGGCGACCGCCTCGTGCGGCCCCCGTCCGCGGCGCACGCTCGTCCGGAACGCCGGGTGGAAGGGCTGCACCCACACCAGCGGGCGGCCGGCCCCGAAGTCCTCCGCGGCCGTCGTGTCCCCGGACAGGAGCGCGTCCTGGAGACGGTGGAGCCGGTCGGCGAGCTCCGGCGGGCGCAGGTCCTCGCTGCCGTTGGGCCGCACGAGGGAGTGGTGGTTGACGATCACCCGGTCGACGGCAGGGTCTCCGTACACCATCGCCCCGTGACGGCCGTTTCCGCTGAGGAACGCGTCCTCCCAGCGGGTGGCCGGACGGGGTTCCCACGTGCCGTCGATCATGCCGGGACGTCTCTGAGCACGGCAACGCCGTAGCGGTCCAGCTCCACACCGCCGTCGGACTCGGCCCCCGTGAGCAGGTCGAGGTGGTGGCCCGGCAGTTTCACCACGGCCGGTGCCCGGCCGTGGTTCAGCAGGAAGAGCAGCTCGCCGCGCCGCACCGCCTCGACCCCGGCGGGCAGCCCTTCCCGCACGGGGCGTACGCCGGCCTCGGCCGCCGCCCGGCCGAGCAGGTCCCGCAGGGAGTCGGGCTCGGGCAGCGTCGAGACGTACCACGCGCCGCCCTTGCGGAGCACCGCGGGAAGGCCGTCCAGCTCGCCCTCCCGGTAGGCGGCCACCGTCTCCGCGCTGCCGTCGGGTTCCAGCTCCTCCGACCACAGGGTGCCCCGGAAACCGTCGCACGCGACCGTCGCGCCCGCGTCCAGCGGCCACCACTCGTGCACCGTACGGATACCGAACAGTTCGCGCAGTCTGCCGTCCATGCCACCCGGCCTGATCCGGTCGTCGACGTCCGCGACTCCGGTGAAGAACCCGCACACGAGGGTGCCGCCACCTCGCACATACGCGACGAGGTTGTCGATCGCCGCGTCACCGAGGAGCTGGAGCTGAGGCACGAGCACCATCCGGTACGCGCGCAGATCCGACTCGGGGCGGGCGAAATCCATGCTGACACCGCTGTCCCACAGCCCTCGGTGCCAGGCCTGTAGCAGCTCCGGGTACGACACGAGGGAGGACGGCCGGCCCTCCTGGGCGCTCGACCACCAGGCGTCCCAGTCGTGCAGAACGGCGACCTCGGCCGAGACCCGGGTGCCGCTCACCTCGGCGCCGATCAAGGCGAGTTCGGCCCCGATGCGCTTGACCTCCCCGAACGTGCGGCCGCTCTCACCGGCGTGGCTCAGCATCCCGGAGTGGAACTTCTCCGCCCCCTGCCGGGACTGCCGCCACTGGAAGTAGCAGAGCGCGTCCGCACCCCTCGCCACCGACTGGAGCGACCAGAGCCGGTTGAGGCCGGCCGGCTTGGGATGGTTGACACCGCGCCAGTTCACCGACCCGGCCGCCTGTTCCATCACCATCCACGGACCGCCGGCCTGTGAGCGGGTCATGTCGGCGAGCATCGCGTTGTACTGTCCGGCGCGCGGGTCGGCCGGGTCCGGGTAGACGTCGACGGAGACGATGTCCTCCTGCTCGGCCCAGGCCCAGGCGTCCTGGCCCGACCACAGCGGCATGAAGTTGGTCGTCACCGGGATGTGCGGGGTGTGCCGGGCGACGATGTCCCGCTCGGCGGTGTAGCACTCCATCAGGGCGTCGGAGGTGAAGCGTTTGAAGTCCAGCTCCTGGGCCGGGTTGCGCAGGTACTGCGCCTTGCGCGGCGGCAGGATCTCCGCCCAGGTGTCGTAGCGCTGGCTCCAGAACGCCGTGCCCCAGGCCTCGTTCAGCGCCTCCAGGGTGGTGTACCGGGAGGCGAGCCAGCGTTGGAAGTGTGCGCCGGTCTCGTCGCACCAGCAGTGCGTGCAGTACTCGTTGTTGATGTGCCACACGGTCAGCGCGGGGTGACCGGCGTACCGTGCGGCGAGGTCCTCCGTGAGGGCCGTCGCGTAGCGCCGGTACACCGGTGAGCTCGGGCAGAAGTGCTGCCGGGAACCGTAGTTGACGACGGCCCCGTCCTCGGTGCGCGGCAGTGTCTCCGGGTGCAGGGCCCCCATCCACGGTGGCGGTGAGGAGGTCGGGGTGGCGAGGACGACGCCGATGCCGCCTGCGTGCAGGAGGTCCAGCAGCCGGTCCAGCCAGCCGAACTCCCGTATTCCGGGGCGGGGCTCGATCTTCGCCCAGGAGAAGACGCCGACGGTGACGGAGTTGACCCCGGCCTCCTTCATCAGCCGGACGTCGTCGGCCCACACCTCCTCGGGCCACTGCTCGGGGTTGTAGTCGCCTCCGAAGAGGATGCGGCCACGGGTGGCGTCGTGCAGGGACGGCATGGGCGTCTCGTTCCTCTACGGGCAGTCGTTACTGGGGGTCTGCGTACTGGATGCCGCGGCCGTTGGTGCCCAGATAGACACGGCCGTGGACGCGGGGGTCGCCGGTGATGACCTCACCGGTCCACCCCCACTGGTGGGCTTCGTCGTTGATGCGGACCCAGGTCGCGCCCGCGTCGTCCGAGCGGAGCACGGCCACGCCGTCGTACGTCGCCGTGACCCGCCCGGTCTGGAAGACCGCCGGGTAGCCCGCCCGCCCCTTCCTCGGGGCGGCCTTGCCGAAGCCGAGGGCGTACGAGGCCTGGCAGCCGGCCACCGGTGTGAACGTGCGGCCGCCGTCGTTCGAGCGCAGGAGGCCGTTGTCCTTGACGGAGAGCCACAGATCTCCGGAGCGCCCGGGAGCCGCGGCCATCCGGAACTGGACGTCCCCCGAGGGGAGTCCGGTCGCGCCCCCGGTGAAGGTCGCACCCTTGTCCGTGGAGAGGAGGACCGCCCCCGTTTCCGTGTCGTACACGTAGAAGCGCCTCGGATCGAGCGGGTCGGCGACCGGTGTGCCGCCCTTGGGGAACGTGGGCACCTCAGCCCAGGTGGCCCCGCTGTCCGTGGAGCGGTGTGCGGCGTACTTGGTGCCGTCCCAGTGGATGAACGACCACAACAGCGTCGCCCCGTCGGCGGAGACCGCCACCGGGCCGGGAGCCGAAGGTGCGATCGACGGCTGGGCCGCGAACGGCTGCCAACTCGCCCCGCCGTCGTGGGAGTACGCTCCGGCCGAGTCGGATCCCGAGGGCCAGCCCGTCCGCACGACGTACGACGGCTTCAGCGTGGCCAGGGCCAGGCCCGTCGCCGTGCCGAAGACCGGGTTCGACGCCATGCCGCGCGAAGGGGACGCGGTCAGTCGGTCATGACGCATGACCCCGATGTCGCCCAGGCCGCTGAGGAGCTGGGCTCCCGAGGGCGGTGCGATCAGCTGCCGTACCGAGGACTCCTCGAGTCCCCGGATCTCGGGGGCCCAGTGGACCAGGTCGCGTGTCCCGTAGATCGTGGCGCCGGTGCCGTGGACGATGTGCCGCGAGTCGTACGGGTCGACGGCCAGGGCCTGGATCCACCAGCCGAACTTGGGTTCCCCGCCCCACTTCAGATACGGCGTCTCCGAGACGTCCATCACCGCCGTGTCCTTGAGGGAGGTCCAGCTCACCCCGCCGTCCGTGGAACGGAACAGGGTGTCCACGGGGCCCCAGCGGTTGTTCGTGGAGACCACGACGGCGCCGGGGCGTGATGCGTCCACGGCCACTCCGCCGTACCCGAACGCGTCGCCGCCGCCCGGGGCCACCGGAGTCACGTCTCTCCAGGCTCCGGTCACCGTGTCGAGGCGGTGCACCGAGCCGTCGGCCTGGTTGTTCGGGCCCGGCCCGTCCGCGTAACTCACGTACAGCGCACGGCTGCCCGCGTCGTACGCCGCGCGGACCGGCACCTTCGTCGCAGCTCCGGCGGACGGCTGCCCGGGGACGGCTTCCCAGCCGTCGGAGGTGTCTCTGCGGTAGAGCACCGTGCCGCCGTCCCCCCAGCCCGCGTACACCGTCCGTCCGGCCGCGACCAGCAGGGTGACGCCCTGGCCGCCCGCCGACGGCGTGGCCGGGAAGGAGGGGGCGGCGGCCCAGGTGGCACCCCGGTCCGTGGAGCGCAGCAGCCCGTCGTGGCGCGTCCCGAGCCAGAGCGTGTCGCTGTCACGCGGATCGACGAGGAGCCGCTCGCCGCAGCCCCGGCCGTCCTCGTTGGCCCCGAGGCGCACCGTGAGATCGGCGCGTGACCACGTCGCTCCGCGGTCCTCGGACCTGAGCACCGCACCAGGGGAGGCATACGCCTGTGTGCAGGTCCCGAGGGCCAGGTACAGCCGGTCGGGGTGCGCAGGGTCGACGGCCATCGCCTCGACGCCCATCAGGTTCCAGTCGTCCCAGCCGATGTGGTCGGTGAGCGCCGTCCACCGGGACCCGCGGTCGTCCCAGCGGTAGGCGCCGCCGATGTCCGTGCGGGCGTAGGCGAGACCCCGCACGGCCGGATGGAACAGGATGCCCGTCACGAAGCCCGTCCCGCCGATCGCCGCGGTGCGCCAGCGGTGCGGCCGGGTCTTCGCGGGATGCCGGGCGGCCGAGGCCGCGCCCGCGGCCGGCAGCATGGTGGCCGAGGCCGCAACCACCGCCGCACCGGCCAGGACGGTCCGGCGCCGGGGACGCGGGGCGGGTTCTGGCTGCGGGACTGATGAGACGCGCATGACGAAGACCCTCCGGTGGAAATTGACGGGTGAGTGCGGTGCGGGAGGCGTTGATCAGCCCTTGACGGCGCCGGTGAGCATCCCTTCCTTGAAGTGCTTCTGCACGAACGGTGAGAGGACCGCGACCGGGATCAGCGCCAGCACCATGACCGCCATCTGGATGGCGAGCAGTGACAGGTGGCCGGTGTTGATGACCTGCGTCAGACCGGTGGGCCGCTCCTGTTTCAGGACCAGCTGGTTCATCACGTTCTGGAGCGGCATCATCTCCGGGTCGCTGATGTAGATGGACGCGTTGAACCAGGCGCTCCAGTAGCCGACCGCGTAGAAGAGCGTGATCACCGCGATGACCGCGCGGGACAGGGGCATGATGATCTGCCACAGGATGCGGAAGTCGCCCGCCCCGTCGATGCGGGCGCTCTCGACCAGCTCCTGGGCCGTGCTCATGAAGAAGGCACGCAGGACCAGGATGTTGAAGACGTTCAGCGCGCTCGGGAGGATCAGGGCCAGGTAGGAGTCGGTGAGGCCGAGTCCCTGGACCACCAGGTAGGTGGGGATCAGGCCCGCTCCGAAGAACATCGTGGCGAGCATGAACAGCAGCAGCGGACGGTGGAGCACCGACCCCGGCCGGGAGAGACCGTAGGCGCACATGACCGACAGGGCCATGCTGAAGAGCGTCCCGACCACGGTCACGCAGATGCTGACCACCGCGGCCCGGGTGACCTGGCCGCGGCCGAGGAGCTCTTGGTAGGCGACGAACGTGATGCCGCGAGGGATCACCACCAGCCCGCCCGCGTCGGTGATGGTCCGCACCGAGGACAGACTGGTGACGATCACGACCCAGAGCGGGAAGAGCACGGCCAGACAGGCCAGGACGAGGACCACGCCCTTGGAGGCGAGCCCCGCCTTCGTCGGCTCCTCCTCCCACACCGGTCGCAGCCGGCCACGCGTACCGGGCTCGATCCCGGCCACGCCGGTCATTCGGTAGAGCAGGCCGCTCACTTCTTGTACACCCCCTGCTCACCCATGAGATGGGCGACCTTGTTGGCACCGAGGACCAGCAGCAGACCGAAGACTCCCTTGACGATCCCGACGGCCGCCGCATAGCTGAAGCCGCCGTACTGGATGCCCACGTTCCACACGTAGGTGTCGAGGACCTCGGAGGCGCCCGGGCCGACGGCCGTGCGCTGGAGCAGAATCTGCTCGAAGCCCACGGTGAGCGCGTTGCCCACCTGGAGGACCAGCAGGAGGGCAACGACCGGGCGCAGGGCGGGCAGTGTGACGTGCCACATCCGGCGCCAGCGGTTCGCACCGTCCATCGCGCTCGCCTCGTAGAGTTCCGGGCTGACCGAGGCCAGGGCGGCGAGGAAGACGATGACGCCCCAGCCGGCGTCCTTCCAGATCATCTCGAAGGTGATCAGGAACTTGAACAGACCGGGGTTCGTCATGAGGTCGAAACCCTCATGGCCCCTCTCCCGCAGCGTCTGCGCGATGAGTCCCGCGCCTCCGAACATCTGCTGGAAGACCGTGATGACCAGGACCCATGAGAAGAAGTGCGGCAGGTAGAGGATCGCCTGCGCCACGGCCCGGACCCGGGGCCGCACGAAGCTGTTGATGAACAGCGCGAGCAGGATCGGCACCGGGAAGAACAGCGTCAGCTGCAACAGGAAGATCGTCAGCGTGTTGCCCAGTGCCGACCAGAACAGCCGGTCGTTCACCATCTGCTGGAACCACTCGAAGCCGACCCAGGGGCTCTGCAGGATCGCCTGGAAGGCGTTGTCCGCGATGTACGGGTCGTAGTCCTGGAAGGCGACGACGTTGCCCGCCAGCGGGATGTAGGCGAAGACCAGCAGCAGCAGCATCGCCGGCAGGGTCATCAGCAGCAGCGTCCGGTCGCGCCGCAACCGGTGCCGCAGGGGCACCTTCGCGGTCACCCGTACGTCTTCGGGGACCGCCCCGTCCTTCTCGGCGGGCGGCGAGGCAGGGGGCCCCTGCGCGCGCCGGTCATCTGTGCTCAGTGACATGTCAGGAGGCCGACTCACCGGTCTCGTCGAGCAGCTTCTTGTACCAGTCGCGCAGCTTGTCGCCGCCCCTGGTCTTCCAGTCCGAGACCTGCTGCTGCATGTCGCTGACCTTCTTGCGGCCGCGCACGATGTCCTTCTCCATAGCCTCGAACTGCGCGTTGAGCTCGGTGTACCGGGTGGGCTCCTGGATCTGCATCCCGTGGAACAGCGGCTTCTTCAGGTGCGCGCCCTGGCGCTGCTGCCACTCGATGACACCCTTGGCGACGTCCGGGTAGTCCGGGTAGGCGCGGTACGGCTTGGAGGTGGCGATGTACTCGTAGGTGGCGAAGACCTCGTTGTTGCCCTGCTCGTTCTTGACGAGGACGCCGTCCTTGAGGCTGTGGTGGGTGCCCTCCAGACCGTAGGCCCGCAGGCGCTGTTCCCTGCTCCCGTATGGCGCGGCGGTGAAGTTCGCCAGGGCGAGGAGGTCCTCGACGACCTTCTTGCCGGCCTTCTTGCTGACGAAGCACCAGATGTTGGAGGGAGGGGCCTCGTAGATGACGAGGTCACCGCCGTCGTGGGCGAAGAAGTCCATCGCCCCCATCCGGAAGTCCGGCTTGTCCAGCCGCTGCACGGCGGTCGCGGCGTACCAGTCGGAGATGTCCGCGTTGTACATCATGACGTTGCCCGAGGAGAAGGTGGTGCGCATGTCGCCCGTCTCCGCCTTGGCGTCCGGGTGCACGAAGCCGGCCGAGTACAGCGAGCGTGACCACTCCAGCGCCTCCAGGTACTCCTGGGTCTCGTAGCGGTTCACCAGCCTGCCGTCGACCAGTTGCCAGTAGTAGGGCTTCTCCGGCAGCACCCCGAAGAAGACGAACGCCGACCACGTCATGTCGCTGCACGCCCACACCTTGCTCCTGGGCGCGTTGATCTCCTTGCAGAGGTCGTAGAACTCCTTCGTGGTGGTCGGGACCTCGTAACCCTTCTCCTCGAAGAGGTCGGCGCGGTAGAAGGGGGTGATGTTGGGCGTGGCCTCGGCGGGCATGGGGATCCCGCGCAGTTGGCCGGCGAAGATGCCGCGCTGCCAGGCGCCGGTGGGAATGGCCGCCAGGTTGGGGTACGCCTTGACCTTGTCGCCCGACAGGTAGGGGCCCAGGTCGGCGAACTTGTTGGCGATGGCGCTCGGGATCTTGCCTCCGAGCTCCCAGCCCGGGACGACGACGGCGTCCGGGATGGAGCTGGAGGCGAGCACCGCGCCGAGCTTCTGCCCGTAGACGTTGCCGTCCTGGTTCTGCCACTTGACCTTGACGCCGGCCGCCGTGTCCATGGCTGTCCAGTAGGCGTTGCCCTCGCGGGGCGAGGTGCCCCAGAGCGGCGCCATGACGCTGATCTCGCCGCCCTTGCCCAGCTTCTGGGGCACCGACACCGCCAGCTCGGCGGCCGGGAGCGCCGTGGTGAAACCGTCGGCGGAGCCGTTCTTGCCGGGGATGTCAGGGGTGACGGCCTTCGAGGGCACATAGGCAGGAAGGATGTCCTTCAGCCTCTGCCCCGTGGTGGTGCCCTCGTTCTTCGCGCCACCGGCATCGCCGCCGCAGGCGGCGAGGAGCGGCATGCCGCCGCCCACGGCCGCCGCGACAACCACGGAGGAGGCGAGGAATCGTCTCCGGCTGGGAGCGGAGGGGGAGTTCGGCGTCATTGCGTCAACCCTTCGTGGTGCAACAGGACGGCCGGCGGCGGCGACTGCCGCTCGGCCCTGTCACTGAGGTAGGGGCGTTACCGGCCGAGCCGGCCGGAACTGAACCGGCTGAGCAGAAGCGGTCGACGGGCTGCTCGTCGAAGCGCTTCGATGTTGCAGCGAGGTTAAGTGAAGGGTGTCGGCCGCACAAGAGTTCGTTTCGATATTCCTCCGACCTGTTTCTGAACCCCTTCCCGGCGTTATGGCGCATCGATCTGCGCGGAAGAGCCTCTTCGAGGCAGCCGTGCCCTTGACACTCACGGGGTCGTCCGATGAGCATCGAAGCGCTTCGAACGATCATCTTCGCGCGCTGAGCGATGACTCGGCGCCCGCAGACCGGAATACCTCCCACCTCTTCAAGGGGACCCGCACGTGACGGACCATCCGCTTCCCTTCCGCGACCCGCAGCTGCCCTTCTCCCGGCGCACCGACGATCTGCTCGGACGGCTCACGCTCGACGAGCGGATCGCGATGCTGCACCAGTTCGCCCCGGCGGTGGAGCGTTTGGGGGTCGGCCCGTTCCGTACCGGACAGGAGGCCCTCCACGGGGTCGCCTGGATGGGACCCGCCACCGTCTTCCCGCAGGCCGTCGGCCTCGGCGCCACCTGGAACGACGACCTGGTCCGCCGGGTCGGGGAGGCGGTCGGCAACGAAGTGCGGGCCAAGCGTGCCAGGGACGACCGCGTCGGGCTCAATGTCTGGGCACCGACCGTGAACCTGCTCCGCCACCCGCTGTGGGGCCGCGGCGAGGAGGGGTACTCCGAGGACCCGGTTCTCACCTCCGCCATCGCCGTCGCGTACACCCGGGGACTGCGCGGGGACCATCCCCGCTTCTGGCGCACCGCCCCCGTGCTCAAACACTGGCTCGCGCACAACAACGAGACCGAACGCGACACCGCGTCCTCCTCGGTCCGCCCGCGCGTCCTGCACGAGTACGACCTGCGGGCCTTCCGTGACGCGGTGCGGGCGGGTGCGGTGGCCGGCGTCATGCCCGCCTACAACCTGGTCAACGGCCGCCCGAACCACGTCTCCCCGCTCCTGGGGCAGCACCTGCGCCGCTGGACCGACCAGCCGCTGGTCGTCTGCTCGGACGCGGGCGCCCCTTCGAACCTGGTCGACTCCGAGCACTACTTCGACACCCACGAGGAGGCCACCGCGGCCGCCCTGAAGGCGGGTGTCGACAGCTTCACCGACCACGGCGCGGATTCCACCGTCATGACGGGACGCATCCGTGACGCGCTCGCGAAGGGGCTCATCGACGAGAGCGACATCGACACGGCGGTCGGCCGTCTGCTCGCCATGCGCTTCGCGCTCGGGGAGTTCGACCCAGAGCTCGAGCCGTACGCGCAGGTCGACGCCCTGGACACCGAGGAGCACCGGGCTCTCGCCCTGGAAGCCGCCGAGCAGGCCGTGGTCCTGCTCAAGAACGACGGCCTGCTGCCCGTGGAGCCGAAGCCGGGCCGGACCGTCGCGGTCGTCGGACTGCTCGCGGACGCCTGCAAGCTCGACTGGTACAGCGGCACGCTCGTGCACCGCTCGACGCCGCTCGACGGAATCCGCGCACGGTACGGCGCCGAGAACGTCCTCTTCGCGGAGGGCGTGGACCGGGTCAGGCTGAAGAGCTCCGACGGCTGGCTCCACGTACCCGCCGCCGACGGGGCGACGGAAGGTGAGGCGCGCGGGGCGGAAGGTGCCCTCGACCCGGCCCTCCTCGCCGGCCGCACCGACCTGCCTCCGCTGACCTGCGGTGACGAGGCGACCGAGCTGGCCCTCGTCGACTGGGGGGACGGCGTCCTGACCCTGCGTACCGGGGAGGGGCTGTACCTTTCCGTCGCCGACGACGGGTACGTCAGGGCGTCCGCGGACGAGCCGGGTGGCTGGGTCGTCCAGGAGACGTTCCGCCTGGAAGCGGTGGAGGGAACCGACGACGGGCACCGCCTTCTGCACATCGGGACCGGTGGGTACGTGTCTGTCGCCGCCGACGGCGCGAAGGTCGCCGAGGCGGGCGAGAGGGTCTCCCGGGACGACGCCACGGTCTTCGAACGGGAGACCGTCGAGCACGGCGCCGACGCGGTGTCCCGCATCGCCGCGGCCGCCGACACCGTCGTCGTCGTGGCGGGCAACGACCCCCACATCAACGGTCGTGAGACCGAGGACCGTACGACCCTCGCCCTCCCCGCCCAGCAGGACCGGCTGTGGCGTGCCGCGCACGCCGCCAACCCCCGTACGGTCCTCGTCCTGACCTCCGCCTACCCCTACGCGGTCGGCGACGCGGTGGACGGACTGCCGGCCCTGCTCTGGACGGCGCACGGAGGGCAGGCCGCGGGCACCGCGCTCGCCCGCGTCCTCGCCGGCGACGTGTCCCCGGCGGGCCGGCTCCCGCAGACCTGGTACGCGAGCGACGACGATCTGCCCGGCCTGCTCGACTACGACGTCATCGGCTCCCGCCAGACGTACCTCTACTTCGACGGCACGCCCCTCTTCCCGTTCGGCCACGGCCTCGGTTACGCCGACTTCACGTACTCGGCCCTGCGCACGGAGGTGGACGGCGAGCGGCTGCGCGTGTCACTGACCGTCACCAACGACGGCGGGCTCGCCGCCGACGAGGTGGTGCAGCTCTACGTCCGCGCGGCCGGACCCGCCAAGACGGCCGAACCCGTCCGCGAGGGCCTGGGGCGCCGGCTCCCCGGCCGTGGAGATCCCCAGGACCTGCCGCGGCGCAAGCTGGTCGCCCACCGTCGGGTGCACCTTCCGTCCGGTGCGGCGGCGCGCATCCAATTCGATGTTCACCTTGAGGAGTTGGGGCACTGGAGTGTGGCGCACGGCCGGTGGACCGTCGAGCCGGGCGCCTACGAGGTCCTCGCGGGAGCGTCGAGCGCCGACATCCGGCTCATCGCGACAGCGGTCGTCGACGGAAAGGCACAGGGCCCCCGCCCGGTGGCGACGCGCGGTCTGGAGGCCGTCGACTACGACCGACAGAAGGACACGCAGATCCTCGACCGTACGAAGACGGAGGGTGACGTCGTGGCGCCCGCCTCCGCCGACCAGGAGGGGAGCCTCGTCTACCGGGCGTGCGACTTCGGTGAGGGGGTCTCCGGACTGAGGTTCCTGGCCTCGGGGGAGGGGCGCATCACCGTGAGCGTGGGCGGCCACAGCCTGGCGCTCCCGTTCCCGGACACCGGCGGACCGTACGAATACCACACTTTCGAGGCCGCGCTGGACCTCCGCGGGGTGCACGAGATGGGTATCGGCCTCAGGGGCGCCATGCGTCTCGCCCGCGTGGACGTCGTTCCCGCCAAGAAGGAGACCGCATGAAGTTCACCGACGGCTTCTGGCTCATGCGCGAGGGCGTCCGAGCCTCGTACGCGACCGAGATCCGTGATCTGCGCGTCGACGCCGACCGGTTCACCGCGTACGCCGCGGTGAAGCGTGTCGCGGCGCGCGGCGACACGCTCAACACCCCGCTGATCACCGTCGAGTGCTTCTCCCCGGCCGAGGGTGTCATCGGCGTCCGCACCACCCATCACGCGGGCAGGACCCGTCGGGGCCCGGACTTCACGATCCTGCCGGATGACACCACGGCGCCTGCGGCCCGCACCCGTCGGAACGGTACGGCGACGGAACTCACCAGCGGGTCACTGACGTTGCGGATGGACGGTGACGGCCCCTGGGGCATCGCCTTCCTCGATGCCGACGGCCGGCGCCTCACCGGGGTGGACCCGAAGGGCACGGCGTTCGCGACCGCGCCCGACGGCACGCACCACATGGTCGCCCAACTGGGCCTGGACGTCGGTGAGTACGTCTACGGACTCGGTGAGCGCTTCACCCCGTTCGTCAAGAACGGGCAGACCGTGGACATCTGGCAGGCCGACGGAGGCACCAGCAGCGAACTGGCCTACAAGAACATTCCGTTCTATCTGTCCTCGCGCGGCTACGGCGTCTTCGTCAACCACCCCGGCAAGGTCTCCTTCGAGGTCGGTTCGGAGTCGGTCGGGCAGGTGCAGTTCAGCGTCGAGGACCAGTCGCTGGAGTACTACATCGTCGCCGGCCCGACGCCGAAGGACGTCCTGTCCCGTTACACGGCCCTGACCGGCAGACCCGCGCTGCCGCCGGCCTGGTCCTTCGGCCTGTGGCTGACCACGTCCTTCTGCACGTCCTACGACGAGGAGACCGTCACCTCCTTCGTCGACGGCATGGCCGAGCGCGGGATCCCGCTCAGCGTCTTCCACTTCGACTGCTTCTGGATGCGCGAGTACCAGTGGTCGGACTTCCTGTGGGACCCGGAGGTCTTCCCCGACCCCGAGGCGATGCTGGCCCGCCTCAAGGAGCGGGGCCTGCGCATCAGCATGTGGATCAACCCCTACATCGCGCAGAAGTCGGCCCTGTTCGCGGAGGGCGCCGAACACGGTTACCTGGTGCGGCGCGCCAACGGCGACGTCTGGCAGTGGGACCTGTGGCAGCCGGGGATGGCGCTCGTCGACTTCACCAACCCGGCCGCCCGCGCCTGGTACGACGACAAGCTGCGTCTCCTGCTCGACCAGGGTGTCGACTGCTTCAAGACGGACTTCGGCGAGCGCATCCCCACGGACGTCGTCTGGCACGACGGCTCCGACCCGGAGCGGATGCACAACTACTACGCGCAGATCTACAACCGCACCGTCTTCGAACTTCTGGAGAAGGAGCGCGGAGCGGGGGAGGCAGTGCTCTTCGCCCGGTCGGCGACGGCAGGCGGACAGCAGTTCCCGGTGCACTGGGGCGGTGACTGCTTCGCCTCCTTCACCGCCATGGCCGAGTCCCTGCGCGGCGGCCTGTCGCTGAGCCTGTCCGGCTTCGGTTTCTGGAGCCACGACATCGGCGGCTTCGAGGGCACCCCCGACCCGGCGGTCTTCAAGCGCTGGCTGGCCTTCGGCCTGCTGTCCTCGCACAGCCGGCTCCATGGCAACGTCTCCTACCGGGTGCCGTGGGAGTTCGGCGAGGAAGCCGTCGACGTGGCACGGAAGTTCACCCTGCTCAAGCACCGGCTCATGCCCTATCTCTACGGAGTGGCCGCCGAGGCGCACCGTACGGGCATCCCGATGATGCGGCCCATGCTGGCGGAGTTCCCCGGTGACCCCGCCTCCCGCACCCTGGACCGGCAGTACATGCTCGGCCCGGACCTGCTGGTCGCGCCGGTCTTCACCGAGGACGGCGAGGTCGAGTACTACGTCCCCGAGGGCACCTGGACCTCACTGCTGACCGGCGAACGCGTCACCGGCCCCGCCTGGCGGCACGAGACGCACGGCTTCGACAGCCTGCCGCTGCTGGTCAGGGACAAAGCCGTACTGCCGTGGGGCGCCGACGACCAGCGCCCGGACGGGGACTGGCTGGACGACCTCACCCTGCGGGTCTTCGGCACCGGTACGGACGAGCGCACGGTCACCGTGCCGGACCTGACGGGCGCCCCGGCGGCGGAGTTCCGTGTCCTGCGGGACGGGGCGGGGGTCCGCGTCACGGCGGAGGGGACCGACCGGGTCTTCCGGGTGACCGTCGACGGATCCGGCGCGGAGGGGAAGGGGGCCGGGACGGTCGTCGTCGCCTGAGCTCCGCCCACCACTACGGCGGCCCGCTGGGCCCCGCCAGGGGCGCCCGACGGGCTGCCCGTTCCATGGGTCGGGAACGCCGCGTCGCCGGGAGCGCCTGCCATGCTCGCGTGTGCGCGTTCTCCACCGTGTGGTGGCGCGGTCCCAGCCGGCCGACCCTGTTGACGGCCCTGAACGAGTTCGCCTGCTCGACGGTTCCCGTGACCTCCGGAACACAGGCGTTCACCGCGACGGTGGACGCCGGGTGCCTGCCCGGCGGCACGTCCCGCTGTCCGTCCACCGCGGTCCTCGACCGGAACACCGGAGCCGACAGCATCATCAACGGCACCATCACCGTGACCCGCCCCGCCGGGCAGACGGTGGCCACGATGAACGGGACCGTCACATCCGGCCAGTTCTCCGGCTGCGCCGTGACCAACGTGGTCACCTCATCGATCCGTGGCAATTCCGTGGCCTTCGCGGGGGGCATGGGCGCCCATGTCGTTCCTCGGATCACGCGTGAACCGTGGGAACCAGGTCCGGCGGTGAATCACCGACGGGTAGTGAGACTGATGGGAGCCGCTCCGTCGCGGTTGCGTGCGCCGGGCTCCTCAGAGCGTTTGCCGGAGCCGCGCCAGTGACGACGTGGTGAGGACCTGGTCCGGATGCCCCTGCCCCGCGAGGCGGCCGTCCTGGAGCAGGAGACAGGTGTCCGCCGCGCGCGCCACCTCAAGGTCGTGGGTGGCCTGGACGATCGTCACCCCGTCGGCGACGAGCGCTCTCAGCAGCGCCCCGATCCGGTCCCTCGCCTCCGGATCCAGTCCAGTGGTCGGCTCGTCGAGGAGCAGGAGGTCCGACTGCTGGGCCAGCCCCTGGGCGATGAGCGCGCGTTGCCGCTGCCCGCCCGACAGTTCGCCCAGCTGGCGCGCGGCCAGGTCGCCGATGCCGAGCCGGTCGAGCATCGCGTCCACGGTCGCGTGGTCCCGTGCGGTCAGCCGACGCCATGGACCGCGCTCGCCCCAGCGTCCCATCTCCACGGTCTGCCTGACAGTGAGCGGAAGAGTGTCACCTACTGCTCCGCGCTGCGGCACGAAGGCGGGCGGCCGGTCACCGGTGCGGAGGAGGTCGCCGGATGTCGGCTTGATCACACCGGCGAGTACGCCGAGCAGGGTCGACTTGCCGCTGCCGTTTGGGCCGACGAGCACCGTCGTGGTCAACTCCGATATTTCTCCGCTGACTTGGTGGAGGACGGGGTGCCCCGGATAGCCGGCGCACAGCTCTGAGAATCGGAGGAATGCGCTCCGGTCGAGGGGGGCGGTGGCCGGGGGGTGCGGTTTGTTGAACATGGTTTTCATTGTAGTGTCCGGGGCATGGAATGGTTGACGATCCCGTTCGAGGTGACCTTCGTGCGGCGGGCCCTGTGGGGCGGCATGCTGGTGTCCGCTATCTGCGCACTGGCGGGCACCTGGGTGGTGCTGAGGGGGATGGCCTTCCTCGGTGACGCCATGTCCCACGGGCTGCTGCCGGGGGTCGCGGTCGCCGCGCTCCTCGGGGGCAATCTCATGGCGGGCGCCGTGGTCAGCGCCGCTGTCATGACGGCAGGCGTCACCGTGCTGGGCCGTACGCCCAGGCTGTCCCAGGACACCGGCATCGGACTGCTGTTCGTCGGCATGCTCTCGCTCGGCGTGATCATCGTGTCCCGCTCGCAGTCGTTCGCGGTCGACCTGACCGGGTTCCTCTTCGGGGACGTACTCGCGGTCAGGCAACAGGACCTCCTCGTGCTCGCGGCGGCGTTGTTCGCGGCGATGGCGGTGTCGATCCTCGGTCATCGCGCCTTCCTGGTCCTGGCGTTCGACTCGCGCAAGGCCCACACCCTGGGGCTGCGACCGCGCCTTGCCCACGCCGTGCTCCTCGGCCTGCTCGGCCTGGCGATCGTCGCCTCGTTCCACATCGTGGGAACGCTGCTCGTCCTCGGGCTGCTCATCGCACCGCCGGCGGCCGCTCTGCCCTGGGCTCGCACCGTGCGCGGAGTCATGGTGCTCGCCGCGCTGCTCGGCACCTTGGCCACGTTCGGGGGCCTGCTGCTGTCCTGGCACCTGAGCACCGCGGCCGGCGCGACTGTCGCGGCCCTCGCGGTGAGCCTGTTCTTCGTCTCCCACGTCCTGTCCGGCCTGCGTGACCGGCGTAAGCGGCAGGTCCACTCCACGGCACCCCTGCTCGAAGTCGACTGAAAGAAGCCGAGGCGATCATCATGACCGTCCGCAGAAACGTCACGCCGTGGGCATCGGCCGCACTGGTGCTCACCGCGCTGCTCACCACGAGTTGTGCGGAGGAGGACCCGGACGCCGGGCGATCCGAGGCGAATCCCCCGTCCGCCACTCCGCACGGCTACGTCGAGGGAGCGAAGGAAGCCGCCGAGCAGCAGTCCCGGCTCCTCCTGAACGACCCCGTCAGCGGGAACACCGGAGTCCTCGACCTCGTCACCGGCAAGGTGCACAGGACGGCCGAGGTGAAGGATGCCGTTCGGCTGGGCATGGACGGCAGGTTCGGCTACCTCCAGGCGCCCGACGGCACCCATGTGCTCGACAGCGGAGCGTGGATGGTGGACCACGGCGACCACGTCCACTACTACAGTGCGCCGACGCGGGACGTGGGTGAGATTCCTGCGGGCAGCCAAGCGCGGATACGCAGTGATGTCGCCGTCACCGCGGTGACCGACGAGAACGGCCGCACCGTCCTCTACGACCGCGGCAAGCTGGAGAAGGGGCGGATAGCGACTCCTCGGACGCTGCGCGGCACGTACGCCGGTGCGGTCGTGCCGTACGAGGAACACCTGCTCGCCTTCGCGAACAGGGGTGGCGCCATCAGACTCGTCGTCCTCGACCGCAAGGGCGAACGCGTGTCTTCCCCGGACGTGACGTGCGAAGCCCCCCGAGGAGACGCGGTCACCCGGCGCGGCGTGATTCTCGGCTGTGCCGACGGCGCCCTGCTCGTGCGTGCGCAGGACGGTGCCTTCACTGCCGAGAAGATCCCGTACGGAAAGCACGTCCCGGGACAGGAACGCGCCACCACCTTCCGTCATCGTCCCGGCAGCGACACCCTCACCGCCCAGGCCGGAGGCGACGCCGTCTGGGTTCTGGACGTCGCCGACCGGAGCTGGAAGCAGGTGGAGACCGGGCCCGTCGTCGCGGTCAACACGGCAGGCGAGGGCTCCCCGTTGCTCGTACTGGAGACCGACGGTTCCGTGCACGGCTATGACATCGCGACCGGAAAGCAGACCGCACGGACCAAGCCGCTGCTGACACCAGGGAAGCCGGACGGCTCCGACGGCAACGCCCCCGTCATCGAGGTCGACCGCAGCCGCGCCTACGTCAACGACCCCGAGGGCAAGAAGGTGTTCGAGATCGACTACAACGACGGCCTCCGCATCGCGCGCTCCTTCGACCTGGACGTCAAGCCGGTCCTCATGGTGGAGGCCGGTCGATGAGCCGAACCGCGGCGAAGCGTCGCGCGAGGGTGGGCACCGCTCGCTCCCGACACCTGATCGCGGGCCTCCTCGCCCTCGTGACAGCGATGACCGCCACCGCCTGCACCACCGACGACGACCGGCCCGACATCGTCGTCACGACCAACATCCTCGGCGACGTCACCCGCGAGATAGTCGGCGAGGAGGCCGACGTCACCGTCCTGATGAAGCCCAACGCCGACCCGCACTCCTTCGGACTGTCCGCGGTGCAGGCCGCCGAGCTGGAACAGGCCGATCTGGTCGTCTACAACGGCCTGGGCCTGGAGGAGAACGTCCTGCGGCACGTGGACGCCGCCCGCGAGTCCGGTGTCGCCACCTTCGCCGCCGGCGAGGCGGCCGACCCGCTCACCTTCCACGCCGCCGCCGGCGGCCCCGAGGGCCAGGAAGGAGAGCCCGACCCGCACTTCTGGACCGACCCCGATCGGATGCACAAGGTCACCGGCTTGATAGCCGACCAGGTCATCGAGCACGTCAACAGCGTGGACCCCGACACGATACGGGCCAACGCCGACCGCTACGCGAAGCAACTCACCGACCTCACCAGCTGGATGAAGAAGTCCTTCGGCCGAGTCCCCGCGGACCACCGGGCCCTGGTCACCAACCACCACGTCTTCGGCTACCTCGCCGACCGCTTCGGCTTCGAGGTGATCGGCGCGGTCATCCCCAGCGGTACCACCCTTGCCTCACCCAGTTCCTCGGACCTGCGCTCCCTCACCCAGGCGATGGAGGGAGCAGGCGTACGCACCGTCTTCGCCGACTCCTCCCAGCCCAAACGGCTCGCCGAGGTACTGCGGACAGAAATGAGCGGCGGGGTTCGCGTCGTCGAACTCCACTCGGAGTCCCTCACCGCCAAGGGCGCGGGCGCCGACACCTACCTGCGGATGATGCGCGCCAACACCACCGCCATGGTCACCGGCTTGACCAGCCCCTGACCACCAGATCCTGAACCTCCCGGTCCTCCCGGCACACCCGCCCATCGGGCGCCGGCTCGTCGTACCTCCATGCCGCCACCCCGCGGTGCAGAAAGGGACAAACCCATGAACAAGTCGATACGCGGCAGAGCCCTCACGGGTGCCGCACTCGCCCTGGCCACCGCCACGGTCCTGACCGCCTGTGGCGGCGAGACCCCCTCCTCCGCAGACACCAAGTCCGACAAAACAGCCGACGCCACGCCCGCGGTGGCGGTCAAGGAGCCGCTGGTCGCCACCTTCGACGGCGGCCTCTACATCCTCGACGGCGAGAGCCTGAAGCTTGCCGAGACCATCGACCTGCCCGGCTTCAACCGGGTCAACCCCGCAGGCGACAAGGACCATGTCATGGTCTCCACCGACAGCGGATTCCGCGTCCTGAACGCTGCCGACCAGGACCTCACCGACATCGAGTACAAGGGCGCCAAGCCGGGCCACGTAGTCCGTCACGCCGCGAGGACCGTGCTCTTCACCGACGGCACCGGAGAGGTCAACGTCTTCGACCCCACCGCACTGAGCAGCGGAAAGAAGCCGTCAGGACGCACGTACACCTCCGCCGAGGCGCACCACGGCGTTGCCATCGAGCTGGCCGACGGCAAACTCGTGAGCACCCTGGGCACCGAGGAGAAGCGCACCGGCGCCCTGGTGCTGGACCGGAACAACAAGGAGATCGCGCGCAGCGAGGACTGCCCCGGTGTCCACGGCGAGGCCGCCGCGAAGAACGAA
Source organism: Streptomyces sp. NPDC102283 (assembly GCF_044766265.1). NCBI lineage: Bacteria > Bacillati > Actinomycetota > Actinomycetes > Kitasatosporales > Streptomycetaceae > Streptomyces > Streptomyces sp. NPDC102283. The sequence goes on from NZ_JBIWLQ010000009.1 coordinate 191,193, forward strand.
GCCGTCGGTGTCGGCTGCGAGGATGGCATCCTGATCTACAAGGACGGCAAGTTCACCAAGATCGCCTCGCCCGACGACTACGGCCGCATCGGCAACCAGGCCGGCAGCGACGCCTCGCCCGTTCTGCTGGGCGACTACAAGACCGACCCCGACGCCGAGCTGGAACGCCCCACCCGGGTCTCCCTCATCGACACCGAGAAGAAGAAGCTGCGCCTGGTCGAACTCGGCACCAGCTACTCCTTCCGCTCACTGGCCCGCGGCCCGCACGGCGAGGCCCTGGTCCTCGGCACCGACGGCGCCATCCACGTCATCGACCCGGACACCGGCAAAATCGAGAAGAAGATCCCCGTCGTGGGCGACTGGCAGGAGCCGCTGGACTGGCAGCAGGCCCGGCCCACCCTGTTCGTGCGCGGACACGTCGCCTACGTCTCCGAGCCCGGCAAGAAGGCGCTGCACGCCATCGACGTGGAGACGGGGAAGAGGCTCACCTCCGTCACCCTGCCGAAGAGGACCAACGAGCTGTCGGGCGTCGTCGCCGGACACTGACCAACCTGAGCGCGCCTGTGCCCTCGCCGCCATGGCTCGACGCCGCGGCGTCGAGGGCACACGCATCCATGGCAGCGCGCTCGACCGCGACCTCAGTACCCTCTCCCTGAGCAGCGGCCTGCGTTCCTGGAACCGGACCTACGAGGCTTAGGAGCGGTTGTACCTGGAAACGACTACTCCCGAGCGACCGCCACTTCGGCAGTCGGCCGACACCGGGAGAGGCCTTACGTGGACGCGCCCTTATACCTGAGGCCCAGGGTGGAGCCGCCGCTCGATGCACTGCTGACGGACCGGAACTTCCTGCACTCGCTCGTCGACGCGCTGGGTTCGCCGCTCAACGTGCTGCTCCCCGGGGCCGTGGCCGAGAACGCCGCCCGCTTCCGCGCCGTCTACGACCGTCACCATCTCACCGGACGCGTGTACTTCGCGCACAAGGCGAATCGTTCCAGCGCCCTGCTGCGGCGGCTGGCGGCGGAGGACCCGGCCGTCGTCGGCGTCGACGTCGCATCCGTGGAGGAGCTCAGGCACGCGCTGGGGTGCGGATTCACCGGCAACCGCATCATGGCCACCGGCCCCAAGGACGCCGCGTTCCTCTGGCTGGCCGCCCGAGTCGGAGCGACCGTCAATCTGGACTCGCCCGGCGAGCTGGAACGGCTCTCCGGCCTGGTGCGCGCGCACGGGCTCGGCCGGGTCGCCGTGCTGGTACGCCTGTCAGGTTTCGAGTACGCCTCCGGCCGCGGGGGAGCGGGCACCCGACTGCTCTCCCGGCGTAGCCGGTTCGGCACTCCGGTACGGGACACGGAGGCGCTGCTGTCGGCGCTCGAACGCAACGCGGAGACGCTGGAGTTCGTCGGCGCCGCATATCACCTCGACACCATCGGCTTGGAGGAGAAGGTGTGGGCGCTGGAGCAGTGCGTGCTGTTCATGGACGCATGCCGGGCACGGGGGCTCTCGCCGCGCGCTCTCGACATCGGGGGTGGATTCGGCGTCGGCTACGTCGCCGAAGCGGAGGAGTGGGACCGGTGGACCACCGCGCTGACCGAGGCGGTGCTCGGTGTCCGCCCGCCATTGACCTGGCGCGGTCACGGATACGGGCTGCGCAACGAGGGCGGTACGGTGCGCGGTGCCGCCGCGCTGTACCCCGCGCACCGCCCCACCGCGGGCCCCGGCTACCTCGACGAGCTGCTCTCTCTGCCCGCGCCGGTGCTGGGCCGCCCGCCCGCCACCCTCCTGCTGGAGCACCTCCACGACCTGCACATCGAACCGGGGCGCTCGCTCGTCGACCAGTGCGGACTGTCGCTCGCGCGCGTGCTGGACGTACGCCCCGCGGACACGGGCTCCGGGCAGTACCTGGTGCACCTCGCCGTGAACGCGGGTGACATGAGCCTGGAGGAGCACGGCGTCCTGGTGGACCCCGTCCTGCTGCCGCGGGGTGGCACCACCGCAGCCGATGACGGGGAGCCGGTCGGTGTCTATCTGACGGGCAACCTCTGCCTGGAAGGTGACCTCATCACGCGCCGTCTGGTCTACCTGCCGCGGCTGCCGGCGGCGGGGGACCTGCTGGCTTTTGTCAACACCGCCGGGTACGCGATGGACTTCCACGCCCACCGCGCGCAGCGGCAGCCGGTCGCGCGGACGGTCGCGGTGGAGCGACGGGGCGAATCCTGGAACTGGTGCCCGGACGAGGACTACTGGCCGATCACACCCGTGGGGGAGCAGCCGGATGAGGTATGACAGCATCACCGAGGCCATAGGCAACACGCCTCTGGTGCGCATAGATCCCACCGTGCACGGACTGCGCAACATCGACCTCTACGCCAAGCTGGAGATGCTCAACCCGTTCGGGTCTGTCAAGGACCGGCCCGCCTGGCACATGGCCCGACCCCACCTGGAGGCTGCCACCGACGGCGAGGGGACGGTGGCGGAGCTTTCCAGTGGCAACACGGCCAAGGCGCTGGCTCTGCTGGCAGGTATGCACGGCGTGAGGTTCAAGAGCGTCACCAACCGCATGCGCGTACCCGAGATCAAGGAACTCCTGCTGCTCATCGGCGCCGAGATCGAGGAACTTCCCGGGCGCAGCGAGTGCCTCGACCCGACCGACACGGACGACCCGCTGACACACTTCCACCGGGCGCTCTCCGACCCGGGGAGCACGTATCTGCACACCGATCAGTACTTCAACCCCCGCAACGTGGAGGCCCACGCGGAGGGCACCGGCCCCGAGATCGTGAAGGATCTGGACGGCCGGGCGCCGGACTGGTTCATCGCCTGCGTGGGGACGGCCGGTTCGTCGACCGGTGTCGCCAGGGTCCTGCGCGAGCATGACCCGCGCGTGCGGGTCCTCGGCCTGGTCGCCCAGAAATCGGACTTCATACCGGGCATCCGCACCATCGACGAGGTCCACCAGGTCGGCCTGTTCGACCCGGCGACGTACGACACCATCGAGTCGGTCACCTCGGACGAGGCCATCGACGGAATGATCACCCTGATCCGCCGCTGCGGACTGCTGAGCGGACCGACCGGCGGTGCCGCCTACCAAGGGTCGGTTCGGCAACTGCGCTACGCCGACGAGGAGCTGGAAGGGACGGGGCAGCGTCGTACGGCGGTGTTCATCGTGTGCGACCGGGCCGAGAGCTATCTCAGCTATGTGCGTCAGCGGCGCCCGGAGCTCTTGGGCCGAACGGGCCGTGGGCGGTCCGCGGCGGCCGTCACCGACGCCGAGGCCCGCGCGGAAGCTCGCGTCATCGAAGTGGACGACGCCCGGCGGTGGTCCGCGGAGGGCGATCCTCGCCCACTCGTCGTCGACCTGCGCAGCCCGCACGCCTACGCCGCCCTGCACATCGAAGGCTCGGTCAACATCGTCGACGAGGTGTTCGAGGACCTGCTCCGCGGCGGGCTTCCCTTCAGCAAGCGCACTCCCGTACTGCTTGCCTGTCCCGTCGGCGAGAAATCACTGCGTTACGCTGCCGCACTGTCCCGGATGGGCCACCCGGACGTCCGCAGTCTGGCCGGCGGGATCGTCGCCTGGCGGGACGCCGGCGCACCGCTGGTGCGCGAATGAGCCCGGCGGACCCGCCTCCTTCCCCCGAGCCTGAGAACCCTCTCTGGCAGCAGGAAGCGAGGGAACAGTTCCCCATCATCACGGCGCACCCGGAGCTGGCCTATCTCGACAGCGCCGCCACGTCCCAGAAGCCACGTGCCGTGCTGGAGGCCGTTCAGACCTACCTCATGACGTCGAACGCCAACGCCGGCCGCGGCACCTACCCCTGGGCCAACCGGACGACCGAACTGGTGGAGGCGACCCGTGAGCGAGTCAAGGAGTTCCTCCACGACCCCGAACCGGTCCGCTCCGGCGTCCACTTCACCAGTGGCACCACCGAGGGCCTGCGTACCGTCGCCCGCGACTGGCTCGTGCCGTACCTCAGCGACGGGGACGAGATCCTCGTGCCGTACGCCGACCACCGGGCCCATCTGGACCCCTGGATCGAGGCCCGGCGGCTGCTGGCCGAGCGCGGCGTCCAGGTCCGCGTGCAGGCGCTGCCGTACCAAGCGGGCTCCGGAGACTACGACCATCTGGCCCTGGCCCGGGCCGTGGGCCCGCGGACCCGCTTCGTGGCCGCCACCCACGTCCACCACGTCTACGGCGGGGACATGAACGTGCACCGTATCCGTGAAGCGGTCGGCCCGGAGGTGGCCATCTGCCTGGACGCGGCGCAGAGCGTCGGCCACCTGCCCGTCCACCTCGACGACCCGTCCCTCGATGTGGACTTCGTGGTCTTCTCAGGGCACAAGGCGATGGCTCTGCCAGGCTCAGGAGCGATCTGGGCGCGCAATGTGCGGGGGCCGGCGTTCCGGCCGGAGGGCTGGCAGGGCACGCCCAACACGGCCGGCATCGTTTCGCTGCGGGCCGCCCTGGACTGGCTCGACACGATCGGACCGGAGCGCGTCGCGCACTGGACGACGACGCTCACCACTCGGTTCACGGACCGGCTCGCGCGTCTGGGGCCGTACGAGATCGTCGGCTGTCAGGCGAGTCTGTCCGCCGACTCCGCCCTGTCCGTCGAGCAGCGCCGACGGGGCATCATCACCTTCCGGCATCGCGACATCCCCTCGGATGATCTCGGGTTCATTCTCTTCAGCCACGGCTTCATGGTGCGGGCCGACAACCTGTGCCAGGCCGGCTCCGATGCTCGGGACGCTTCGGTGCGCGTGAGCCTGCACGTGTACAACACGGTGGAGGAGATCGACCGGTTGCTGGCCGTCCTCGCGTCGTTGGCATGAATGGCAATTGATAATCGTTACCATCTGTGGATTCGTCGGTGCCCCCGCACGGACGAGCGACAGACGAGGTGACGCAAGCTATGGGTGTGAGCATGGCGACGGCCAGGACCTGGGTCGAGCGCTGGGAACGCCAGCAGGAGCGGTACGCGGTGGACCGCGAGGAGCGGTTCACCGTGATCGCCGATGTCGTCGAACACGCCGTCGTCGGCCGCGCCGGCCCCCTGCTGCTGGACCTCGGGTGCGGCCCCGGCTCGCTGGCCGCCAGGCTCGCCGACCGCTTCCCGCACGCCGAGATCGTGGCCGCCGACATGGACCCCGTGCTGCTGGAACTGGGACGTACCCACCATGCCGACGCCGCCCGCTATGTCGACACCGTCATCGGCGCGGACGGCTGGATCGATGCCCTCCAGCTGGAGCGCCCGCTGGACGCCGCAGTCTCGACGACCGCTCTGCACTACCTGACCGAGCCGGTGCTGCTGCGCACCTACCGTGCCCTCGCGTCCCTGCTGCGCCCCGGCGGCGTTTTGGTCAACGGGGACCACTTCCCGCCGGATGCGGCGGCCTGCTCGGAGCTCACTGCCCATGTGAGCCGTCGCAGGTCCGAGCGCTTGGGCGGCCACGCGTGCGAGGACTGGCGGTCCTGGTGGGACGCCGCGGCCCGGGACCCCGAACTGGCAGACTTCCTCGATGAACGCCGGCGGCGCCATGCCCTCCATGGCGGCAGCGGCGGCGACGGGCAGATCACGGTGGGCCGACACGCCGCACTGCTGCGTCGGGCCGGCTTCGCCCACGTCGCGCCGGTCTGGCAGTTCGGAGACAGCGCCGTACTGGTGGCGGTCATGGGGGGCGCGGATGGGCTTTCCGCTTCCGCCGGAACCCGAGGTCGGTGAGCGGTTCGCCCGACGCCTGCGAAATCAGAAATCGCCGAAGCTCTCACAGGGCCAGACTCATCAGGATCTCGTCGCGGTCGTCGCCGGGGGACACGCGCAGTGCGCCCGGCCACCGGCCGACCTCCTCCCAGCCCGCCTTGCGGTAGAACTCCTCCAGCCCCAGACCGGACCGTACGGCGAGTCGCAGCCGCTCCAGCCCCATCTCGTCGCGCGCGACACCCTGGGCGTGCCGCATCATCGCGGCGCCCACGCCCCTGCCGCGGAAGTGCACGTGTGTCTGGACGTGGTTCAGCACGCCGCAGTGCGCCGCGAGGGGATGCGCCTCGCGGCGCAGCAGCAGCCAGCCCGCGAGTGCGCCGTCCACCGTTGCCATGAGGAGTCTGCTGTGGTCGGGGGACAGTTCACGAGTGATTCGCTCGACCGCCGGGCGGAGCGCGGCCTGGGCCACCGGCGGAAGCGGGCAGCCCATCGGGACGACGGCCCCTCCTGCGTTGACGACCGCCGTCCAGCATGCGGCGAGGTTCCGCCGGACGGCTTCGGTGGCGTCATGGGGTCGGCTGAGTTGTGCGATCACGGTTCTGGGTACCGTCTCGGACGCTGTCACACCCGTTAGCTTGCCAGCGCCTTGCGGATCTCCGCTACGAGCTGCTGAACGGGAGCGCGCCGCCGACCGGGCGTGAACCCCCGCTCAGGCGTGCTGTTCCGCTGGAGTGTGCGCGGTTACATCGACGCGGCAGCGGTCGCAGACGCCGGAGAGTTCCACGGTGTGTTCCACCTCGGTGAATCTCATGGTCGCGGTGCGTCGCGCAGGACGCCCACCTCCCACGCGCCGGAGCCCTGGGTCGCGGCCGGCAGGTGTTTCCGTGACGCGGAGCCGGCTGCGTAGTCCGCGGCGGTGGGAAGGCGGGACTCGAGGACGCGCGTGTCCGCATGCGTGAGCAGGCCCACGCCGGGTTCCTTCCCGGAGTCACCAAGTCGTTCTGGTAGCCGAGCCGTCCCGCGGGCCGAGCGGCGTGCCGGGGGTGGGCGCCTCCGGCACGAGGGCACCGCCGGTCAGGGCAGGTGGAGGAGGCTGAGTCGGTGGCCTTCGGCCTGGGGGAGCCGCTGCTCGGCGAGCGCGGAGACCATCTGCTGGTAGGAAGCGGGCAGTTCGGCGAGCAGGGGGCAGGGCAGGCTGGTGAGGGTGTGCGACGCCACCACCTCGGTTCCGGGATGCCCTTCCGTCAGGTCGGCCGGGTCGGGGCAGTACCAGTGCATACGCGCCTCGACCTTGCTGAGGGCGTCATGCTGTTCCTGCGTGTCGAAGAAGCAGGGGCCGGCGGTGTCGAGCGCGAGCAGGGAGCCCGGGAACCGGGCGTAGAGCGGGACGAGGAGCGTCTCCTGCACCCTTCCGAGATGCGGCTTCTCCCTGTCCATGGGCTGCCTCCCTGTCTGATGTGTGTACCGGACCGGACGGTGCCGTGGCTGCGACCACCGTCCGGTCCGGAGTCTCAGTGCTCCGACGCGCTTGCGAGGGGAGCGTGCTCGTGAGCGCAGCTCTCGTCGAACCCGTAGGTGTCCCACGCGGGGAAGGGGTCCTCGGCGGGCAGCTCTTCGTCCTCCCGCATGAGGCAGAGGGCCGGAGCGGCCGCAGCGCGTCCGTGTCCAGGTGCGTGCCGATGAACACGAGGTCCTGGGCGTAGCTGCTGTTGGCGGCACGGGCGGCGGACGGTTCGAAGGCCGGATCTCCGTACGGTGCGCGCACGACCGGAGGGACGCACCGTACGGAGCAGGGTCCGCACGATCGCCTTGCGGCGGTCATCCGGCCAGGAGTCGACGAGGGCCATCGGAGCGATGTCCTCGTCGGAACCGGTCCCGCCGGAGCGGGCCCCGGAGCACCTGTTCTCGATGCTCCGGGGCACCCTTCGCCGTCTGTGAGCCGTCTGCGAGCCGCCGGACTGCCGGTTCCCGTGGTTCCCCGGGGCCGGCGAGGGCAACATGTCCCGGGTCAGCTCCGTGCGCCGAGGGGCTCGACCTCGATGCGTATCTCCCGGGCCACCCGGTGAAGCAACTCCTCGTACTCAGTGGCGTCGTCGGTGCCGATGACGACGAAGACGCACCACTCCGAGGGGTGCGAGAAATCGACCACGTCACCCACCTTCCGGAGTCGCTGGACCCGTAGCACCCCGTCCACTGCGAGAATTTCCTCCGTGCTGGGGATCGCGGTGATCCGGCCGGGCGCGGAGGGGCGCAGGTGCAGGCCGCCGATGTGGCGCCGAGAGGGCCGGGCGGCCGGGATCTTGCCGTTGGTCATGGACTCGGCCAGGGAGCGGTAGATGTCCATGCCGGTGGCTTCGCTCAGCATCAGGGGGATCCAGGCGCCGGCGAGTCGCGTGGCGATCTCGGAGAAGACCAGCTCGCCGTCGTGGCGCTCGAACACCTCCAGATGCGTGACGGCCCGTTCGATGCCGAGCGCCCGGTTCACGCTCCGGTGCAGCTCCAGTACTCGTCGGTAGAGCTCGGGGGCGTCCTCCTGGGCGATCACACTGCTGCCGTCCAGCGCGAGGGTGGCGTCCGCGCCGCAGGAGATGCCGTCGAGGACCGTGAGCCGGTTCTCGTGGTACGCGCTGACCAGGAACAGCAGTGGCTCCCCTTCCTCCCAGAAGGCGTCAATGTGCAGCTCCCTGCCGACCACGAACTCCTCGGCGATGAGCTGACTGGTCTTCACGAACGGCGTGGCGCCGAGGCCGGCCAGCTTCGGGGAGAGCTCCTCGGGGGAATTCACCGCGAAGGTGCCGATGGTGCCGCCGCCGGAGGCCGGCTTGACCACGATCGGGAAGGTCAGCTGTTCGCGGACCGCCCGCAGATCCTGCTCGTCGGCCCGGTCCGGCAGGCTGACCCAGGCGGCGGTCGGCACGTCGGCGGCCGCCACCCGCTGCTTCATCAGCCGCTTGTCCCGGTACGCGACGTGTCGCAGCGGATCACCGGTGTCGCCCAACAGGGTGGACAGATAGCCGGCTCCGAACTGGCTGAACTCGGTGAAGCTGATGATCCGGTCTCCGGCGACACCCCGCAGCGAGAGGTCGGCCGCAACCGCGGAGATCTCCTCCAGGGAGTCGAACTCGCTGATCTCGTAGACTCGTTCGGCGTTGGCGAGCAGTTTCCGGTCGGGGTGCATGTGCTCGACATCGAAGGCGTCCAGGATCACGTACACCTCGAGAGAACGGTCAAGCAGCGAGCCGATCAGCTCGGGGTGCCACTTGCATACGACGATCTGCTCGGGTCGGGGCATGGTGGTCTCGATCATGGTGTTCCTCATGGGTTCGGCAGGGGGGCTGGTTCAGGCCATCTTGTAATGGAAGGCGGCCCGGACCCGGTCGGCGACCTCGGCCAGGCCCTCGACAGTCTCGGCGGTGATCAGCGCCTCCGTGAAGAAGTTCTCCTGGTCCAGCGTCAGCACCTCGTAGGAGTCGAACTGATAGCCGTCCACCACGCCCGGAATGCTTTTGATCTCGTCGAGTGAGGTGGCGCTCGCGACCCGGCCCAGCTGGTTGATCTCGAACGGCAGCTGCCCCAGCAGCTCTTCGTTCCGGGTGGCCACGGCCAGTTCCTCCGCCGCGGCACCGCCGAGCGACATCTGCACGATCGCCCGTACGGAGTCGATGCCGCAGGTCCGCAGGGTGGCGGGGCGGTAGAGGCCGCCGCCCGGCCGGGGGTTGATCTCCACCAGTTCCGACCGGCCGTCGGCGGTGACCCGGCCTTCCACATGCAGCCAGCCGCCGGAGATGCCCAGGCCGGCGCAGAGCGCGCTGATGTCGGCGGTCAGCTGCTCGACCCCACGCCGCACATGTGCCGAGGGCGGCGGGGAGATCTGCAGCCCGGCGTCGTGGTGGCGGGTCTCGTCGTGCTCTGTCTTCTCCACACTGAACAGGCCGCGGAAGCCGGTCGCCAGCAGCGGGCCGTCGATCGAGAACTCCGTTCCTTCCAGGAACCCTTCGACGATCACCTCCAGCTCCGGGGTGGCCTTCTCGGCGATCTCCCGCAGTCGTTCGGCGAGCTGCTCGGGATCGTCCGCGCGGTGGACCAGCCGGGAGCCCCCGGAGTCCCGGGCGGGCTTGACGATCACCGGGTAGTCGGTGACGGTCTCGATCGGGAACTTGGCCACCGGGCCGCCGGCGAACGGCATCGAGGAGAGCCCGAACCGGGCCATCTCCTCCCGGACCAGGACCTTGCTGAGCAGCACCTCGCGGTTGGCCTCACCGCCGGGCAGTCCGTAGTGCTGCGCTGTTTTGATCTGCCAGCCGATCAGCGGCTCCACCAGGTTGACCACCGCGGTCGGCCGGACGCCGGCAGCGTCGGCCGCCGCAACGAGGTCGCCGAACTCACCGCCGTCCCAGTCCACCACCAGATGAACGTCACAGGCGTCCCGATTGATGTCCTCCGGCTCGGCCGAGACCAGCACCGGCCGGAGGTCCATTTCGCGGAGCATCGCGGCCAGGATGCGGACGCCGCCTGCGAAGCGCTTCGAGAAGACAAGTACGTCGCGGGAGTCTGACATTCAATCAACGTCCTTCGTGATGAGTGGGTTTGACGGCTGTGCGGGGTTGGCGGAGGGGGCGACGGCGTCCGGCAGGTGCCGGAGGGTGCGAGGCACGGTCGTGCCGAGCGCTGTCCTGGTCATCCGGAGCCGGGCGCGCGCGTCGGCCTGCCGTAACAGGATGTCGGTGATCCTGCACAGTAGTCAGCCGGTCCCTCAGCGGTGACGTACGCGGAGATCATGAAGTGGTGGTCCGGTGGCGAGCGAGTGGTCGGTGACCACACGCCGACAGAACCCGGCCCGGACCATCCGGTCCTCAAGCGGTGGTCGGGTCCGCGATCACGTCCCGGAACAGCGTCGGTTCCGGGACCAGGGGTTCTCCAGGATCTCGATGCAGTGGCTCTCCGGGCTCTTCCAGGAACGAGGGGCGGGAGTCTTCGGAACGGACATGGGAGTCCTTCGCTTTGTGGCTCGACGACATTTGTCCGGGGATCCGCAGAACTCTCCGGCGCTGCGGCCGATTCACATGCTGCGCGTCGGTCAACCGAACAGCCAGGGTTTTGAGTTGCGTCCACCGGCCACGTCCTGTCGACGCCAGCCGGGCGGGAAGTCCGTGGAGCGGACACGGATTCCGGCCTGGCGTCTCGTATCGCGAGACCGGTTCGGCCGAGTGCGGGAACACGCCACGCAAGTGGGGCCACTGCCGTGTTCCCTGGGGCCCGGAGGTCGCGGGGGCCAGCACGTTCGCCGTGCTCCTGGCGCGGGTCGCCGACTCGTGGGTGACGGCCGTCGACGGGCTTCGCGCGGGCGACGCATACACTGCACGCTCACGAGAGATGCTGGTGGACCTGGAGGCGAAGTGACCACCGTTCCCGTCATCGAGGCCGAGGGTGCGACCGTCACGCTGGGCAACGTCACGCTGCTGGAGCCGACGTCGTTCGCGGTGATGCCGGGCGAGATCTGGTGCGTCATCGGCGGCAACGGGTCGGGAAAGACGACGCTCCTGCGAGCCTTCTTGGGCAGCCGGAGTCTCACGGGCGGTTCGTGTTCGGTGAGGGGCGAACGTGCCGACATGGCCGATCCGCTGCACCGACGCCTCGTGGCTTCCTTGGTCGACGCGATCCCGTTCGCCCGTGACATGACACTGCGCGAGCAGGTGACCCTGGTTGCCGCCTCCTGGTACGGCAACGGCGGGACGACCGCCGAAGCCGCCGAAGAGATCATCGAGCGGCTGGGGCTGTCCTCGCTGGGCGAGCGGTTTCCCCATCAGGTCTCTTCGGGGCAGCTTCAACTCTTCGGTCTCGCCATGACGTTGGTGCGCCCCGCAGACGTGGTGCTGCTCGACGAGCCCGAGCGGCACCTCGACAGCGACCGCGTCGACCTGGTGGCGACCCTGCTCACGGAGCGGGCGAAGGAGGGCACGGCCTTTCTGATCGCCACCCATGAGCCCGCCCTGGTAGAGGCGCGTGACGGCCGCGTGGAGCTGGGATGACGGCGGATACCCTCGCGGCACCCGAGCCCGACGCGGCCCGCGTCCGTGCCGTGCGGCAGCGTTATGCCCGTCGCGGTGACCGTGGCACGGTGCGTGGGCACGCGTACGCCCTCTACCTCGTCGCCCTGTTCGCCGTGTTCTACCTGGTGCCGGTGGTCCATGCCCGGAGCACGTCGCCCGCATCGGTCTCGTTGGGGTCTCTCACGGAGGCGGCGCCCCGGGCATGCGCGATCGCGGTGGCGGTGTGCTGGGGGGCGCAGATCGCCGGGCGGTTCTGGGGGCCCGTGGTGGTCCAGCCGTTCCTGCTGCACGTGTTCATGTCCACGGACATCTCGCCGACGCGCTACCTCGGCACGATCGCCCGGCGCAGACTGACGTACGTCGGTACGGCCGGACTGCTGGCGGCGTGCGCGGCGGCCTATCTCGCGACCGATCTTTTCGATCACCTCGATTCCGCGGTGCAGGGCGTCGCGTCCGTGGTGGGGCTCAGCGCCCTCGCTGCGTTCGCATGGCTCTGGGGCCAGGTACGGGCGTTGCGCGCCAACCTCCTGCTCGCCTCCGCCGTCTGCGGCACGGCCCTTGTGGTCGCCGGGGTGAGCCGAGCGGCTCCGGACAGCGGAGTGGGGCTGTGGCTTCTCGCCGGAGTGCTGGCGGCCACCGCGGCGATCGTGGGGCGGGCGGCACTCGGGGCGATCCGCACGGTCGACCTGGCCCGGATCGCCCGCGAGTCGGCCCGCGCCTCCCAGGCCCAGACCTACGCCTGGACCGGGACGCTCCATCACGCGCTGGATCTGTACCGGCCGGAGCCGCGCGGTTTCACCTCGGCCCTGATCCGTTCGGACGGGCGCCTGCGCGGATATCTGTCGCAGGGTGCGATCCGAGCGATGCGAACGCCCGGCCGCGCGGGCGCGGGGGCGGCGCTCCTGCTGATCGGCGCCTCCGCGCTGACGCACGGTGCAGGCGGGCGGGAGGACGGACTGGCGTGGTGGCTGTGGGCGGTGGGTGCGATGGCGGTGTACCTGGGATCGGGGTGGGTGGGCGAGACCTGGCGCGGACTGCGAGATGAGCTGACCCTGGCCCCGCTGTTCGGCGAGCGGTGGGGTGGGACCCTTGCCCGCACACTGGTCTGGCCCGTCGTCGCGGTGACCAGCGGTGCTCTCCTGGGTGGTGGGTCCGCGGTCGTCGCCCGGTGGGACCACCACAGCGGACACCTGGGTGAGACGGCCCTTCTCGTCGCGGGGTCGGTGGTCATGGTCCTGGGCGCCAGATTCCTGCGTGAGATGAAATGGCATCTTCCGCTCGAACTGCTCCTCCCGATCATCACGCCGCTCGGCGACCTCTCCGGGCTGCGTGTCATCGCCTGGCAGTTCGACGGGTTCGTCGTCGTGGTGATCGGCGTCGCCGTGATGGGAGCTCTCCCGTCCGCGGTCGGCGCGACGGCACTCGCTATCGGGATCGCCGCCGGCTGCGTCTGGGCAGGGCTACGCCGTACGGGCTGGGCGCACGGGGGGCTGTTCTCCCGCCTCAGCCGGGCGTAGCGCCGCCTGCGTCGTAGACACCCTGCTTGCAGCCCCGGTCTCCACAGGGTCGAGCGTTCAGCCCAACTGCGGGGGCGGCGTGTGCCGCGGCAACCGCGCACCCACCTGTTCCACAGCAGCGGCCCGCAACGCTTCCAGGAGAACACATCCGGGATACGTCCCGAACGCTCCGTACTCCCAACGGTAGTAGCACGACCAGTAGCTCACCACGCGTCGCTCGGTACGGGCGAAGAAGGCCGGGTTACGAGCGATGAAGTCCCCGTAGAGACGACGCTGGGCCGAGCCCGGCTCCGCCAGCCCGGGGAGTCCGTGGGCGATCGACGTGATGATCTCCAGCACGTATTCGCCGACCAACCGCACCACGAACGGGACCGCCCACGACTCACCCGACGCCACGATCCGTTCGAGGTGCCGCTGGCGGACCCGGCCATCGTGGTGCCGGGAGTACAGACAGTGCAGAATCATCTGCTGGGTTTCGGACAGGGCCCGCCCGCACTCGGTGCCCGGCTCCTCGTTGTAGACGCGTGACGGGATGGCGACGGTCTCCCCCTGCACCTCGACCTCGAAGGGCGTCATCGGTGCGGTGACGGACTCCGGCATGACGGCCAGGACACGCCGAACGTCATCCGCGAGACGGAGCGGAAACGCCGCCGTCAGGGCGTGCGCGACGTTCGACGGATCCCGTTGCACCTGCATAAGCAGAAGGGTAGGTGCACCTTGGGCCACGGGCTCTGCCGGTACGGTGATCGCCTGCCGCGTGGAAGGTCCATGCGTCCGGCCGGCCCGTGCGAGGGATGCCGGTGGCGAGCGAGGGGACCGTGATGAGCGAACTGACGAAGCCCGGAGTCGAGGTTCCGGAGGGCGACGCGCCCACGGAGCTGACGATCCGGGACCTCGTGGTGGGAGATGGGCCGGAGGCGCAGCCGGGCCGGGTCGTCCAGGTCCACTATGCAGGGGTCACGTTCGCTTCCGGAAGGGAATTCGACTCCTCCTGGGGACAGGACCGGCCGTTCAAGTTCGCTGTGGGCGGTGGCAGGGTCATCAAGGGCTTGGACCGGGGAGTCAGGGGGATGAAGGTCGGCGGTCGCCGCGAGATCATCGTTCCCCCGCGTCTCGGCTACGGCAAGCAGTCGCCCTCGGCGTCCATCCCAGCGGGCTCGACGCTGATCTTCGTCGTGGACCTGCTGACGGTCGTGGGCGGGCCCACCGGGGCGAGGTCCGGCTCGGCCTGAACGCGATGCGGGTGCCGGAGCCAGGGGGAACGTGAGGAACCGCGACGAGACGCCGGCCGAGCGGGGATGTCCCCTCGGCCTTCGTGGAGCTCGCCAGTGGCGTCCCGCCGGCGAGCCTGTCCCGGTCAGCGTCCGCGGCTTCGCCGACCCGCAACTGAACGACGCCACCAAGACCCTGGCCCCGGACGGGTATATCCGGCGCTGTCGGCCGCCTCGGCCGGCTTCGCCGACAACCCCACCCACGGCCCTCGCCGCCCTTCGGGGCCGGGTCCAGATACAGACCGGTGAGGACAACAAGATCAAAACAACGTGTTGAGGATCTGCAAGCCCTAAGGGGGTGATCAGGCTGGTCAAGGCCCACGGGAGCGATCTTGTTCATGCCACCGTGTTGGTTCTCAGCCGTTCCGCCGAGAGTGATTTCCTGCTCACACTGCGTGCTGCGACGCTCTGGTCAGGTCGACACCGTGCCGACCAGTGAGGGGACAGCCATGTCCGAGACCACGCCCAACTCAAAGGGTCCCGCCAAGGTGCAGCTCACGCCCGAGCAGCTGGCAAGCTTCGGCCAGACCTCCACCCCGGAGGCGACGGCGTTCAAGGAACCGAGGCTGGTCCCGGCCGATCAGGTCGAGCCCGAGGACATCGGCAAACTGGCGATCGAGTACCGGGACGGTCGGCCCGTGGTCGTCGTAAGTGATGGGAAGTACGTCCCGTCCGAACTCCCCGTTGTGAACAGCTCCGGCACGACATACACGGCCCGATTCGCATGGGTGAACGGCGTGGCGCAGCTGCACACGCCCGACCCCGCGCCGCCTCCGCCGTGCAGGCGGCTCCGGAGGAGGGTGTCACGATCGGAGTCGGTGGAAACAGCCTCCCCCTCGGCTCGATCAACAGGCCCGACGTCGACACGCTGTACTCAGGAGCGCTATTAGATCTCACCGACCACACGCGCCAGTCCGGACAGCCGGCAGACCAGCCCTCGCGAGTCGACACGGCGTCCCGGAACGGACCTCTCACAGCCCGCGGTAGTGGTCATGTCCCGTGCGGGGACCAGCGCGTTCCCTCTCGTCTTGCCCTTGATCAGTACCGATGCCGACACTCCAGAACCTCTGGTTCTGAGGGTTGGGAGACCGCCGGGCCGGAGCGGCCCGGCGGCGGGGGGGGGGGGGGGGGGCCCCCCCCCCCCCCCCCCCCCCCCCCCCCCCGCGGGGGGGGGGGCGCCCCCCCACCCCCCCCCCCCCCCCCGCGGGGGGGGGGGGGGGGGGGGGGGGGGGGGGGGGCGGGGGGGGGGGGGGGGGGGGGGGGGGCCGCCCCCGGCGGGGGGCGCCCCCGACCGCGTGGTCAGACCAGGTCGTAGCGGTCGAGGTCCATGACCTTGCTCCAGGCGGCGACGAAGTCCGTCACGAACTTCTGCCGCGCGTCGTCGCTCGCGTAGACCTCGGCGAGGGCACGGAGTTCGGAGTTGGAGCCGAAGACCAGGTCCGCGCGGGTGCCGGTCCACTTGACCCGGCCGGTCGCGTCGCGCGCCTCGAACTCGTCCTGCGTCGACGACGTCGACTTCCACGTGATGCCCAGGTCGAGCAGGTTCACGAAGAAGTCGTTGGTCAGCGTGCCCGGACGGTCGGTGAGGACGCCGTGCTTCGACCCGCCGGAATTGGCGCCCAGCACGCGCAGACCGCCGACCAGGACGGTGGTCTCCGGGGCGCTCAGCGTCAGCAGGTTGGCCCGGTCGAGGAGCAGGTACTCGGCGGGCAGGCGGCTGCCCTTGCCCGCGTAGTTGCGGAAGCCGTCGTACACGGGCTCCAGGGCGGCGAAGGACTCGACGTCCGTCTGGTCCTGCGTGGCGTCGACCCGGCCCGCGCTGAACGGCACCTCCACCTCGACACCGGCGTCCTTGGCCGCCTGCTCGACGGCCGCGTTGCCCGCGAGGACGATCAGGTCGGCCAGCGAGACCTGCTTGCCGCCCTGGGCGTTGAAGGACTCCTGGACACCCTCCAGCGCCCGCAGGACCTGGGCCAGCTCGTCCGGGTCGTTCGCCTCCCAGCCGCGCTGCGGCTCCAGACGGACCCGGGCGCCGTTGGCGCCGCCACGCTTGTCGCTGCCGCGGAAGGAGGCGGCCGAGGCCCAGGCGGCCGAGACGAGCTGCGCCACCGTCAGGTCCGTGGCGAGCACCTGCTCCTTGAGCGCGGCGAGGTCCGCGGCGTCGAGCGGCTCGGTGGTGCGGGCGGGCAGAGGGTCCTGCCACAGCAGGACCTCGGAGGGCACCTCGGCGCCCAGGTAGCGCTGGATCGGGCCCATGTCGCGGTGCGTCAGCTTGTACCAGGCGCGCGCGAAGGCGTCCGCGAACGCGTCCGGGTTCTCGTGGAAACGGCGCGAGATCTGCTCGTACGCCGGGTCGAAGCGCAGCGACAGGTCGGTGGTGAGCATCTGCGGCTTGTGCTTCTTCGACGCGTCGTGCGCGTCCGGGATGGTCGCCTCCGCGTCCTTGGCGACCCACTGGTGCGCACCGGCCGGCGACTTGGTCAGCTCGTACTCGAAGGCGAAGAGGTTGTGGAAGAACTCGTTGCCCCACGTGGTCGGGGTGCTGGTCCAGGTCACCTCCAGACCACTGGTGATGGCGTCCCCGCCCTTGCCCGTCCCGTACGAGCTGCGCCAGCCCAGGCCCTGCTCCTCCATGGAGGCGCCCTCGGGGTCCGCGCCGACGCTCTCGGCCGGGCCCGCGCCGTGCGTCTTGCCGAAGGTGTGGCCACCGGCGATGAGGGCGACGGTCTCCTCGTCGTTCATCGCCATCCGGCGGAAGGTCTCCCGGATGTCGCGGGCGGCCGCGACCGGGTCCGGATTGCCGTTGGGGCCCTCGGGGTTGACGTAGATCAGGCCCATCTGGACCGCGCCGAGCGGGTTCTCCAGCTCACGGTCGCCGGTGTAGCGCTCGTCGTCGAGCCAGGTGGTCTCCGGGCCCCAGTAGACGTCCTCCTCCGACTCCCAGACGTCCTCGCGGCCGCCGGCGAAGCCGAAGGTCTTCAGGCCCATGGTCTCCAGGGCGACGTTGCCGGTGAGGACCAGCAGGTCCGCCCAGGACAGCGCCTGACCGTACTTCTTCTTGACCGGCCACAGCAGACGGCGGGCCTTGTCCAGGTTGCCGTTGTCCGGCCAGCTGTTCAGCGGGGCGAAGCGCTGCTGACCGGCGCCCGCGCCGCCGCGGCCGTCGCTGATGCGGTACGTGCCCGCGCTGTGCCAGGCCATCCTGATCATCAGCGGCCCGTAGTTGCCGAAGTCGGCCGGCCACCAGTCCTGCGACGTGGTGAGCACCTCGGCGATGTCCCGCTTCACCGTGGGCAGGTCGAGCGCCTGGAAAGCGGCCGCGTAGTCGAAGTCCGTACCGAGCGGGTTCGCCACGGCGGGGTTCTTGGCGAGGATCTTCAGGTTGAGGCGGTCCGGCCACCACTGGCGGTTCCCGCCGCCCTGAGTGGGGTGCGGCGCGCGGCCGTGGGCCACGGGGCAGCCGCTCGCCTGGGCCTCGGGCACCTCGGGGACGGCCGTCTCGGGCGAATCCGGGGTGACGGGATCGAAGACATGCGACTCGTGGTTCTCGGTCATGGCAATCCTTCCGGACCCGGTGGGTCGTGGGGGCGCTGAACGGGGGAGGAGGATTCGGTCCGTGCAGAGGGGGCACGATGTAGGCCAGGCCTCGCCGAGGTCGCCCGAACGTCACCCGGACCAACCGGACCGGACGGTCCCGGGCGGTGCGACGAGGACGGCGCCCGGTCGGCGCCGCGCGGTCGACCGACGGTGTCCCACCGCGCTTCTCTGCTGCCGTACCGGAGTCTTCCTGTCTCTTGGATGTCGCCGGGATCGATCCTACAATGGACTTCGTCCAAGTCAAGAAGTGCGCTAAAACGATAATGGCCGGGGCGCGGCGGCGCCGGATTCTTTCGGCGCCGCGCGTCCCCCGCGAAGCGGAGCAGGTGACGAGATGAGCGACCTCCTTCAACGGCTACGGGGCCGTCGCTGGCGGTTGACCTCGCAGCGACGTGTCGTCGCGGAGGTCCTCGACGGCGACCACGTGCACCTGACGGCCGACGAGGTACATCTGCGGGCCGCGGCCCGACTGCCCGAGATCTCCCGCGCGACCGTCTACAACACGCTGGGGGAACTCGTCACGCTCGGCGAGGTGCTGGAGGTCTCCACCGTGGGCCGGGCCAAGCGCTACGACCCGAACGCGCGCCGCCCCCATCAGCACCTGGTGTGCTCCGGCTGCGGCATGGTCCGCGACGTCCACCCGGTCGGCGACGCCCTCGGCGACCTGCCCGAGACCGAGCGGTTCGGGTTCGCCGTTGGCTCGGTGGAGATCACCTACCGGGGCCTCTGCCCGGCCTGCGCCTGACCGTCTGCGCGCGTCAGCCGGACGGCTGCGCGGAGCGGAGCACGAGCAGGGTGATCTCGCTGGGGGCGAAGACGCGGAAGGGCGGGCCCCAGAAACCGGTGCCGCGACTGGTGTAGAGGAGGGTGCGAGCGCCGTGGCGGCTGAGGCCGGCGACGGTCGGCTGGTCGAGGCGGACCAGGTGGTGGAAGGGCCAGATCTGGCCGCCGTGGGTGTGGCCGGAGAGCTGGAGATCGATGCCGTGGGCTGCCGCGCGGCCGATGAACTTGGGCTGATGGGCGAGGAGGAGGACGGGCAGATCGGGGTCCGCGCCGTGGAGCGCCCCGGCGAGGTGGGCGCGGTGGCCCGCCAGTCCGGAGGACTCGGCGGTGACGTCGTCGACGCCGGCGACCACGAGGGTGTCACCGCCGCGCTCGAGCAGCAGGTGGCGATTGCGCAGCGGCTCCCAGCCCAGCTCGCCCATCAGGTCGACCCAGCCCTGCGCCTCGCTGTAGTACTCGTGGTTGCCGGTGACGTAGACACGGGCCCGCGTCGCCCGCACGGTGCCCAGCGGAGCGGCCTGGGCGCGACGGCGTTCGGCCGTGCCGTCCGCGATGTCGCCGGTGTGGCAGACCAGGTCTGCCTCCAGGGTGTTCACCGTCTCGCAGACCCGTGCCGACCAGCGGGCCCGGTCGAGCGGACCGTAATGGGTGTCGGTGATCAGGGCGACCCGCGTTCCGTCCAAGCCGGCTCCCAGGCGCGGGAGCCGTACGTCGAGGCGGCGCACCCGCGGCACACGCCGGGCCTCGGCGTACCCCCAGGCGAGCAGCACGGCGGCGACGCCCAGGACGCTCCAGGTGACGATGCGCGCCCGGTCCTGCCCGTCACCGACGCCGGCCGCGGTCAGGGCGGTCCGCAGCAGGACGCCGAGCAGTACGGACCAGGTGAACAGGACCCAGATGCCGCCCAGCAGCGTGTCACCGACGATCGCCGCCCGGTCCTGCTGGCGCCGGCCGTGGCCGCGCACCATCGCGAGCGGCATCCCGGCCAGGCCGAGGACGAACAGCGCGGTGCCGGTCAGGGTGACGGGGAGCGGCCATCGCTGGCCCGTGTGCAGAAGAACCCAGCACGGCACGGCCCACAGCAGGACGGGGGCGATCAGAGGGACGTAACGCATCAGCCGCTGCAGGCGGCTCCGTGGCGCCTCCTGCGCTTCGCCGGCGGCGGATCGGGTGTCATTCGTCTCGGTCACGCTTCCCCTCCTGAGGTTTCTGTCGGTGGATCGTGCCGTATCCGAGCCGGGTGGTGGCTATCGCGCACACAGTCGTCGTACCAAACGTCCGCCGGCGGCCCGACATGATCCGCCGCCCATCCCCTGACTCTCCGGCTCTCCCCGACTCCGCTCCGGCCTCACCTGCCGGAGCCTCTTGGCCGGCCCATTGTGCGCCGTCGCGGAAGGGCGCCGCCTTTCAGGGCTCGGCAAGCCGTTGAGGGCGACACTCGGGCGACGGCGCGGACCTCAGGGCGCCCGGGCGGTCTCGGGGTAGCGCCCGCCGCCTCCGGCACGACGGGCGATCACGAGAATGGCCGGTCCCTTCGGGAACAGCGGGCCCGGTCGGCGCGGTTGCACCGTTCAAGGGACCGGCGCCGTGCGGGCGGGGGACACGGGGGCCGCAGGGGCGTCCGCCCCGTCGGGATCCGAGCCCTGGGATCGCGGAACACGCGCCCGCCGTCGACCCGGACCACAACGTATCTCTGCGGGAGGACCTCCTCATGACCGACCGGCCCTTGACCCTCATGGCCGTGCACGCGCACCCCGACGACGAGGCCACCGGGACCGGAGGAGTTCTGGCGCGGTACGCGGCGGAAGGCATCCGCACGGTTCTCGTGACGTGTACCGACGGCGGTTGCGGTGACGGACCGGGGGGTGTCAAACCGGGTGGCCCCGGACACGATCCGGCCGCCGTCGCCTCGATGCGCCTTCGGGAGCTGAAGGCGAGCTGTGACGTCCTCGGGGTCAGCGATCTGGAGACGCTGGACTACGCCGACTCCGGAATGATGGGCTGGCCGAGCAACGAGGCCCCCGGATCGTTCTGGCAGACCCCGGTGGAGAAGGGTGCCGCCCGACTCGCGGAACTCATGCGGCACTACCGCCCCGATGTCGTCGTCACCTACGACGAGAACGGCTTCTACGGCCACCCCGACCACATCCAGGCCCACCGCATCACCATGGCGGCGCTGGAGATGACCGAGCTGACGCCGAAGGTGTACTGGACGACGATGCCCCACTCGACGATGCGGCGGTTCGGGGAGGCCATGCGCGAGTTCCACGAGGACATGCCGGAGCCGGATCCCGCCGAGACCGCCGCGATGGCCGAGATCGGCCTCCCCGACGACGAGATCACCACCTGGGTGGACACCACCGCCTTCAGCGGCCAGAAGTTCGACGCCCTGGCCGCGCACGCCAGCCAGGGCGAGAACATCTTCTTCCTCAAGATGGGCAAGGAGAGGTTCGGCGAGCTGATGGGCATGGAGACCTTCCTGCGCGTCCAGGACCCCACCGGCGCGGCGGTACCCGAGAAGGACCTCTTCGCGGGGCTCCGCTGATCCGTCCGCCCCTCAGCCCCGTGGACGTACCGCGCCCCTGCGCCGAAGACGGACCGGTGCCTATGCGGTAGGCGTACCGGCGCGCATGTCCGCGCCGTACGTCGTGCGGTAGTCCGGGACGACGATCCGGCTCGTCGGGGACTCCCGGTGGACCTGGGCGGCGAACCCGCTCAGGTCCATCACCGGGTCGCGGCGCGGAGGTTCGCTCAGCGGCTCCTCGAAGTTGTCCCAGTGGACGGGAACGACGACGCCCGGACTGTCCAGGGCGTGCAGCAGCCGCGACGTATAGCGGAACGTGGCGGCGCTGGACGGCACGGCGACCATCGCGAGGTCGGGGCTCAGGCCCCGGACGGCTTGCTCGGAGAAGTCGCTGGCGCCCATCAGGAACGCCGACGGGCCGCCGCTCCCCACCGTCACCTGGAAGGCCAGGGTGTCGCCCTCCGGCAGATCGGAGATGGTCCTCGGCGCCGCCGCCGGGGGAGCGTTCAGCGTGCCCGGGGCGAAGTACGTGTGCCGCTTGTTGCGGCTGTGCAGGCTCGACACGATCTGGACGGTGATTCCGTCGAAGTCCAGGACCTCGCCGCCCTTCACCACCGAGATCTGGTCGGGGTCGACTCCGAACGCGACCAGTAGATGGAACGTGGTCTCGGTGCCGACGATCCGCGCGCCGGTGGACTTGGCGATGTGCGGCACGTCGGCGACGTGATCCCAGTGCGAGTGGCTGACCAGGACGATCTCGGGGCTGCCGACGTGCTCCCGCACCAGACCGTGGTCGGACCTCAACTTCGTGTCCGGCTTGAGCCCTCCGTCGAACAGGCCGGTCTTGAACCGGGTGATGTAGGGGTCGAAGAGCACCGTCCGGCCGCCGATGTCGATGCGCCAGCCGGAGGTGCCCAGCCAGCGGAAGGACGCCGAACCGGCCGTTGGTGCCCCGTGATTCGCGGCGGCGGCGCTGGTGGTGGTCGTGGCGGAGAGCAGAGGGGCCGCCGCGCCGATGGCGGCGCCGCGCAGCACCGCGCGCCGCCCGAATGCCTGGATGCGCCGCTTCGGACGCTGTACGTCTGTGTCCTCGTTCATGGCGTCAGGAGATCAGGGCACGACCCCTCTCGTCCAAGATCAAAATCCGGGTGCACTCATACGCGAACACATATGCGCACAGGTCAGAAGCCCTTGCCGCGCAGGAAGTCGACGCCGATCCGGGCTGTGGCGCCGATCGCGGCGTCCACCGCCGTACGCGAGGCGGCCAGCTCACGCGTACGGGCGAAAACGGCGACCGCGTAGTGACGGCCGTCGGGATAGCGGACGACCCCGGCCTCCATATGCAGGCCGGGCAGGGTTCCGGTCTTGGCCGCGATCGTCACCTCGTCGGGAAAGCCCGAGACCAGCCGGTGCCTGAAGGCTTGACGGCTCATCAGTTCACGTACCCGGGCGCAGGCTTCCGGCGGGCCGGCCCCGTCACGCCAGACGAGACGCAGCAGCCTGGTGATGTCCCGGGGTGTGCTCGCGTTGGTCCGCAGCGGATCCAGCACGCCCAGGCGCCTCTTGCGTTCGTCCGGCAGCGCGGGGTACCGGAGGGCGAACTCCGCCTCGTCGCGCGCGCCGACCTCGGCGAGCATCGACTCCAGCACGTCACGGGGGCCACCCACGACGCGTGTCCTGTCGAGCCCGAGTTCCTCGGCGAGAAGCCGCACCGTGTCCAGGCCGACGCGTGCCAGCAGCAGGTCCGCCGCCGAGTTGTCGCTCACCGAGAGGGCGAAGAACGCCAGATCGCGCAGCGACAGCTCGACGTCGTCCGCGCAGCCCGCCGTGCCCCAGCCGCCGAGGCGGTCGGCTGCCGTCACCCGCACCCGTTCCCGCGGGTCGAGCTGGCCGGCGGCCACCTGGCGGGCGAACTCCAGGACCAGCAGCACCTTGAAGACCGAGGCGATCACGACGGGTTCGTCGGCGCCGACGGCCACCTCCCCGACTGCCACCTCCCCGGCGCCAGGTTCCCCCTCGACGGGGACCGCGTGCAACAACCCCTCGGCGCCCGCCCCCGCGAACACCTCGCGGATTCGTTTCTCGACCATCGGTTCGCCCCTCGCATAAGGTCTCTGACTGTGGATCTCTTGCGCCACCTGCGTATCTTCGTCGCCGTCGCCGACGAGCTGCACTTCAGCCGGGCCGCCGACCGGCTCGGCATGGCCCAGCCGCCCCTCAGCCAGGCGGTGCGCAGGCTGGAGAAGGACCTCGGAGCCGCACTGTTCGACCGGTCGCACCGCCAGGTCCGGCTCACCGCCGCCGGCATGGTGCTGCTGGACGAGGCCCGTGAGCTCCTGTCCCGCGAGGAGCGGTTGCGGACACTGGCCCGCCGCGCCGGCGACGGCGGCCTGGGCACGCTGCGCGCGGGCGTTCCTCCCGACACCACGGTCTCCACGCTGTCCGCGCTGCTCTCGGCCTGTGCGGGGCACTCCCCGGGCCTGTCCGTCGATCTGCAGGAGATCACCACCGAGGAACAGCTGCGGCTGCTCGCTTCCGGCGGGCTCGACGTCGGCCTCGTCCACCAGCCCGTGGACGCCACCGAGCTCCGCCTCGGGCCGGAGGTGCGCGCGGAGCTCGGTGTCGTACTTCCCCGCACGTCACCGCTGGCCCGGATCCCCGAAGTGGCGCTCGCCGAACTGTCCGGCCACGATCTCGTGCTCTTCCCCCGTGCCCAGGCCCCCGGCTGGTACGACCGGATCCTCGACTCCTGTCGTGCCGAGGGCTTCGTGCCCGGCCGGGTCCGGCACGCGTCCAACCCCGAGTTCCTGCTGGCCCTCGTCCACGCGGGCCACGGCGTCGCCTTCGACCAGGGCCCGGTGGCCCGCAAGGAGCCGCGCGTGCTCTGGCGCCCCCTGGCGGGCCGCCCGCTCACCAGGCGGACGACCGGCGCCTGGCCCTCCGGTCGCTCCGCGCACCCGGCCGCACCGCACTTCGCGGAGCTCGCGGCCGGTGTGCTGGCACGCGACCGCACCACGACGCCGCACCACGACACCGGCCCACGCCCGTCGGACGGACCTCCCCGCCCATGGTCGGTGGTGTACGACGAGCCGAACCGACGCGGCCCCGTCCCGCGGCCCTGACGCGGTGCTCCGGCCGCTCAACCGATGTCCTGTTCGCATTCGAGCGCCGCGGCCCGTTCCAACGTGCGGTAGCGGTCGAGTGCCCGTGGATCCCCGACCTGTTCGGCCGCCGCGAGTGCGGCGTCGAGGACTCCGTCCATCCAGAGCCGGGCGATCCCCCGCAGATGCTCGTCGCTCACGGCGAGCCGACGACGAGCCGCGGCGTCGTCCGGTGTGTCCGCGACGACGAGGAGGCATTCCTTGGCGAAGTGCCGCCACAGCCCCGCCCGCAACCCCCGCTTGTCGGCGGGCATGACGTCCCGCGTCTCTTCGAGTGTTCGCCACGCACCCGTCGTGTCGCCGGACCGTCGTTGCAGTCGGCCGAGGGTGAGCAGGTTGAACGCCGCTGCCGCCGGTGGAGCGTCGCTGACCGCGATGACCTCTCGCTGCACCGCCACGGCTTCGGTGAGAAAGCCGAGTCGGTCCAGGTGATGCTGGAGCGTGTTGAGCGTGTCCTCGGTGCGTGGCTCGCCCGCCGCCCACGCGGTCATGAACCGGCGGGACGCTTCCCGCTCGCCCAGGCCCGCGGCGTGGTGGGCCCATGATTCGAGGCTCTCCCCGGCCGGGTCGGAGGGGAACCGCGCACGTTGTTCGTCGAGCCACTGCTCGACGGCCGTGTCGGTGTGGCGATCCGAGGTGATGTCGTCCAGGATGCGGCCACGATCGGGGTGGTCGCTCGCGCGCACGGTGTCCACCGCAGCGGCGACGCCCCCGGTCAGAAGATGGTAGAGGTGATAGCCGAGAGCGGTGTCGAAGCTGATGTTCTTGGCGGACCAGTGCAGCCACAGGTCCTCCGCCTGCCGGTGCTCCGCGACCAGGAAGCCTGCCAGCGTCAGGTCCGAACCCAGTCCCCAGGGCACGATCTCCCGGTAGTACGTGCTCTCCTGCTGGAGGAGAAACCGCACGAGCCGCAGGTCCTGAGGGCGACGGTCGTACTGGAGCGCCCACAGAACGCTCCGACGGGCGGCCTTGCCGCGGTCGATCGCCCGCCCTTCGGCGGTGCGGTCCTCGGAGAAGGCCAGATCGGGCCAGGTCTCCGGGCCCCGCCGAGCCCGCTCGAGATCTCGTCTCGGCGCACGCAGAAGCCGCTCCCGCTCGGCAGGGAAACCCTCGGCAGGGAAACCCTCGGCAGGCAAACTCATCGTTCTTCCTCTCGCTCGGTCCTCGGCCCCTTTGCCCGTCACGGGGCCCCTGAGCTTTCCAGACCGCCGAGTAGCTGCCGACTGCCGGCCATCGCGCTCAGCGTGCGACCTGTAAGCGATGAGGGCGAGGTGATGGGCAACCGCAGCTGTTCCGGTTCCGTGGCCACGGAGTCATGGGCGGACACCAGCGGCAACGGGAAGACGACCGCGACGCTCCGGAGCGGAGACCCGCGCGGCATCGCTGAGACGTACGCGGAGCAGCACTGTGACGCGGCACTCCGGAACGCCCCGGGCACAGCCGCTGTCTGTCAGCGCGCCCGGAACGAGCGCCGCGGTCGACCGCACCGTCGTGGGCGGCGGCGTACACGGCCGGTGTCTACCGCCGGGGTTTGCCCGCGAAGACCCACCGGTTGCCGGCCAGCGCGTCGTTCCGCTCGGGCAGTGGGCCGCGTCCGTGCAGGCGGGTGAAGTCGAAGGGGGTACGGACCGAGGTGGACCAGCCCCTGTCCGTCAGTTCCCCCGCGGAGTCGGGCCGCGGGTTCCGGTCGAACAGGTCCAGCAGGTCGATGCCGATCTGCTGTGACGTGGCCGTGTAGAGCGGACTGTGGCGGTACTCCAGCAGATCCTTGTCGAGCTTGACCTCGAAGGCCAGCGCGCTTCCCTCCGCACTCAGCCGGTCCACCGTGTCGATGAGGTAGGTCTCGGCGGCGGGCGGCAGATAGAACAGCAGGCCCTCGACCAGCCAGACGCTCGGCGCGGCGGGGTCGAAGCCGGCGCCGGGCAGGGCGCCGGCCCAGTCGGCGCGCAGATCCATCGGGACCGCTACGCGTGCCGCCTTCGGGGTGGCCGAGAGACCGTCGAGCACCTGGTGCTTGAACGCCAGGACCTCCGCCCGGTCGATCTCGAAGACCACGCAGCCGGACGGCCATTCCAGCCGGTACGCACGCGAGTCCAGCCCCGCCCCGAGAAGGACGACCTGGCGGGCGTTCCCCGCGTGCACCGACCGGAGGAGGAAGTCGTCGAGGACTCGTGTCCGCAGTCCGAAGTACCGGGCGAACCGACCCCACAACGGGTTCTCGTCCCCGTCCGGGACCTCCCGCGGGTGGACCGGCCAGCCCTTGGACGCCGGAGCGCCGAGCACGAAGTGCTCCGCGAAGACGTCCTGCGCCAGGCTGTCGGGCCGATGCGTCTCGATGGCCCGTGCCGCGGCGACCAGAAGAGCGGTCGCGCCGATCCCTCCTGCCACACCCTTCACACCGTCGTTCCGGTGCGCCGTGTCGACCATGTGAACTCCCTTGGTGGTGATGGAGGGGACTGATGTCGTTGGAGACGGGTGATGCTGACGGAGTCGGCTGGAGACGACGAGCGGCGAGCCGTGCGAAGGAAGAGTCCGCTGAACAGCGCGGTGCTGACCTACGGAATGAGGACCGGCTTCACCACACGGCCCGCGTCGCAGTCGCGCTCCGCTTCGTTGATGTCGGCGAGCGGATACGTACGGATCAGCTGGTCGAAAGGGAACCGCCCGGCCTGCCACAGCCCGGCCAGCCGGGGGATCAGCAGCGCCGGCACCGCGTCCCCCTCGCAGATGTGGGAGATCTTCCGGCCCCGGTCCAGGGCCCCCGGTTCGAGCGGCAGCACGGTGTGCCGCCGTGCCACCAGGCCCAGATGGCCGGTCGGGCGCAGCGCCCGGAGCGCGTCGTTGATCAACCGGGCGGAACCCGTGGTGTCCAGGGCGTACTGCGCGCCGCCGCCGGTCAGCCGCCGGATGCGGCCGGGAAGGTCGGACGAGGCGGCGTCCAGCGGGACCGCGTGGAACCGCTCGGCCTGGGCCAGCCGTTCGGGGTGCCTGTCGACCGCCACGGCGAGGGCCCCGGAGGCGCCGGCCGCCATGACCGCGGCCAGGCCCACCGCTCCGGCGCCGAAGACCGCGACGGTGTCTCCGGGGCCGGCGCCGAAGGAGTTGAGGACCGCCCCGGCACCGGTGAGGAAGCCGCAGCCGAGGGGGCCGAGCAGTTCGAGGGGGAGAGAGGTGTCGACAGGCACGGCGTTGCGGGCCGGGACCATCGCGTACGCGGCGAACGAGGACTGGCCGAACCACCGGGGCGCCAGCGGCTCCCCGGCCGTGTCGGTGAACCGGGCCGCGTTCTCGGCGCGTCCCCCGAAGAGGTTGAGCGCGGCGAACCGGTCGCAGTAGGCGGGGGCCCCGCCCAGACAACTCCGGCAACGCCCGCAGGAGTCGAAGCTCAGCACGACGTGGTCGCCGGGCCGCAGGCCGGTGTTCGGGCCGCCCGTCTCCACCACCACCCCGGCCCCCTCGTGGCCGAGCACCGCCGGCAGCGGTGAGCGGCCCGCCGAGCGGCGGACGGCGAGGTCGGTCCGGCACAGCCCGCAGCCCGCGATCCGCACGAGGATCTCGCCGTCGGCCGGCCCCGCGCCCAGAATCACCTCCTCGACGGCGAACGGGTCCTCGTAACCGCGCAGTACCGCCGCGACGAACCTCATCGTCAGGCCTCCCGGGGACGGTGGACGACGAACGGCCGCAGATTCCCGTACAGCCCCCACGGCCCGCCCGCGACGCCGACGCCGCTTTCCTTGATACCGGCGAAGGGCTGGGCGAGGGACAGTTCGGCGTGGTGGTTGATCCACGCCGTCCCGCACTCCAGCCGCCCGGCGACCGCCTCGGCCCGGTCCAGGTCGGTCCCCCACACCGATCCGCCGAGACCGAAGCGGGTGGCGTTGGCCGCCTCCACGGCCTCGTCGAGGCTTCCGTACGGCAGGACGGGCAGGACCGGGCCGAACTGCTCCTCCGTCACCACCGGGTCGTCGGCCCGCACATCGGCCAGGACCGTCGGGGCGTAGAAGTAGCCCGGCCGGTCCAGGCGGTGGCCACCGGCCACGGCCCGGGCCCCGTCCGCCAGGGCACCGGCCGTGTACCGCTCGACCCGGGCCAGTTGGGCTGCGTTGTTGAGGGGCCCCAGCTCCGTGGCCGGGTCGAGACCGGCTCCGACGACCACGCTCTTCGCCCGTTCCGCGAGGGCCTCCACCACCCGGGCGTGGAGCCTGGCCGGGGCGTAGACGCGCTTGACCGCCATGCAGACCTGCCCGCAGTTACGGAACGCCGCCCAGAACAGCCGGTCCGCGATCCGCTCCACGTCCACGTCGTCCAGCAGGACGGCGGCGTCGTTGCCGCCCAGCTCCAGGGTGACCCGGGCGAGGCCGGAGGCCGCACCCGCCGTGACGGCCCGCCCGGCGGTGACCGAGCCGGTGAAGGTGACATGGCGGATTCCCGGATGCGACGCGAGGCAGGCGCCGAGCGGTTCGCGCCCGGTGACGACCGTCAGCACGCCCTCGGGGAGGGCGGCGGACAGGACGGACGCCAGCAGCCGGGTGGCCAGCGGCGTGAAGGGGGAGGGCTTGAGCACCACCGTGTTGCCCGCCGCGAGCGCGGGCGCGAACTTCGCCGAGGCGAGCTGGAGCGGGAAGTTCCACGGGACGATGGCGGCGACGGGCCCGAGCGACCGCCAGCGGACCTCGCTGTGCACCGCCCGGCCGTCGGTGATCGTACGGGGTTCGGGGACGCATTCGGCGAACCAGCGCAGACGGGCCGCCGTGCGGGCGACCTCCGCGTACGACTCGGCCAGCGGTTTCCCCTGCTCACGGGTGAGCAAAGGAGCGAGGTCCGCTCCGGCCGCCTCCACGGCGTCGGCCGACGCGAGCAGGGCGCTGGTGCGGGCGGCAGGGTCGGCCCGCCATCCGGGCCAGGCCTCGTGGGCGCGGCCGACCACCGCGTCCAGCTCCCTCGCCTGCTGGTCGGGAACCTCGTCGAAGGGCTCGCCCGTCGCCGGATCGAGGACGGTGAAACGCTCACCGCGGGGTGCGGGACCGGGGCGGCGCGGCTGCGGCTCCACGCCGGCGGTCAACTCGCGGCCGGGGTGGCCGGGAGCTCCCGGGCGTGTCGGTCCATCTCCGCCCGGAAGGCGGCCACCAGCCGCGGCTGGATCCTCCCGCTGTCGCGGTTCCCGCCCTCGCAGACCGCCCCGCGCACGCCCACGATGTCCGTCCCGATACGGGTCAGCGTGGCGAGGTCCGCCGCCTTGACGCTGCCCGCGAGCGCGGCGAGCAGACCGGCCTCATGGGCCAGCCGCACGAACTCCCCGCAGGATTCGGGCGACACATGGTCGAACAGCCGGGTCCCGTCCTTGATCGCGGTATCGAGCATGGCCGCGTCGGATCCGGAGCGGCGGGCGATGTCGGGCAGCGCGAGCGGGTTGACGCAGCCGATCCGGTGGGCGTCCGCATAGCCCGACGCGACGACGAACGCGTCGGGCCGGAAGTCCTTCACGGCCCGGACGACCCCCCGCATGACGTCGATGGCCTGGTCGGGCGTCGTGCATCCATAGAGCCCGACCTTGATGTAGGTGGCTCCGGAGACAGCCGCGCCGAGCGCCGCCTGGGCCACCGTGCCGGGCTTGTACGGTACGTCTCCGACCGTCGCGGACACCGGCTTGTCCGCCGGGACCGCTTCGCGGATCTCTCTGATGACCCACGGGAAGTTCGCGCCGAGCGACCCCTCGTCGGGCTTCTTGACATCGACGATGTCGAGATGCTCCGCCGCCTTCGCGCACGCGAGAGCTTCCTCGACACCGTCCGGGGAGATGAGAAGCAGCAACGTGCATTCCTTCCACCGCGTGTTCACCCGCCGGACGGCAGGTGCGCGGAGCAGCCGGGATCTGGTGCGGTCGGCTCATCCTCGCGGCGCCGCACGGGCCTCGGCAGGGCGCGAGGGATGGCGAACGGTGCATTGCTCCGATGCGCTCACGCCCCCTGTGACGCGCCGTTCGCCTGGTGCTCCCCCCTTGACCGGGTCCGCCGGGTCCGCCGGGAGCGAGCGAACCGGTAGCCGGGCGGGCTGGCGCCCCGCGGAACCGGAGATCCACGCCTCTGTCACCGGAGTCGGGAGGAGTCCGCGTCGAAGGGGAACGCGTCAACCACTATTGATCCTCCCCGGGCCGGGTAGCGAAGCGGTATGACCACTGACAAAACATCCACCGCTTCGGGCGGATACGTGCGGCCGGAGCTCGACGTCCGGGCGCTGACCGAGGTGCTCGACGGTGAGTACGCCGAGGTCCGCGACCTGGTCCGGGCCAACCTGGTGACGCACGCCCCGGTTCTCGACGAGGCCGACGAGCTCGACCTCGACACCTTCCGCGAGCGGGTGCGCGAACGTGTGGTCGAGATGGCGGCCACGGGCCAGACCGGCATGGGTTTCCCGGCTCGGTACGGCGGAGGCGGCGACATCGGGGCCTCGGTCGCCGCGTTCGAGACGCTCGCCTTCGGCGACCTGTCGGTCCTGGTGAAGGTCGGCGTGCAGTTCGGGCTCTTCGGGGGAGCGATCCTGCACCTGGGCACCGGACGACACCACGACGCCTACTTGCCCGACCTGATCACCGGGAAGGTGATGGGCTGCTTCGCGATGACCGAGACCGGGCACGGCTCCAACGTGCAGGCGCTCGCCACCGTCGCGCGCTACGACGTCGACGCCCAGGAATTCGTCATCACCACCGAGGGCGACCAGGCCCGCAAGGACTACATCGGCAACGCGGCCCGCCATGGGGAACTGGCGGTCGTCTTCGCCCAGCTGGAGGTGGGCGGGACCTCCGAGGGGGTGCACGCGTTCGTCGTGCCGATCCGGACCGGCGGCGAGGTGGCGCCCGGCGTCCGGATCGAGGACGACGGCCGCAAGATGGGCCTCAACGGCGTGGACAACGGACGCATCCGGTTCGACGGTGTGCGGGTGCCTCGCGAAGCGCTGCTGAACCGCTTCGCCGACGTCACCCCCAAAGGCGTCTACCGGAGCACGATCGACAACCCCGACCGCCGCTTCTTCACCATGCTCGGAACCCTGGTGCAGGGCCGGGTCAGCGTCGGCGGCGCAGGAGTCTCCACCGCCAAGGTCGCCCTCGCGGTCGCCACGAAGTACGCCCTGCGGCGCAGGCAGTTCCCGGCGGGCCCCAACGGATCCCGGGGCGAGGAGCAACTGCTCCTCGACTACGGACTGCATCAGCGCCGCCTGCTGCCGCTCATCGCGCGCACGTACGCGCTGCACTTCGCGCAGGACGTCGTACGTACCCAGCTGCACGAGGTCTTCTCCGGCGTCGAGGACGATCCGGGGGCACGGCGGCGGCTGGAGGCACGGGCCGCCGGGACCAAGGCACTCGGCACCTGGCACGCCACACGGGTGATCCAGGAGTGCCGCGAGGCCTGCGGTGGCGCCGGCTATCTCAGCGTCAACCGGTTCGCCGCCCTGAAGAGCGACAGCGACATCTTCACCACCTTCGAGGGCGACAACCACGTCCTGCTGCAACTCGTCGCCAAGGGCCTGCTCACCGACTACGCGAGCGAGTTCGAGGACCTGGACCAGCTCGGCATGGTCCGCTACGTCACCAACCTCGCCGTCGAGACGGTCATCGAGAAGACATCGGCCCACAAACTGCTGGAGCGGGTCCGCGACCTGCTGCCCGGGGGAGACGAGTGGGACCAGGAGGCCGGGTTGCTCGACTCGGAGTACCAGCTCGCCATGGTCCGCTACCGCGAGGAGCACATGCTCGCCGGGGCGGCCCGCAGGCTCAAGCGCGGAATCGACCAGAAGCGCGACCCCGGCACCGTCTTCTCGCAGGTGCAGGACCACGTCATCGCCGTCGCCCGCGCACACGTGGAGCGGCTGGTGCTGGAGGCGTTCGTCGACAAGGTGCGCGCGCTGCCCGAGAGCGGCAACAAGGTCGCACTGGGCCTGCTGTGCGACCTGTTCGCCCTCTCGACGATCGAGGCGGACCGGGCGTGGTTCATGGAGCACGGCCGGCTGACCGTCCAGCGGTCCAAGGCGATCACCCGTGAGGTGAACGATCTCTGCCGCAAGGTCCGGCCCCTGGCGGCGGACCTCGTCGACGCCTGGGGCATCCCGGCCGAGATGCTGCGCGCCCCGGACCTCGTGGGGTGACCCGGGGCGCTCCGAGGACCCTCGTCAGCCGGTGAACAACTGAGTGGCCTTGCGGACCAGTTCGTACAGCCCGTAGGCGAGCGGAGCGCCCACCCAGAGCCAGGTGAGGGCGATCAGTGGCCGCCGGTTCCCCACCTCAGACGGACTCTGCCCGCTGTCGTCGTGCACGGGGCGCTCCCTTCTCCGCGGGCGCGGCGTCGAGGTGGTGGGACGGGTGTACCGGGCGGACCAGTTCATTGGCCACGAAGCCGACCGCGAGCAGGGCCATCATGATGAAGAGGGACGTCCCGTACAGATCCGCGCCGTGCTTCCCCGCCTCCTCCTGGCGGTCGGCGATCCAGTTCACGATCAGTGGCCCGAGGACACCGGCGGTGGACCAGGCGGTGAGCAGACGTCCGTGGATGGCGCCGACCTGATAGGTCCCGAACAGATCCTTGAGGTAGGCGGGAATCGTCGCGAAGCCGCCACCGTAGAAAGAGAGGATGACCAGCGCGCACAGGACGAACAGGGGCTTGGAGGAGCTTCCCACCAGCGCGATGAGCGCGTACATGAGCGTGCCCGCGCCGAGGTAGACGCGGTAGATGTTCTTGCGCCCGATCAGGTCGGAGGCGGAGGACCAGCCGATGCGGCCGGCCATGTTCGCCGCGGACAGCAGGGCGACGAACCCGGCGGCGGCGGTCACCGACACGGGGGCGGAGGTGTCCGAGAAGAAGTCCGTGATCATGGGCGCGGCCTTCTCCAGGATGCCGATGCCGGCGGTGACGTTCATGCAGAGCACGACCCACAGCAGCCAGAACTGCGGGGTGCGCAGAGCCTGACGCGCCGACACCTGCGGTCCGTCCGGCGTCGCGGGCCGGCCGCCCGTCCCCTCCTCGACGCGCGGGCGCGGCACCCGTACCAACGCCACGCCGAGCAGCATGAAGACGGCGTAGGCCAGTCCGTGGACGAGGAAGGCGAGTGCGATGCCGGAGTTGTCGCCGCCGAAGGACTCCAGCATCTGCGCCGACCAGGGCGAGGCGATCAGCGCGCCGCCGCCGAACCCCATGATGGCGATGCCGGTGGCCATGCCGGGACGGTCGGGGAACCACTTGATGAGCGTCGACACGGGCGAGATGTAGCCGATGCCGAGGCCGATGCCTCCGACGAAGCCGTAGCCGAGAACGATCAGCCAGAACTGCCCGGTCGCGGCGCCGAGCGCGGAGAGCAGGAAGCCGGAGGAGAAGCAGACGAGGGCGACGGTCATGGCCCACCGGGGTCCGCGGCGCTCGACGAGCGTGCCGCCGAAGGCGGCGGCGAGCCCGAGCATGACGATACCGAGCTGGAAGGGCAGTGCGCTCTGCGTGCCGCTCAGGCCGAGCGCGTCCTCCAGCGGAGGCTTGAACACGGACCAGGCGTAGGCCTGGCCGATGGAGAGGTGGATCGAGAGGGCGGCGGGCGGCACCAGCCAGCGACTCCAGCCCACGGGGGCGATGGGGGGACTCATGGGTCTCTCACCGTAGTGAGCGGGAACCCTTTTGAGAAGGTCGTTGATAAATCTTCGCCGTGTGCGGTTCGTGTGCCGGCGGCGCGAACGCACCGCCGGCCGTGAGGAGCGGGCTACCGGCGCGACGTCGCCGCGAGCACCAGCTCCACGCAGTGCGACTCCAGTCGCTCGCGCGGCACGTCGAGCGTGCCGTGCAGCCACCCCGCGAAGAGGTTCGCCAGGCCGCCGACCAGGGCGTGCGCGGCCATGCGGCGGTCGATGTCGTCCCCGGTGCCGGAGAGCTGGCCGCCGACGAGATCGGTGAACACCGGCATGAGCCGGTGGCTGTGGGCCCCGAGCACCGGGTCGGCGAAGGGCTCCAGGAGTAGCAGGCGGCCCTTGTGCGGCGCGTCCAGGACCAGGGCGACGAAGGCGGACACGGCGGCCCGGGCCCGGACTTCGAGCTGCGGGGCACCGAGCGCCACGGCGTCCTCCAAGGCACTCCTGGCCTCATCGGCGACCCGCTCGAAGGCGGCGAGGAGCAGGTCGTCGCGGCCGGTGAAGCTCTCGTAGAAATAGCGGTCCGTCAGACGCGCCTGTCTGCAGACGGACCGGACCGTGACGGCCGCGCATCCTTCCTCGCCGGCCAGGCGCTCGGCGACGTCCAGGAGGGCCTGCCGACGGGCGGCGCGACGATCGGCGAGCTTGGTCCCGCCCCAGCTCCGTTCCGTCAACTCCGTTGCCCCCGCTATCCGTTGACCAATTGACGACAGGTGTCCGCACATTCTAACCTGAGGACAGGTGTCCTCAGATTGCCCTCGGGGCAACTGCCGGGACGAACCATTCAGCGCACCGTCACGAACAGCGCCACATGTGGCGCCACATGCGGCGCCACGAAGAGCGTCATGGACAGCGCCACGAACAGCGCGGCCCCGCACCGGAACCCCCAGCGGAGGTATACGTGACACCGTCAGTCCACGGGCCTGACCCGATCGGTCCGGCCGCTCCGGCAGACCAGGCATACCCGATAGATCAGACAGACCGGACCGCTCCGCCAGACCCGCCAGACCCGCCAGACCCGACAGGCCAGGCGGGCCAGGCGGGCCAGGCGGGCCAGGCGGGCCAGGCAGACCCGAGACCTGCCGAGCCCCTCGGGCCCGACTCCCTCACCTGGCGCTGGTTCGGCGACTGGAGAGGGCTCCTCCTGGCTCCCTGGGCCGGATCGATGCAGAACATGCACCCCGAGCTCGGCGCGGGCGTCGCCGAGCGCTCGCGCTTCTTCGAGGAGCGCTGGGAGCGTCTCTTCCGCTCGCTGTACCCGATAGGGGGAGTGGTCTACGACGGCCCGCTCGCCGTCCGGACGGCCCGCGAGGTGCGCGGCTACCATGCCTCGATCAGCGGGGTGGACGAGCGCGGCCGCCCGTATCACGCGCTCAACCCGGGCACGTTCTACTGGGCGCACGCCACGTTCTTCATGCTGACCGTGCAGGTGGCCGAGCGTTTCGGCGGCGGCCTCACCGAAGCGCAGCGGCACACGCTCTTCGACGAGCACGTCCGCTGGTACGCGCTGTACGGCCTCACGATGAAGCCCGTACCCCCCACCTGGGAGGACTTCCAGCGGTACTGGGACCACATGTGCGCCGACGTCCTGGAGGACAACCGGCCGACACGGGACGTGCTGAACATGCGCCGCATCGCCAAGCCGCCCCTCCTGCGGCTGCTGCCGTCGCCGCTGTGGGCCCTCGCCCGGGTCCCGATCGTCCGGCTGATCCGGTGGATCACGGTCGGCATGTATCCGCGCGCCGTGCGTGAACGCCTCGGGCTGCGCTGGACGCCCCACGACGAACGGCTGCTCGGACTTCTGGGCCGACTGGTGCACCACGCCTGGCGACGCGTTCCCGAGCGCCGCCGTTTCCACCCGCGCGCCCGGGCCGGCTGGGACCGCGAGCGGGGCCGCTCGGCTTCGGGCCCGGTGGAGACACCGGCCCGGAACCTGCCGCCCGAGGAGCGGCGCGGACTTCCCCAGCACTATGCGCCGGGCGCCGACCGCCCCGGGTGAGGCGGGGCCGGGTCACGTCACCGGTCCCGCGCCACGCCTCCGGCCCGGCCCCTTCGACGTTCGCTGCGTCCTCGCGCCCACGCGTCGGTCACCGCAGAGCTGATCCACTTCCGTGACACGCCTCAGTAGGCGGTGCTGAGTTCCCAGAACCGGAAGACGGTCGAGGTGTCCAGGCAGTTCTGCAGGCCTCGGACGTTCTCGTGGGCGACCGCGTACTGCTTGCCCTGCCAGAGCGGCAGAATCGGCAGCTGTCGCGCCACGATGTCCTGCAGTTTCATGTACGCCTGCCGCGTCTTCGCGCGATCCGTCATGGACGAGGTCCCAGGGATGATCCGGTCGACGATCTCCTCGTTGTCGTAGTTGTTCGACAGGACGTTGCCCGCGCCGAAGAACGGCTGGGTGAAGTTGTCCGGATCGGGGTAGTCCGGCACCCAGCCCTTGACGTAGACGCCGTACTTCCCTTCGGCGATGCCCTTCTCGTACTCGCCGAAGGGGACGGATTTCATGCGGGCGTCGAAGAGCCCGCTCCGGTTCAGCTGGTCGGCGATGGTGTCCAATGCGTCGTCGGTAGCCGGCCCGTACCGGCTCGGGGTGGACCAGAGGGTGAGTCTCACCTTGTCCGCTATGCCGGCTTTCCGCAGCTCCGCCTTGGCCTGTTCCGGCTTCGGGCTGTCCCCGTAGGTGTCGAAGAAGGAGGTGCCGTGGCCGGTGATGCCACCCGGGATGATCGAGTAGAGCGGTGCCGCCGTGGACTGGTAGACCTCGCTGACCAGGGAGTGGCGGTCGACGAGGTAGGCGATGGCCTTCCGGACGGCGAGCTTGCCGACGATGGGGTCGTCAACGTTGAAGACCATGTGCTGGACTTCGGCGCTGTTGCCCTGGACCACCTCGATGCCGTCCTTCTCCGCGGTGGACGAGGTGTCCAGGTCGGCTATCGCCTTGGCGCTGAGACCTCGGTAGGCGATGTCGACGTCGCCCTTCTCCAGAGCCGACTGGAGGGCCTGCTGGTCGCCTCGGAAGAATTCCAGGGTCACGCCCGAGTTCTTCACCTCGGCGGTGCCCTGATAGCCCGTGTAGACCGAGAAGACTGCTTTCCTCTTGTCGATGGAGTTCAGCTCGTAGGGACCCGAACCGACCGCTTTGCCACCCTCCAGCAGGCCGTCCTCGGGGTAGACCTGACGGTCCACTATGGAACCGCCCCCCGAGGCGATCTTGCTGGGGAACGTCGCGTCGGGCACCTTGAGGCGGAAGACGACGGTCCTGTCGTCCGGGGTGCTGATCGACGCGATCGTGGAGAGCAGCGGCGCGGGGCCCGCCGGGTCGTTGATCCTGATCGTCCGGTTGAAGGAATACTCGACGTCCGCCGAGGTGAGGCTGTTGCCGTTGCTGAACTTCAGCCCGTCACGCAGGGTGCAGGTGTACGTTTTGCTGCCGTCGGAGAACCCGCACTTCTCGGCGGCCTCCGGCACGGGAGTGGACGCTCCGGGCGGGAAGCTCAGCAGGGACTGGAAGACGTTGTTGAACAGCAGCCAGGACCCCGGGTCGTATCCCGAGGCCGGATCAGTGGCGAGGATGTCGTCGGACATCCCGACGGCCATCGTGCTTTCGGAGTCCTGGGCGCCGCAAGCCGTCAATAACAGCGCCGCCAGTGCCCCGGAGATCAGGGTGCTCGGCCGCCTCGTACGAACCTTCACAGAACGTTCCTCATGCTCTCGGCCGGCCGCGTGGGGGGTGTCCCCGGACAGCCGGATCAGGTCGGAAACGACAGCGAACACCGCGACCGTCCAGCGCTGTCGGCCCGACCGGGCTCGATCGCGGACCGACGACTGCCCGGACCCGGTGTTCGTCAGGAACTCTCCACAGGGTGAACGGCCACCAAATGCCAGTCGGTGAACAGCAGTTGGCAGGTCGAAATCAACCTCGCAGTGATGTTGGCAATGTACTTGTATACCGCGACGCGCGCTGGCGCATCGTGCGAAAAAGTATCTTCGTCAGGCAGCCCGCGAACCCATGGGACTCACCTCTGTGACCTGGGACGTCCGGGTGTCTCGGCGATTTACCCCTTCAAGCGGGACGCTTCCTACCTCTGTATAACCTGTCGGGGTATACGAACAGATTGAGGGCCCTCAGGTGAACTCCGAACTATCGGATATCGCAATGGAGTTGCCCGAAGATTCCGAGTGGGGCCGGAATGTCCTGGTGCCCGCGTTCCCGTTCCCGTTCCCACCCCCCGTTCCCGTTCCCACCCCCCGTTCCCGGAAGGAACTGCCAAGAGCGGCGCGTACGACGTCCTCGTCCTGG
Source organism: Streptomyces sp. NPDC102283 (assembly GCF_044766265.1). NCBI lineage: Bacteria > Bacillati > Actinomycetota > Actinomycetes > Kitasatosporales > Streptomycetaceae > Streptomyces > Streptomyces sp. NPDC102283. The sequence goes on from NZ_JBIWLQ010000009.1 coordinate 229,753, forward strand.
GCGGCTCGGGTGTCGACACGATCGTGTACGTCCCCGAACTCCCGCTTCCGTACGCCGACAGCCATCTGATCCGCCCCGGCATCGAGGCCCGCGCCGGGCAGACCGGCGACTTCGTCGCCCTCGGTCCCAGCTCCCCGGGGGCTGCGCACCCATCACCTCGACATGATCGACGGCGATCCCGTGCCCGGGGGACGGGAGCCGGACTCTCCCGGTTCGGCACCCGCTTCGCTCCGCCGTACGGCCCTGCGGCTAGTTTGGGTGCAGCACAGGTGAGCGGGCCCGTGGTGGCACAGACGCACGGGGGACGGGAGGTCGGGAAGAGTGTCGCTGCGCGGAGGTGATCCGGTCGAGATCGGCGGTTATCCGCTGGAGGCGCGGCTCGGTTCGGGTGGCATGGGCACGGTCTTCCTGGCCCGTACGAGCTCGGGTCGGCCCGTCGCGATCAAGCTGATCCATCAGCAGTTCGCGGGGGACGACGAGTTCCGCATCCGTTTTCGGCAGGAGGTGGCGGCCGCGCGGCGGGTGAGCGGTGCTTTCACCGCCGCCGTGGTCGACGCCGCCCCCGAGGCCGAGCAGCCGTGGATGGCGACGACGTACATCGAGGGACCCACACTCACGCAGCGCATCGCCGAGGGGGGCCCACTGGACGGAGAGGAGCTGAGGCGGCTCGCCATCGGGCTGGCGGAGGCGCTGCGCGACATCCACCGGGTGGGAGTCGTCCACCGCGACCTGAAGCCCTCGAACGTCGTGCTCTCGCCCGAGGGCCCACGCGTCATCGACTTCGGCATCTCGCGCGCGGTGGACCAGCAGACGCTGACGATGACCGGCCGGGTCATCGGTACGCCGCCCTTCATGTCGCCCGAGCAGTTGCAGGCGCCGCGTGGTGTGGGACCGCGGTCCGACGTCTTCTCCCTGGGGACACTCCTGGTGTACGCGGCGACCGGCCACGGGCCCTTCGACGCGGACAGCCCCTATATGACGGCCTACCAGGTGGTGCACGAGGAACCGTCACTGGACGCCGTGCCGGAGGCTCTGCGGGCGGTCGTCGAGCCGTGCCTGGACAAGGAGCCCGAGGGGCGCCCCTCGGCGGACGAACTCCTCGTGCTGCTGCGGGACCTGCCCGCCGAACTCGGCGGGGCCAGGACCGGCGGCCCTGGCGCGGGCCGCACCCGCGACATGGACACGCAGGCTCACCTCGCGACGGGGGGCACCTCGGCGCGGACCACCCCGACGGGCACCGGTACGGCAAGCACCGGCGCGCCGGTCGGCGGTCGTCCGCGCCGCCGCTGGCGGCCCGTGCTCGCGGCGGCGGTCGCGGTCGCGGCGATCGGTGGTGGAGTCGCCGCGCTGACGACGGACGGTTTCGACGGGAGCGGAGGCGGCACGAGCCCCGGTGGCACGGGCGCGGGGAAGAACACCGCGGTAGCGGCGGGCGCGCTTCCGGACGGCTTCGAGCCGTGGCGCGGGACCGTGCTGGGCGGTCGCGAGGACATCCCCGACGAACTGCGTTGCGTCGTGCGCGGCGACGCGCTGTTCTGCGGGGGCGGTGGCGTCGTCGCCACTCGGATCAGGGCTCACGACGGTTCCCGGGTGTGGACCGCGAAGAGTCCCGGCGTCCCCGCCCAGGGCATGCACCTGGTGGGCGCCACCGACGACACGGTCCTCGGCTACCGCTTCGCCGCCCAGGACGACCCCGAGGGCCCTCGCAGCGAGGTGGTGGCCCTCGACGCCGACAGCGGCCGGGAGCTGTGGTCCGCACCGTCCGGCGCCCAGTCGACGGCCGTCACGGGCCGGACCATGGACGCCGTCGTGGTCGGCTCCGCCGTGGTGACGGTCGACGCCTCCAACTCCCGCTTCGAGGCCCGGGACGCCCACAGCGGTGACGTCCTCTGGACGACGCCGTTCCCCGCCGGCACGCAGTGCGCCCCCGTCCCGCTCCGACCGCGGCTCCTCGCGATGTGCGCGGCCGACGTGGAGGTGGACGACCTACAGGTGAGCCGTCCCACCCTGCGTACGCTCGCCCTCCCCTCCGGGACACTGGGCGGGCCCGTCACCGTCGACGGCCCCGTCGTGCCGATGGGCGGGGCCCGCGGCGGGCTCGTCCTCCTCTCGAAGCGCCACGAGGGAACGGCTCCGGTCGGGTACGACGGAGTGGCGCGCTTCGACCCGGTCTCGCGGAAGGTCACGTACGCACGGTTCGACAAGGTGTACGCGGGCACGCCCGGCATGGCGGACGGCACCGTCTACGTGAGCGGGCAGGCCGGTCTTCTCACGGCTTTCGAATCCGCGACGGGGCGCAGGAAGTGGTCGCGTCAGACGGGTGTGGAGGGTGCGTCGGGCCCCGCGGCGGGAGCCGGCGCCCTGTACTTCAGCTCGGCCACCGGCCGGGTGGTCGCCCTGTCGCCGGACAACGGCAAGCCGTTGTGGGCGACGGATCCCCGGATCGACGCCCTGACGGGCGAGCAGGACGCCAGCCCTCGCGTGACCGTCGCGGGGCGCGCGGTGTTCGTGGCCGCGGCCACGAACACCCTCTTCGCCTTCGACGCGCAGAGGCCGCCGAGGTCGGGCTGACCCCGGCGGCCTGACGCCCGCCCCTCCCCTGTGGGGGCGGGCGTCAGGCCCGGCGCAGGACCGTGGCCTCCGTGCCCCAGCCGAGCGCGATCGTCCGGTCGACGCTCCAGCCCGATCGCTCCGCGAGAGCGGCGATCGCGGCGGAGTCGCGCAGCGGGCTGCCGGTCGCGGTGTACGCGTGCAGGGCCGCCTCGGCCGCGTGCGGGCTCAGGCCGTCGGGGCGGGAGGCCTCGACGAGGACCGCCGTCCCGGTCCATCCGGCCAGCCGCGTGAGGAGGTGGATGCCCTCCTCGTCGGTGCGGTGGGCGAGGGCCTTCGCGGCGACGGCGACGTCGGCGGGGCCGGCCGTCCAGTCGATGCGGTCCGGCGCCGTGACGTGGCCGCGCAGCACGTCGGCCGGGGTGGCTTCCTCCGCGATCCGCAGCCGGGGACGCCGCCCGGCATCGTCGAGAGCGGCGACCACCGAGGCGCTGCCCGGCCCCGTCAGGAGGCACGTTCCGACGTCCTCCCAGAGGGAGTCGGCCGTCAGGCCGGCCAGCAGGAAGACCAACTGCTCGCATTCCTCGACCAGTTCGCCGTAGCGGTCCGCGTCGTGGGCCACCGTGTCGTGCAGAGTGGCGCCCGAGGCGAGCCGCCAGGGGGACGTGCCGTCCCGGAGGGCGGGAGCCAGGTGCGCGAGGGCGAGCAGCAGCTCGGCCTCGTGGCCGGTGTACTCCTCGCGCTCGTGGTCCTCCAGGAGTTCCTCGCCCGCCCGGCCCAGGCGCAGCCCGGTCCCGTCGCCGCCGACGACCACGTCGTACGCGCCGAGCAGCGGAAGCAGTACGCCGATCCCCGGCCCGGACACGTCCAGGCGCGTCGCGAGCGCGTCGGCGGAGAGCCCCGGCGTGTCGGCCACCGCGTCGACGACGCCGAGCTGCAACGCGGCCCGTGCCACCAGCCACGGCAGCGGCGACGGGATCTCGGCGGTGCCCTGTGCGACGGCGTCCGCCGGGCCCTGCGCCTCCGGTGCGGCGGCCTCCTCGCGGTGCCAGTAACCCGTGATGTTCACGCGGTCCTTGGGGAGCTTGCGCTCCCGCTGGAGATACCGGCGTACCGGAAGCAGCGCCCGGCTCTCCGCGGCCGCCCAGGCGAATCCCTCGCCCGGCGGCGACGGCAGTGCGCGGACGGCTGCGTCCAGCGCCGCCGCGTCGCCCGGCTCCGCGACCACCCAGGTGATCGTGTCGCCGTCGCGCAGTGCCGGATCCTGGCGTGCCGCGTCGTCCGAGACGGTCACCAGGACGTGCGCCGGGGCGTCGAGCGGACGCTCGTCGAGGAAGCGGCCGATCGCGGGCAGCGCCGTCTCGTCCCCGATGAGGAGGATCCAGTCCAGCCGTTCCGGCAGCCGGAGCGACGACTTGGGCCCGACGAACCACAGCTCGTCGCCCTCCCGCGCCGACGCGGACCAGGCCTCCGCGGGCCCTTCGCCGTGCACCACGAAGTCGAGGTGGAGCTCTCCCGCCCGATGGTCCACCCGCCGGGGCGTGTAGTCGCGGGTCAGCCGGTGTTCGGCCGGTGTCCACTCGATGCCGTGCGGCAACTGGGAGGGGAGCGCCGCCCGGACGTCCCCGTCCGCGGCCAGGATCAGCTTGATGTGGTCGTCGAACCCGGGTGCGGCGAAGGCCGGGTGAGCGATCCCGTCGCGCGTGAACGCGGCGAGGTCCTCGCCGCCGAGGACCACCCGGCGCATCCTGGGGGTCACCTCGTGGACGCGGCGGACGGTGACCCGGCGCAGGACGAGGGGGTGCGTGGTGTACGCACGCTGGGCGGCCATCAGGAGAACCGCTTCTCGATGATGTCGAGCAGGGCCATCGACTCGTCGTAGTCGCCGCGCAGCACCCAGTGCGGCAGGTCGTAGGCCTGGTTCGTCCTGAAGGCGGGCAGCGCGCTGTAGACGGGGTTCTTCTTCAGGGTGGCGACGTCGGTCGTGTCGCCGTTGAAGCCCATCACGAACACGGACGGCTGGGTGATCGTCTGGCCCACCTTCTCGGTCGACAGCTCGAACATGTCACCGCCCTGCCCGTACACCTTGAAACCGCCCTCCGCGAAGACCGGTGCCGGCTCGATGCCGACCTTCTTCAGCTCGGTGGGCAGGCCCACGCTCTCCACCAGGCCGAAGGCGGTGCCGTCGCCGGTGAAGGTGAGGAAGGAAACGGGGCCGGCCGGCGGCTTGATCGCCTTCTTCACCTCGCCGATCCGCTGGTCGTAGGCGGCCAGGTGCTTGTCGTAGACGTCGGCCTTGCCGAACACGTCACCCGCGAGGAAGGAGAACTGGCTCCGCCAGTCGCCGAGCTTCTTGCCCACGAGCACGGTGGGGGCGATGTCGGTGAGGTCGTCGTACACCTTCTCCGCCTGGAACAGCGGGAAGCCGATGCCGCCGCCGACGATGAGGTCGGGCTCCAGGGCGAGGATCGCTTCCAGGTCGAAGCCGTCGACGCTCCACGGCAGGAACGTCGTGCCGTCCGCCTTCGCCTCCTTCGCCCAGTTCGGGGAGAACTCGCCCTTGCTCTCGGCGTCCTCGGGGATCGTGGCCCGCACCGGCACGTCGAGGTCGTAGAGGTATCCGGCGAGGGCGTGGTTCAGCACGACCACCTTCTTGGGCTCGGCCGGCACCTTCACCTTGCCGTAGTCGGTCGTGACGGTTCGGGTCTTCGCGGCGGAGGCCTTGTCCCCGTCGCCCGACGGGTCGGCGGCCGAGCAGCCGGTGAGGGCCAGCGCGGCGACGACCGCGACGGTGAGAAGGCGGGCAGGAGCAAACATGGGACCTCATGTGGCTGGGTAGGCTCGAATGTTCGAGCTGTTGGTAAGGTGAGGCTAACCTCGCTGGTTCCGCTGCGTCGATCCGAGTACGACATCGCCGGTGACGGACACGACGTATCGCACAACGGGAGGCACGCTTGCCGACGACATCCCTCGGCACCGTGGTCGCCGAGAACGCCATTCGCTTTCTGGGGCACGACACACATCGGCACGACGCGCCGCACCTCATCTACCTGGTGACCGGCAGCGCCCGCCTGTCCGCCGGCGGGGAGGAATGGCGGCTCGGACGGCACGAGGCCCTCTGGCTCGCTCCACGTGTGCCGCACGCGCTGCGGATCGAGCCGGGCGGCATGGCACTCGGCCCCCTCCTCGACCCTGCTGACCAGCCACGATGCCGGGTTCAACCGCTCGGGGCGGTACCCGCGATCGTCGAGGTCATGACCACCGCACTCGGCGCGGCGCCGACCACACCGGAGCAGGTCGAGCCGTTCCGCCAGGAGTTGGGACGCGTACTGAAGGGCATCTCCCGGCAGTACTTCCCGGTCGTGCTGCCCGTCCACCCCGCGGTACGCGCACTCGCCCGCGAGACCCTGCGCGCACCCTCCACGACCCTGGAAAGGCTCGCCGAACGGCACCGGATGAGCCCCCGCCAGGTGCAGCGCGTCTTCCTCGACGAGACCGGACTGCCCTTCACACGGTGGCGCAACCGGGCCAGGATGAACGCCGCCGTCGAACACCTCCGCGGCGGAGGCGAGCTGACGGCGGCGGCCAGGGCGGCCGGCTACGCGACCCGGGCCGGGCTGCTGCGCGCGCTGAGCCGCGAGTCCGGGGTGCCCGTGAGCGCGCTCACCACGGACGCGGTGGCGGCGCTCGGCGGCCGCTGAACCGGAATCCGGGCCGTTCCGGCAATTCATGTACGTCGATCACGCACGGCACCTCGGCCCGTCCGGGTGGCGGGTTGCACAGGGAGAACAGATGGCACAGGCGCTCGCGCCGACGACCGCGCCACCACCGGCCACACCGTCGAGGTCGTCGCGTCGCAGGACCCGCCGTCTCCTCGGCCTGGGCGTAGCCCTCGGCACGCTCCTCGTGGCGGTGGTGCTCAGCGTCGCGATCGGCTCGGCACTGCTTCCCCTCGACGTGGTGTGGCAGGCGCTGACCGCTCCGGACGGCTCCGCCTCGCACGCCACGATCAGCGGTGCCCGCGTGGACCGCACGCTGCTCGGCATCGTCGTCGGCGCATCCCTGGGCGTGGCGGGGGCGCTCATCCAGGCGCTCACCCGCAATCCGCTCGCCGACCCCGGTGTCCTCGGCGTCAACGCCGGCGCGAGTTTCGCCGTCACCCTGGGCGTGGCCGTCTTCGGCGTCACGCGCATCGACCAGTACCTGCCCTTCGCCTTCGTCGGCGCCGTCGTCGGCTCGGCGGTGGTCTACCTCGCCGCGAGCGGCGGCCGGGGCGGGCCCACACCGCTGCGCCTCACCCTCGTCGGGGTCGCCTTCTCGGCGGTCCTGCTCGGCATCTCCCAGACCCTCGCCCTGATCGACACGGAGACCTTCGACCGTATGAGGTTCTGGGAAGCGGGCACCATCACCGACCGCCCGGCCGGTACCGCCGCCGACATCGCGCCCTTCGTCCTGGCCGGACTGCTGGCCGCCGCCCTCTGCGCGCGCCCGCTCAACGCGATCGCGCTCGGCGACGACGCGGGGCGGGCCGTCGGGCTGCGGGTCGGTGCGACCCGGTGCGGTGTGGTGATCGCGGTGGCCCTGCTGTGCGGTTCGGCGACGGCCGCGGCGGGCCCGCTGATGTTCGTCGGCCTCATGGTGCCGCACGCCGTGCGCTGGCTCACCGGACCCGACTGGCGCTGGATCCTCGTCTACTCCGCCGTCCTCGCCCCGGCGATCGTGCTGTTCGCCGACATCCTGGGCCGACTGATCGTGATCCCCTCCGAGTTGCAGGTCGGCGTCATGATGCCGCTCATCGGCGCGCCCGTATTGATCCTGCTGGTGCGCGGAAGCCGGGTGAGGGAGCTGTGAGCGGGGCATTCGTCCTCAGGGCGGGGTCCCTGAGCCTGCGAGCGACACGCCGCGGTGTCGTGGTGTGCGGACTGCTGTCGGCCGCGCTGCTCGCACTGGCCCTGTGGGCCTTCACCCTCGGCAGCTACTCACTGAGCCTCGGCGACCTGGCCTCGGTGATGTCCGGCACCGCCGGGAACAGCGTCCGCACCGTCGTCCTGGAATGGCGGGCGCCGCGCATCGTCGCCGCCGTACTGTTCGGGGCCGCCCTCGCGATGGGCGGCGCGGTCTTCCAGTCCCTGACCCGCAACCCGCTCGGCAGCCCCGACGTCATCGGCTTCACCACCGGCTCCTACACCGGTGTCGTCCTCACGCTGCTCGCGGGCGCGAGCAGCTACGCGGCGCTCGCGGCGGGCGCGCTGGCCGGCGGACTCGTCACCGCCCTCGCCGTGTATCTGCTGGCGTTCCGGCGGGGCGTGCGGGGCTTCCGGCTCATCATCGTGGGGATCGCGGTCGGCGCGCTGCTGTCCTCGGTCAACACGTGGTTCTCGGTCAAGGCCGACGTGGACACCGCGCTGAGGGCCGCGGTGTGGGGCGCCGGCTCGCTCAGCGCCATCGGCTGGCCCGCCGTGACGATGGCCTCCGTCCTGATGGCGGTGGTCGCCCTGGCGGCCCCGGTGGCGCAACGCCGGATGCGATGGCTCGAACTGGGCGACGACACGGCGGCGATGCTGGGCGTACGCGTCGAGCGCACGAAACTGCTGCTGGTCGTCCTCGGCGTGGCCGCCACGGCCGCGGTGACCGCCGCGGCGGGCCCCATCGTCTTCGTGGCCCTGGCCGCACCGCAGATCGCCCGCCGCCTCACCGGGCGCGGAACCTCCGTCGACCTCGCCGGTTCGGCGCTCGTCGGCGCGCTGCTGCTGCTCGGCGCCGACATCGCGGCACAGCACGCGATCGAGGATGTGGTGCTGCCGACCGGTGCGGTCACCGTGTGCGTCGGCGGGGCGTACCTCCTGGTGCTGCTGGTACGGGAGTCCCGGCGGGGGTGGTAGGGCTCCGCCCCGGACCGTTGCCCTGGAGGCCCCCACGATGTGCCGTGCCTGTCGTTCCTATGCTGCTGCCATGAGTGTGGACCTCACGGTGTTCATGGTGGACGGGGAGCGGTTGGGCGCCATCCCCGTCGAGAGCCGGATCGGACGACTCGACGACATGGCGTGGCCGTGCGAGCCCGGCGACGTGTGTGACGGCGGGTACGAGCGTGCCCGCGGCTGGCACCGGCCGCCCGGCCCCGCACCGGCGTGGTGCGCCGTGTACAGCTTTCTCACCACAGGCGCCCATGTGCCGCATGTCCGCGCGGGCGCCGCATGGACTGACATGCGGCCGCTGGTCGGTGCGTCCGTGCGGGAGATGATGGACATCTTCCTCGGAGGTCTGATCTGGGACGCGGATCAGGCCGATGCTCCGGCAGAGACCGGCGGCGGAGCGGTCTTCCCGCCTGCCGCCGACCGTTGGAGCCCGCATGTCCTTCTCGTCCGCGCGCCGGAGGCGGTGGCGGCCAAGGCTCAAGCCTGGGAGAGGGTGGAGCCGTGCCTGGAGGAGCTGAGAGGTCTGTTCGCCGTCGAGTGCGAGTGCGAGGGCTGGGCGGGGCGGCCGGACACCTTCGAGGATTTCGTCGCCCTGCTGCGGGAATGGGGCGGAGTGGTCACGGAGACCGCTCGCCGGGGCTGGGGCCTGGTGGGGCTGCCTTAGCCTTCAGCGGTGCCGGGTGCGAGGCATGGTAGGCCGTGAGCGCCCAGCCCCATGCCGAGGCCGCCACCGAACTGCGCTCCGTGATCGCGCGTGCCACCGTCCGCGGCCCGGCACCACCAGCACGAGAAACCGAATGCCGGCTCGCATGCGCGACCCGCGTCCTGCTTTACCGCATGGCCTACCGCGTCGACGACCAGGTCCTCGCGCTCCGAACCCGCCCCGACCCCTAGGACGAACACCGCCAGCAGTGGTGGGAGGAACTGGCCACCGAGCTCCGCCGCTGGTAACCCGCACTTCCCGCAGACGCCCACGCCGGGTGCCGGCGCCGGCTCCCCAGTGCTCCGTTGACCATGCTGTCGTTCTCGGTGGTCACCTGGCCGGGGCTTCTCCGGCCGCCGGGGAGCGGATATCCGTCCCGGTGAACAACCGTCGGCGGGGTCGGCCCGCCTACCCCGTGACGAAGTCAGACGGTGCCTGTCGGACGGTGCCGGTCCCGGGCCCGGTGACCGGGCAGAGGTGCGCGGCGGAGATGCGGGCTGCCTGGCCCGGCGTGAGGATCGACGGTGCGGGCAGCAGCCCGGGGCCATCAGCTCTGGATCCGCGCGGTGTCACCGTCCCGTCGTTCCGAGCCCCCCGCCCCGATTCCGGTCAGCTCGTACCGGATCTCCAGGGCGTCCGGGGCGGAGCCGGAGGGTGCGGCGGTGGGGTCGTGCCGCCAGCCGCCCTTCCGGTAGAAGTCGCGGCCCCGGGTATTGCGTTCCAGCACCCAGAGATATGCAGCCCGCGTGCCCCGCTCCTCCCAGACCGACAGCGTGGAGCGCATCAGGCTGCGTCCGACCCCGGTGCCCCAGCAGTCGGGTCGGGCGTAGAACGCGTACAGCTCCTCGACGGCGGGCCGTTGCCCGAGGTCCTCGTCGCGGGCCGGGCCGAAGGACGAGAAGCCGGCGACCTGCCGGCCGTCGTCGTGGACGAGCACGTGGGCTCCGTCCGCGGTGCCGGCCCCGATCCGGTCGCGCCAGAAGCCGGTGAGGGCGGTGGTGTCGAGAGCGTGGAGCTCGGCGGCCGGCAGGATTCCGGCGTATGCCGTGCGCCACGCGGCTACCTGGAGCCCGGCGATCTGCTCGGCGTCGTCCTCGCGCGCGTGCCGGTCACGCCGGGGGACGGCCCGGCCGTGCGAATCCGTGGTCAGCATGGGTGCTCCCTGAGGTTCGGGGGTTGCTCGACGCCCGGCGCGGCTGCCGGCCGCCGCGGTCCGTCGCGGCCGTCGGAGGGCGGTGGAGCGTGAACCTACTATGGTTCCCGGGGGCGCGACGGCGCACGGAATCAAGGGACGTGGAATGCGACGGCTCGGAGAGCTCGAAGCCGAAATCATGGACTGTCTGTGGAAGTGGGACAGGCCGGCGACGGTCCGTGAGGTCGTCGACGACATCAACCTCCGCCGCCCGGCCGCCTACACGACGGTCATGACCGTGGCCACCATCCTCTACGACAAGGGCTGGCTGACCCGCCGGAAGCAGGGGCAGGCGTGGCTCTACACGCCGGTCCGCAGCCGCGAGGCCTACTCCGCCGCCCTGATGGAGGACGCCCTGGGAGCGAGCCGGGACCGGTCGGCCGCGCTCGTGCACTTCGTGGAGCGGATGACGGAGGAGGAAGTCGCCGCGCTCCGCGAGGCGTTGCGCGCGACGGGCCGCGGCGGCGAGCTGTGAACGCCGCACCCTTCTTCCTCGGCTACGCGGCGGCCGTCGGCGTCCTGGCCCCGCGCGTGCTGCTCCGCAGCAGCTGGCCCCAGCGGTCACCGCTGCTGGCGGTCGCCGTGTGGTTCGCGCTGGCGGCCTCCTTCTCCGTCTGCGTCGCCCTGGCCGCCCTGCACCTCACCACCCCGGGCGCACACCTGCACGGAATCCTCTACTCCTGCCGCTCGGCCCTGGGCCTCGGCCCGTCCGGCGGCGGCCTCCTGCCGGGGCTGGGGCTCGCCGCCGTCGCCGTCCTGGTCGCCGCCCACCTCACCGGATTCGCCGTGCACGCCGTGCGCGCGTACGCCGCCCGCGCCCGGCACCGCGAGATCCTGGACAAGGTCGGCCGCCGGTCGGCCTGTTCGCGGGCCACGGTGCTGGAACACGCCGAGCCCGCCGCCTACTGTCTGCCCGGCCGCCGTCCGAGGATCGTCATCAGCAGCGGGGCCGTCGGCCTCCTGTCCGGCAGAGAACTCGACGCCGTCGTCGAACACGAGCGGGCCCACATCCGCGGCCGCCACCACCTCGTCCTCGCGGCCGCCCACGCCTTCACCGGAGTCTTCCCCGGTGTACCGCTCGCCCGCCATCTCCAGGTGCAGATCCCCCTGTTGCTGGAGATGGCCGCCGACGACCGCGCACTGCGCCGCTGCCCGCGCGGCGCGCTCGCCGCCGCCATGTTCACCCTGGCGGCGGGCGAGGCGCCGAACGGAGCCCTGGCGGCGGGCGGCCGGACGGTGCTGGTCCGGCTCCGGCGCGTGCTGGCCCCGGCGCACCGCGCGCATCCCGTCCTGCGCTGCGCGGTCGGCACGGGCGCCCTGCTCACGCCCGTGCTCCCCGTACTGCTGACCTGCCACGCCGGACTCGGGTGACAGCCGTCGTCCGCGGACCGGCCGGGGGCCTCAGATCCGTACGCCCCACATGAACGGCATCCCGCTGCGGGCCATCGACTCGTACCGGACCTGGGCGCCGGGCTTCGGCGCGTGGAGTATCTGGCCGTTCCCGGCGTAGAAGCCCACGTGGCTCAGGTCGGTGCGCATGATGACGAGATCGCCGGGCTTGAGCGCACCGATCGAATTGATCCGGGTGCCGGCGCCTGCCTGTGCCTGCGACGTACGGGGCAGCGAGACGTCGGCCTGCTGGAACGCCCAGGAGGTCAGGCCCGAGCAGTCGAAGGACCCAGGACCGGTGGCGCCCCACACGTACGGCATGCCGACCCTGCTCTTCGCCGCGTCGAACGCCGCGGCCGAACGACCGGACGCGCTGGCCTCGTTGCCCAGCTCGCCCTGCTCACTGGCCAGTTGGGTCCGCTCGCTGGCCCGGTTGGCCCGCTCCTCCTTGGCGACGCGCTCGGCCCGCTCCTCGGCCGTGAGCGTGTTGAGGAGTCGCTGCGCCTGGGCCAGCTTGCCCTGGATCTCCTTCTTCTTGCTCCCCAGCTCCTTGCGCGTCTCCTGGAGGCTGCCGAGCTTCTCCGTGGCCTGAGTACGCTGCTGTTGCAGGGCGCGCTGCTGCGAGAGGAACCGCTGGAGCGTGTCCGACTGCCGTGCGCTGAGGCGGTCGAGGCCCGACGCCTGGTCCAGGTAGGCGTCGGGGTCGGCCGAGAGCAGCAGCTGCACGGAGGGGTCGAGACCGCCGGTGCGGTACTGGGCCGTGGCCGCCGAACCGAGCTGCTGCCGCAGCTCGTTGAGCGCCGCCTGCTTGCGGACGACCTCCTCGTGGAGGCTGTCCGCCTCCTTCTGCAGCTTCCCGGCCGATTCCTTCGCCCCGTTGTACTTCTCGGTGGCCTGGGTGGCCTGCTCGTACAGCCGGTCGATCTGCGCCTGGACACCCTTCTTGTTCGGGTCCGGCAGCGGATCGGCCGAGGCCGACTGCGCCGACAGCACGACCGTCACCGCCGCGGTCGCGGTGAGCACGGAGGTGTATCCGTGACTGGGCTGCTTGGGACGACGGTGGGACGCCACTGAGGCGGGCTCCTTCTTCCTCGGCCGCTGTCCGACGGTCCACGGACCGTCAAGTACCGCTGCGGGAAAGCGGCTTCAGCGACACCTCCACCGGTGCCCCGGGCGGGCGACCGGCCGTTCGGAGGCCGAGCCACGCATACTAATCAACTTAGTGGTCCACATCCAAGCGCGGCCCACGGAGCGCCCCTCTCCACCCGATCATGCTGTGACCTGCTCAGTCGCCGAGGATCCGCTCCCACAGCAGCCCGTCCCGCCAGCTCCCGTCGAGAAAGATCGCCGAGTGCGCGACGCCGTACGGGGTGAACCCGTTGCGGCGCAGCACCCGTTGCGAGGGCAGGTTCTCCAGGTTGGTCGACGCCTCGGCGCGGTGCAGGCAGAGTTCGTCCGTCATCACCCGGAGCACGAGAGCGACGGCTCTCCCCGCGTGCCCCTGGTTCTGGGCGACGGAGGCGATCCAGTAGCCGACGGAGCCGCGCCGCAGATGCGGCTGCGGCAGGATGCCTCCCACGGTGACCTGCCCGACCACCTGGTCGTCGGCGAGCACCACGCCCGGCCAGACCGTGCCGGCCCGGTGTCCGGCCAACAGGCCCTCGATCCTTTCCGCCTGGCCCTCCGGGGTGAAGTAGTCGGCCGGCTGGGCCGGTTCCCACGGCCGGAACGCCTCGACGTCCCGCACCCGGTGTGCGGCGATCGGGACGGCGTCGGCGGGCTCTATCAGGCGGATTCTCGTACGGCTGGGCATGGGGCCGGTCCTCGTCGCGGTGCGTCGGATGGGACCGCCAATCTATGCGAGGGCCCCGGGCCGCCGGGTGGTCAGGGGTCGCCGGGTGGTCAGGGGTCGCCCCTGATCAGGGGACCTCCACCCAGTCGAGGGTGCGTTCCACCGCCCTCTTCCAGCCCGCGTAGCCCTCCGCACGCTGCTCCTTCGACCACTCGGGCGACCAGCGCTTCGACTCGTGCCACTGGGTGCGCAGCTCGTCGGTGTCCTGCCAGAAGCCGGTGGCGAGCCCCGCCGCGTAGGCGGCGCCGAGAGCGGTCGTCTCGGCGACGACGGGACGGCTGACCGGGACGCCGAGGACGTCGGACTGGATCTGCATGCAGAGGTCGTTGGCGGTGACCCCGCCGTCGACCTTGAGCACGTCGAGATGGACCCCGGAGTCCTGCTCCATGGCCTCGACCACATCGCGGCTCTGGTAGCAGATCGCTTCCAGGGTGGCCCGCGCCAGGTGGGCGCCGTCGTTGTACCGGGCCAGGCCGACGATCGCGCCGCGGGCGTCGGACCGCCAGTACGGCGCGAACAGGCCGGAGAACGCGGGCACGAAGTACATGCCGCCGTTGTCCTCGACGCTCCGGGCCAGCTCCTCGCTCTCGGGCGCCGACTTGATGATCTTCATCTGGTCGCGCAGCCACTGCACCGCCGACCCGGTGACGGCGATGGATCCCTCCAGCGCGTAGACCACCGGACTGTCGCCGAACTGGTAGGCCACCGTGGTGAGGAGCCCGTGTTCCGAGCGGACCAGCTCGGTGCCGGTGTTGAGCACCAGGAAGTTGCCGGTCCCGTAGGTGTTCTTGGCCTCGCCGGGCGCGAAGCAGACCTGACCGACGGTGGCCGCCTGCTGGTCGCCGAGGACGCCTGCGATGGGAATGGCGGCGCTCAGCGGCCGGGAGGTACGGGTGGAGCCGTAGGCCTCGGGGTGCGACGAGGGGTTGATCTTCGGCAGCATCGCCCGGGGGATGTCGAAGAAGCCCAGGAGTTCCTCGTCCCAGTCGAGGGTCTCCAGGTCCATCAGCATGGTGCGGCTCGCGTTGGTCACGTCGGTGGCGTGGATACCGCCGTTCGGGCCGCCGGTCAGGTTCCACAGGACCCAGGCGTCCGTGTTGCCGAAGATCGCGTGACCGGCCTCGGCCGCTTCCCGCACACCGTCGACGTTCTCCAGGATCCACTGGATCTTGCCGCCGGAGAAGTACGTCGCCGGCGGCAGCCCGGCCTTGCGGCGGATGGTCTCGCCCCGCCCCGAGCGTTCGAGCTTCGCCGCGATGACGTCGGTGCGGGTGTCCTGCCACACGATGGCGTTGTAGTAGGGCCGCCCGTTGCGCGGGTCCCAGACCACCGTGGTCTCGCGCTGGTTGGTGATCCCGATGGCCACCAGGTCGGTCGGTGACAGGCCGCCGTGCCGCAGGGCGTTCTGCATCACCGAGTTGGTGCGCTCCCAGATCTCCACGGGGTCGTGCTCCACCCAGCCGGAGCGGGGCAGGATCTGCTCGTGCTCCAGCTGGTGCTTGGCGACCTCGTTGCCGCCGTGATCGAAGATCATGAACCGGGTGCTGGTGGTCCCCTGGTCCACCGCGCCGATGAAGTCCGCCATGATGTGTCGCCTCTCCGGCCGGTGTCGTCAGTCCCTGGAGGATGCCGGGACGCGTCCCGGCGGTTCGGGTGCGGCGGACGGCAGGAAGCGTCCGATGAAGGCCTTGTAGAGACCGGCGCCGAGCAGGCCGCCGACCAGCGGGCCGATGATGGGCACCCAGAAGTAGAGATTCCCGTACTGGTCCCGCCACGCACCGCCGTAACCGGTGAGGAAGCTCGCCAGCCGGGGGCCGAAGTCACGGGCCGGGTTGATCGCGTAACCCGCGTTGGTGCCCCAGGCCATGCCGATCGCGACCACGACCAGGCCGATGATGAACGGGCCCATGTTCGAGCCGGGCGGAGTGTTCAGCAGGTCCGTGATGGCCATGATCAGGAGCAGCAGGATGGCGGTGCCGATGACCTGGTCACGGAACGCGCCCCACTCGTGGACCGGCAGAGCCGGGTTGCCGTTGGCCGGCAGGGTGGAGAACACCGACTGCGTCTTGATGGTGTGCCCGGGGTCGGCCTTCGCCAGCGCCTCGCTGTAGTTCCACCGGACGAGGAGTGCGGCCACGAACGCGCCGGCCGTCTGCGCCAGCGCGTACGGAGCCACCTTGCTCCACGGGAACCCCTTGAACGCTGCCAGTGAGAGCGTCACCGCGGGATTGAGATGGGCCCCGCTCAGCCGCGCCGCCACATAGACGCCGAGCGTCACGCCCAGCCCCCACGCCCAGGCGATGCTGTCGTGGTCACCGAGCCCGCCGGCCGGATCCGTCAGGGCTCCGCCCGCCGCCACCTGGGCGACGACACCGCACCCGAAGAGGATGAGGATCATCGTGCCCGCGAACTCGGCGGACAACTCGCCGAGCAATCCGTGCTTCTTACGTGGTTCAGCCATGGAAGCTCGCCCTCCGCCGACGGTGCCGGCTGTCGACTTTCCGAGCAGTGTCAGCAGGCTAAGGCGATTTGCAAGATCGGGCATTTCGGGATGTTCGGGGCGTCGAGGCGGGGTGACTCTGCGCGCAGGGACGCATCACTCGCAACCGAGTCTTTCGAATGATGACTAAAAGTGTCGCCTCGGGTCTTCCGGTTTCGTTCGGAGGCGTGTCAGCATGCAGGCAATCCGACCGCCGCGGGCACCGCATCGAGCGATGCCGTACGGCCGCTTCGACGTGATGTCGCTGATGGCCGGTGTCCCGCAGACCTGGAGGAGCTCCATGACCAGGCTTCACAAGGTGTCGAAGGTGTCGATCGCCTTCTGCGCGGGGGCGCTGCTCGTTCCCGTCCTGTTCTCCGATCCGGCGGGAGCCGGGCCGGAGGGGAGCGAAGACGCCGGCCCGCCTCCCTCGCCGTCCGCCGCGGACCGCCTGCGGGTGGACTACGAGAGCGGAACGCCGGATTCCGCAGTGGAGGGCCTGACCACCACGAAGGCGGCGGCGCCGGACGCCTCCGGCGTCGTGCGGCCGGCGCACGAGGGCACGTACGCGGTTCAGCACAAGGTGACGCTCGGCGATCCGGCCTACGAGTCCAACGGCGCGCCGCGCAGCGAGAGCGCGACGGACCTGCTCCCGTCCGGACGCTTCGTCGTGGGGGACCAGCAGCGCTACGAGTTCAGCGTGCTGCTCAAGGACTGGAAGACCTACACGCCGGGAGCGGGCGAGTCGGGCGACATCGTCTTCCAGGGCAAGTACGCGGGCGACAACGTCCCGGCGTTCTACCTCATGGCGAAGCGCGACGGGATCGCGTTCCGGTCGCCGCACCTGAACCGGCAGTCGACGGTCGTGGAGGACCTCGGCCCGCAGGTGAACCGGTGGATGCGGTTCCGTGTGGACGCGCGCTGGACCACCGACGGGACCGGCTACTTCCGGGTCGCCGTGCGGCTCTCCGGCGAGGACGTCTACCGGCCGGTCGTCGCGTACGAGAACGTGCGCACCTATCAGCCGGAGAATCCGGCCGACCACGGCTACCTCAAGTGGGGCCTCTACCGCCCCTCGCAGTCGATCGGGAACGGTGACGTGCCCACCCGGATCGTCCAGCACGACGACCTACGCGTCACCGACCTGCCCTGACCCGGACCCGGGCCCTGACCCGGCCCCCGCGCACTCGATACATCCATCCCCGCACCCCACGCCCCCCCATGGAGTACAGATGACCCGCTTCTCTTCCCCGAGCAGGCGCCGCCTGCTCCAGGCCGGTGGCGCGTTCGGGCTGGCGACGGCCGCCGGAACCCTCCTCGCCCCCCGGGCCGGCGCCGCCGGGGCCGCGAGGGCCACGACGAAGGTGACCGGTCTGGGGCCGGGCCTGGTCCAGTTCTCGCTGATGAGCGGTCTGCTGGTCGGCGACACCGTGTACATCGGGTCGCGCAACATGCGGCCGGCCAGTGTGATCGGGTTCCATCTGCCGAGCCGCAAGGTGGTGTCCCGCACCGTCCTCGACGCGGGGCCCGAGCCGTCCGTCCAGGCGCTCGCGGCCGACCCCGCCGGCCGCTACCTCTACATCGGCGTCCTGGTCAAGGCCGACCAGGGCGGGCCGAACCTCTTCCGGTGGGACCTGAGGACGCCCGAAACCCCCGCCCTGGCCGTCGGCAGGACCGAGGACCGCGACATCCGGGATCTCGCGGTGGCCCCCGACGGCACCGTCTACGCCGTGGGCGGTGTCCCGGGGAAGGCGCCCTCCCTGTGGGAGTACGACCCGTCCACCGGCACCGTCACCGACCGGGGCGTACCGGACCCGAAGGCGACCCTGGCCAGGGCGGTCGCCGCCTCGGACACCACCGTCTTCTTCGGGGCGGGCAGCGTCCTCGCCGGCGGCGGTGGCGCGAGCAAGGCCTCCCTGTACGCCTTCGACCGGACGACGCACGCCTTCACCCCGATCGTGCCCAAGGAGATGGAGAAGGACCCCAGCCTGCGGGAACTCGCCGTCATGGACGGCCATTTGGTCGTCGGCACCTCGGGCGGGGCCGACCCCGCGAAGTTCGCCGTGATGGATCTGGACGACCTGTCCTCGTACACCGTCGTGCCCACACGGGGCACGGTGGTCAAGACGCTCGCCGCTGACGCGGACCGTATCTACTTCGCCTCCGAATCGGGTCTCCACGCCTACGCGAAGGCGGACCGGACGCTTTCGCCCGTGGAGTTCGACGGGCCGGACCTGGGCGAGATCTGGGGCGTGGACCACGTCGACGGGAAACTGGTGGTCGTCTCGGCGTACGGATTCGTCGCCGAGATCGACGTGGCGGCACGCACGTCGGTCGTCACCGATCTGCACGAGGCGGGCGCGGAGGCAGGACCGCAGGCGGGCATGGGGATAGCCGCCGGGCACGGATACGTCTACCTCGGCGGCAACGGTGCCATCTCCCGGCGCGACCTGAGGACCGGAGAGGTCGTCAACCTGCGGGCGCCCGGCGAGGCGAAGGACGCCGAGGTGATCGGCGGCGTCCTGTACACCGGCCAGTACAACGCGCAGGGCATCTGGTGCTACGACCCCGCCCGGCGGCGAGACCCGCAGCAGGCCGCGAGTTTCCCCAGCGGGCAGAACCGTCCGCTGGACACCTCGTGGGACCCGGAGAACAGGCTGCTCCTCGTCGGGGTCCAGTCCGACACCGAGGGCGGAGGCGCCCTGTGGACGTACTGCCCGAGGACGGGCAGGAAGGCCTCCTACGTCAATCCGATCGACGACGTCCAACTCGTCCGGGCCGTGGTCAACCGGGACGGCATCGCCTTCCTGGGCGGTGACAACACCTCCAAGGAGGGCCCGCGCGCCACCGTCGTCGCCCTCGATCCGGTCACGGGCAGGGAGAGGTGGCGCCTCGACACCGAGCAGACGGCGGGTGTGGCGGCCCTGGCGGTACAGGGCCGGAACCTCTACGGCCTCACGACGAAGGGCGCCCTGTTCGTCGTCGACGTGCGGACCAGGAAGGTGGTGCACACCGCTGACGTCGGCGCTGTGAGCAAGGGGTTCGCCGCCATGGTCACCCATCGCGGCGCGGTCTACGGCGTCTCGGACACCACGCTCTTCCGCTTCCACCCGAAGACGTTCGCCGTCAGCACGGTCGTCGCCGGGATCAACGGCGCCTGGTACAGCGGCCCGCACGTCAACGTGTACGACGGCCTGCTCTACACGCTCCGCGGGCACGACCTCGTCGCGGTCGACGACAGGCCCTCGCACTGAACCGGCCGCCGTTCGGGTGATCCGGCGTTCCCGGCCGATGGTGACCTTTGATTGATATCTTTCGGTTATCGAGTGAAGGGCTGTGACTCACTCGCTACCGAGAGGGGACTGAAGGTGTTGGCTGACGAGCGGCGGGAAGCGATTCTGCGCGCTGTGGAGCGCCAGGGGTCGATCACCGTGAAGGTACTGGCCGAGGAGATGGGCGTTTCCGCCGTCACCCTGCGCCAGGACGTACGGGAGTTGGCCGGCCGGGGGCTGCTGACGCGGGTGCACGGCGGCGCCAGGGCCCTGGCAGCGGCGGGCCCCGCGCCGGCCGAGACGCCCGTCGCCGCCGCGCCGTCCGCGACGGAGCGGTACGCCGTCGGGCTGGTGGTGCCCCCGGGCGGCTACTACTACGCGGAGGTCATCCGCGGAGTCCAGGACGCGGCCCGCTCGCTCGGCGTGCGGGTCGTGCTGGCCGTCTCCGGGGAGTCCCTGTCGGAGAACCAGGAACAGGTCCGCCAGCTCGTGGCCGGAGGCATCGACGGCCTGCTGCTGATGCTGCACCCGGGACTGCGTCCGGTGGACGAGGCCGAGCGGTGGCTGAGCGGCCTGGAGGTGCCGGCCGTCCTGGTGGAGCGCAGGGCGGGGATCAAGGCGGGCAGGCTGGAGCAGGTCGCGTCGGACCACGCCTACGGTGCGGCGCTCGCGGTACGCCACCTCGCCGGGCTCGGGCACGACCGGGTGGCCCTGGTCGCCCGGGTCGAGAGCCCCAACACCGCGCACCTCAGCGCTGGTTACGCCGAAGCCGTGGCGTCCATGGGCCTGCGGCCGGGGCCGGAGTACCGCATCGTCACCGGTGGCGACGCGGCCCCGGCCGACGGGCGGTTCGACGAGGTGATCCGGGCCGTGGAGGCCGGCGAGATCCGGGCGGCGCTGGTGCACAACGACATCGACGCCATCGCGCTCGTCGGTATCCTGCGCGCGCGGGGCCTGCGGGTGCCGGACGATCTGGCCCTGGTCACCTACGACGACGAGGTCGCCGAGCTGAGCGAGACGCCCCTCACCGCGGTGGCTCCTCCCAAGCAGGCCGTGGGGGCGTGGGCCCTCGACCTGGCGGTACGCCGGCTGTCCCACCCCGCCACGCCCCAGGCGGAGATCCTGCTCCGCCCCGAACTGAGGGTACGGGCGTCCTGCGGTGCCCAACGGCGGGCGAACGCCTGAGAAAGTGATGCATTCGCTTTCGTTTCCCAAAAAACGAAAGCGAATGCATTGACGCGATGTCGTACGTAACGAATGATTGCTGTGACACCCAAGCAAACGATCGGTGGCACATCATGTTTCGTAGACGGCTGACAGCGCTGGTCTGCTCCGCCGCGGCCCTCGGCCTGCTCGCCACGGGGTGTGGCGACTCGGACGGCGGGAAGCCCGCGGCGGAGGAGGGCACGGGAAAGGTCACCTTCTGGTCCTTCGTCAAGGGCTCCGACAAGGTGGCGGAGGCCTTCAACCGGTCCCACCCGGACATCGAGGTGACCTTCGAGGCGGTGCCCTCGGGCCAGGAGTACTACTCCAAGCTCACGAACGCCGTGAAGGCCGGCACCGTCCCCGATGTCGCGGTGGCCGAGTTCGCCCAACTGCCCGAATTCGCCACGCAGGGCAAGCTGGAGGGCCTCGACGACCGGCTCGGCCCGCTGGTCGAGGACCATTTCCCCGAAGCGGCAAGGGAGTTGGTCCAGCTGGGAGGCGAGACCTGGGGCGTTCCCCGGGACGCCGCCCCGCTGATGATGTTCTACCGGAACGACTTCTTCACCTCCCACGGGATCGACGTCCCCACCACCTGGGCCGAGTACCGGACCATGACCGGGCAGGTGAGGAAGGCGGACCCGAAGGCCCGCGGCGGCGTCCTGTACACCGACAACCCCGGCCTGCTGACCGCCCTCGCCCAGCAGGCCGGATCGCAGTGGTTCGACACGGAGAAGGACGCCTGGAAGGTGTCGCTGACCGACGCGCCCTCCCGGAAGGTCGCCGACTACTGGGGCGACCTCGCCGCCCAGGACCTCGTCCACTCCCTCAGCTCGCTCGACCCGTTCTGGACGAGCGTCCAGCAGAACCGGACCGTCGCCTACGTCTGCGCGAGCTGGTGCGCCGGAGCCCAACAGGCCACCGTCGCCGACCAGAAGGGCAAGTGGTCCGTCGCCCCGGTCCCCACCTGGGACGGCAAGCCGGCTTCCGCCATGTACGGCGGTTCCTCCTTCGTCATCCCGAGGGGCGCCAAGAACAGCGCGGCCGCCGCCGAGTTCATCAAGTGGATCACGACCGACCCCGAGGGCATGAAGGCGTGGGTCTCCACCGGCACCAGCAGCATGTTCCCCGCCGACCCCCGGCTCGTGCCGGTGACCAAGTCCGCCTTCCCCACCGACTACTTCGGCGGCCAGGACATCTACGCCGTGGGCAGCGAGTCCTACAAGGCCATCGTGCCGGGCTGGACGTGGGGCCCCGTCATGGGAACCACCAACACCGCCGTCGTCGACCGGCTTCCCAAGGTCGCCGGCGGCGGGACGAAGCTCCTCGACGTCCTCGCCGACGCCCAGCGGGCCACCGTCGAGGACATGGAACGTCGCGGGATGAAGGTCGCCCAGTAGGGGCGTTCCGGACGGCGAACCGCAGGTGGGCCGATGCCCGCCCACCCGACGAGGCCGGCATCGGCCCCCCGCACCTTCCCGCTCCCCTTGAGAAAGGCCCGGTATGACAGCCCCGTCAGCCCGCGCCCAGCGCCGTACCGCCGCGCTGCTTCTGGCACCGTTCTTCGTTCTCTTCACCGCCGTCACCATTGCCCCGCTGGTCTACGCCGGCTGGATGAGCCTGTTCACCACCCGCACCTCCGGCCTCGGCTTCGGCGGCGCGGAAGAGCTCTTCGCCGGAGTGGACAACTACGTCCAGGCGCTGTCCGACCCCGCGTTCCGCGACGGATTCGTCACGATCGCCGCGTACGTCGCCCTCTACATCCCGGTGATGATCGGCGGCGCACTCGTGCTCGCCCTGCTGCTGGACACGGCACTGGCCAAGGCGCGGGCCTTCTTCCAGCTGGCCCTGTTCCTCCCGCACGCGGTGCCCGGTCTCATCGCGGCGCTCATCTGGGTCTACCTGTACACGCCGGGCCTGAGCCCGGTGACCGACTTCCTCGCCTCCGGAGGCCTCGACATCGACTTCCTGTCGGCGGACAACGCGGTGTTCTCCGCGGCGAACATCGCCGTCTGGGAGTGGATCGGCTACAACATGGTCATCTTCTACGCCGCGCTCCAGGCGGTGCCGGGGGAGACCCTCGACGCGGCGAAGATCGACGGCGCGGGCGGCATCCGCACCGCCCTCTCGATCAAGGTGCCGATGATCCGCCCGGCCATCGCGCTGGCCGTGCTGTTCACCGTCATCGGATCGGTCCAGCTCTTCACGGAGCCGAAGGTCATCTACAGCGCCTCCAGCGCGATCGGCAGCAGCTGGACGCCCAACATGTTCGTCCAGACCGCCGCCTTCACCCACAACAACTTCGGTCTGGCAGCGGCCGCCTCGCTGCTCATCGCGCTGTTCGCCGCGGTGCTGTCCTTCCTCGTGACCCGTTTCTCGCGCAGCAGGAGCAAGCCGTGACCCAGCCCACGACACGCACCGCCCCGGCCCCGCGCGGACCGGGCAGGCGCCCCTCGGTCCTGCTGTCCAAGGCCGGCGTGACCGCGATGCTGGGGCTCGCCGCCCTCTACACCCTCCTGCCGATGCTCTGGCTGGTCCTGTCGTCCACCAAGAGCCGCCAGGATCTCTTCGCCACGAACGGCTTCGCACCGGGCGACGACTTCGCGCTCCTCGACAACCTCCGGTACCTGTTCGAAGCCGACGACGGCATCTTCCTGCGCTGGCTGCTCAACACGGTCCTGTACGCCGGCGTCGGCGCGCTGCTGGCCACGGTGTTCAGCGTGGCCGCCGGGTACGCCTTCGACAAACTGGACTTCCCCGGCAAGGAGAGGGTCTTCTCCCTCGTCCTGCTCGGCGTGATGGTGCCCGGAACGGCGATGGCGATCCCGCTGTACCTGATCGCCGCCGAGGTCGGCCTCGTGAACAGCTTCTGGGGCGTGTTCATCCCCGGTCTCGTGTTCCCGTTCGGGGTCTATCTGGCCCGGGTCTTCAGCGCGTCCTACGTCCCCGGCGAGGTCCTCGAAGCGGCCCGGGTGGACGGGGCCGGTGAGTTCAGGACCTTCTGCCGGATCGCCCTGCCGATGGTCGCGCCCGGCTTCGTGACCATCTTCCTCTTCCAGTTCACCCAGATCTGGAACAGCTTCTTCCTGCCGCTGGTGATGCTGTCCGACGAGGAGCTCTTCCCGGTCAACCTCGGCCTGTACGTGTGGTATTCGTCCGCGCTCTCCCAGGGCCACCCGCAGGACTACCTCCTGGCGATCGTCGGATCGCTGGTGTCCGTGGTCCCTCTGGTCGTCCTCTTCCTGATGCTCCAGCGGTTCTGGAAGTCCGGCATGACCGCCGGCGCCGTCAAGTAGGCCACCGTCCCGAGGATCCCCATGCCACCCACTCCGCCCCGCCCGCGCGCCCTGTTCGCCATGGGCCGCCGGCACCGCGACGCCCTCTTCACCCCGGCCGCGATCGACCGGCTGACCCGCCATGTCGACATCGACCCGCACCTCGTCGCCGAGACCTTCGACGAGGTGCCGGACCCGACGGCCGTCGAACTCCTGATCACGTCCTGGGGATGCTTCCCGCTCGCCGCCGCCGCCCTCGCCCGCATGCCCGCGCTGAAGGCGGTCGTTCACGCGGCTGGCAGCGTCAAACACCATGTGACGGGCGCCTGTTGGGACCGAGGCATCCGCGTCTCCACCGCGGCCGCCGCCAACGCCGTCCCCGTCGCCGAGTACACGCTCGCCGCCATCCTCTTCGCGAACAAGCGCGTACGGGAGATCGGCGGGCTCTACCGCGAACACCGCGAGGTCCTGGACTGGGCCGCGTACTACCCCGGCTTCGGCAACTACCGCAGGACGGTCGGCCTGGTGGGCGCGTCCCTGGTGGGCCGCAGGGTGCTGGAGCTGCTCCGCCCCCATGACTTCGACGTCCTGCTGGCCGACCCCCACCTCGACCCCGCCGAGGCCCGGTCGCTCGGCGCCCGGCTCGTCGGACTCGACGAGATGCTCCCCGTCTGCGACGTCGTCTCGCTCCACGCGCCCGCCCTGCCCGAGACCCACCACCTCCTCGACGCCCGGCGACTGTCGCTCCTGCGCGACGGCACCACCCTCGTCAACACCGGCCGCGGCTCGCTCGTCGACACCGAGGCCCTCACCGCCGAGGCGTCGTCGGGACGCGTCCACGCGGTCCTGGACGTCACCGAACCCGAGGTGCTGCCCGCCACGTCGCCCCTGTACGTGCTGCCGAACGTCCTTTTGACCCCGCACATCGCCGGCTCCCTCGGCGGCGAACTCCAGCGGATCACCCGCAGCGCCCTGGACGAGGTCGAACGCTACTGCGCGGGAGAGGAGTTCGCCCACGGGGTGACCCGCGCGGCCCTGACCACCTCGGCCTGATCCCCCGGAGAAGCGGAGCAACCGCATGCCCCTGACCGGCCACCTGGCGGACGTCCTCGTCTACACCCGTACGACGGCCTACCGGCACGCATCGATCCCCGCCGCGCGCACCGCTCTGCGCGAACTGGGCGAGGAGGAGGGCTTCACGGTGGAGGCGACCGAGGACCCCGCGGTCTTCACCGACGCCTCCCTGGCGGGGCGTGGCGCGGTGGTCTTCCTGTCCACCAGCGGCGACGTCCTCACCGAGGAGGGACGGGCCGCGCTCCAGCGGTGGGTCTCGGGCGGCGGCGGCTTCGTGGGCGTCCACTCCGCCGCGTGCACCGAGTACGCCTGGCCGTACTACGGCGAACTGCTCGGTGCGCGCTTCGGGGGCCATCCCGCCTTCCAGCCCGGCACCGTGCTGGTGGAGGACCGGAGCCATCCGGCGACGGCCCACCTGCCGGCGCGGTGGGAGTGGAGCGACGAGTGGTACGACTTCCGGGCCGGCCCGCGCCGCCCGGGCGTGCGGGTCCTCGCCACCATCGACGAGACCGGCTACGAGGGCGGCGGCATGGGCGCCGACCACCCTCTGGTCTGGTGCGGGGAGTCCGGCGCGGGCCGCTCCTTCTACACAGCGCTGGGCCACGCGGACGAGGCCTACGGCGACCCGGACTTCCGCCGCCACCTGCTGGGCGGCCTGTACTGGGCGGCGGGAGCGACCGCCTGACGCCCGGCACCGACCGCCCAGGGTGGCTGGGCCTTGGTGCCTACCGGGCCAGGGAGAGCCCCGCCAGCTCCAGGCAGGCCGCGATCGACGCCGTCTCCGCCTCGTCCAGGCGGCGCATCGGCGCGCTCATCACGTTGGTGTCGATGACGCCGCGCAGCATCAGGGCCGTCTTGAACGCCCCCAGGCCCGCGGCCGTCGCCGAAGCCGTGCCGGGGCGGGCCGCGCGGACGATGTCGAACAGGCCGACGAGCCGGTCCTGTTCGGCCCTGGCGGTGTCCCAGTCGCCCTTCACCGCCGCCTCGTGCAGCCGCACATAGCCGTGCGGGTCCACATTGCCCAGGCCGGGCACGGAACCGTCGGCGCCGCTCAGCATCATCGCGTCGACCACCAGCTCGTGGCCCGTGAGCACCGAGAACCCGGGGAGGTCACGGGCCCCGATGACGAGGCGCCGGAACGAACCGTCGTCCCCGCTGGAGTCCTTCACCCCGGCGAGCACCCCGTCCGCCGCGAGCGGCAGCAGGAGTTCCGGGTCCAGCTTGCTGTGCACGCAGACCGGCACGTCGTACGCCAGGAGGGGCAGGTCCACGGCCGCCGCGAGCTCCCGGAAGTGGCGGTCGATCTCGGTGACATGGGTGCGCGTGTAGAAGGGAGCGGTGGCCACGACCGCGTCGGCGCCCAGGGCGGCCGCGGCACGGGCCCGCTCGGCGGCCCGGTCGGTGGTGGTCTCGATGGCTCCGACGAGGACCGGGACCTGGCCGGCCGCCGTCGCGGTGATCACCTCGATGACCTCGTCCTGCCGGCCGGGCGTCAGGTAGGCCGTCTCGCCCGAACTGCCCAGGGCGAAAAGGCCGTTGACCCCGCCGTCCAGGAGATGGCCGACGACCCGTTCCAGGGAGGCGCGGTCGAGCTCGCCGTCGGCGGTGAGCGGGGTCACGACGGGCGGGATCACTCCGGAGTACACGGGGGAGGGGGCGGTCATGCGGTGCTCCTTGAGGGCGGTACGGAGGTCCGGGGCCCCGAGGGGGACACGGAGTTCTGGGGGTGGACGCAGTGCCAGCGGTGTTCGGCGGGGCCGAACGTGGCCACCGGGAAGACCTCGGCGCACGCGTCGTCGGCCTTCCAGCAGCGGGTACGGAACGGGCAGCCGGTCGGCGGATGGGTGGCGGAGGGCACCGGGCCCGTGAGCACGATGCGTTCCGTCGCCTCCAGCAGACTGGGCGTGGCGGAGAGCAGCGCCTCGGTGTACGGGTGCCCGGGGGAGCCCGCCACGTCGGCGGCCCGGCCCTCCTCGACGATGCGGCCGAGGTACAGGACGGCGATGCGGTCGGCGAGGTAGCGCACGGTCTGGATGTCGTGGCTGATGAACACCATGCCCAGGCCGAGGCGTTCGCGCAGGTCGACCAGGAGGTTGAGCACCTGGGCGCGTACGGAGACGTCGAGCGCGGAGGTCGGTTCGTCGGCGACGATCAGCTCCGGTTCGAGGGCCAGGGCGCGGGCGATGGCGACGCGCTGGCGCTGGCCCCCGGAGAGCTGTCCGGGCAGGGCGGCGAGGGTGTGGCCGGGCAGCCCGACCAGGTCGAGCAGCTCCTCGACCCGGGCCTCGCGCGCCTCCCGCGTACCGCGCCGGTGCACGTCCAGCGGATCGCGGAGGATCTGCCGGACCGTGAGGCGGGGGTTGAGCGCTGTCGCGGGGTCCTGGAAGACGACGCCGACGGCCGAACCGAAGTCGCCGCGCCGCTCGGCGCCCGACATCTTCCACAGGTCGCGCCCGTGGAAGAGGACCTCGCCCTCGGTGGGCCTCTGCAGTCCGGTCAGCACGCGGGCGAGCGTGGACTTGCCGCAGCCGGACTCCCCGACCAGGCCCACGATCTCGCCGCGCTCGACCTTCAGCGTGGCGTCGGTGAGCGCGTGCACGGCATCGCGGGAGAAGATCCCGCCGCTGCGTGCCTTGTGGCGTACGTGGACGCCGTCGAGCCTGATCACAGGGCGCTCCCTTCCAGTTCCTCGGCGGTCGTCCTGGCCGGGTGGTGGCAGGCGAAGCCGTGGTCGTCCGTAGTGCCGCGCGGGGTGAGCGCGGGTGTCGTGGTGCGGCAGAGGCCGGTGGCGGCTCCGCAGCGTCCGGCGAAGCGGCACCCCTCGCCGAAGCCCTGGGGGGCGGGCACGACGCCCCGGATCTGGTGGAGCCGGTCCGCGCCGGCTTCCAGGGAGACGACGGAGCCGAGGAGGCCGCGGCTGTAGTGGTGGGCGGGCCCGGTGAGGACGGACCGGGTGTCGCCGACCTCGGCGAGCCGGCCCGCGTACATCACGGCGACCCGGTGGGAGAGGTCGCCGACCAGGGCGAGGTCGTGGGAGACCAGCACCATGGCGAAGCCGAGCTCGTCGCGGAGCCGGATGAGGAGTTCGACGACCTGGGCCTGGACGGTGACGTCGAGGGCGGTGGTCGGCTCGTCCGCGATCAGCAGGCGCGGGCTGCGGGAGAGGGCCATGGCGATGAGGACCCGCTGGCGCTGTCCGCCGGAGAGTTCGTGCGGGTAGCTGCGCAGGGTGCGTTCGGGGGAGAGGCCGACGAGTTCGAGGAGCTCGGCGGGGGTCTTCGTGGAGCCGCGCGAGGTCAGCTGCTTCAGCTGGGTGCCGACGAGCACGGAGGGGTTGAGGGAGGAGAGCGCGTCCTGGTAGACCATCGCGATCTCGGGGCCCATCAGGGCGCGGCGCTCCTTGGGCGGGAGCTTCAGCAGGTCCCGCCCCCGGTAGAGGATCTCGCCGCTGACCTCGGCGTTGCGGGCGAGGAGACCCATGACGGCGAGGCTGGTGATGGACTTGCCGCAGCCGGATTCGCCGACCAGGCCGAGGGTCTCGCCCTCGTGGACCGTGAAGTTCAGCCGGTCGACGACGGGGGTGTCGCCGTAGCGGTCGGGGAAGCGGATCGCCAGGTCGCGGACGACGAGGAGTTCCCCGGCGTCCGCGCGGACCGGGGTGATGGTGGGCTCGGTGGCGTTGATGTGCCGGGCGAGCCTGTCGAGGGCGGCGTCGATGTCGACGGTGGCGGCGGCCTCGACCGGGTCGGGCGCCGTGGTGCCGGCGGGCGCGGGGGAGGTGCGGGCGCTCCTGGGCGCGGCGGAGGCGTCGGTGAGCCCCTCGGAGAGGATGTTGAGCGCCAGGACGGTGATCAGGAGGGCCAGGCCCGGGAAGAAGGTGGCCCACCAGCCGCCGGCCAGGAGGATCTGCCGACCGTAGGCGAGGACGCTGCCCCAGCTGGGGTCGGGGTCCTGCACGCCGGCCCCGATGAAGGAGAGACTGGCCTCGAAGATGATCGCCTCGGCGACCATGACGGTGGCGAACACCATGACCGGCGCCATGCAGTTGACGGCGACGTGGCGGAGCACGATGTACCCGCGCCGGGCGCCGATGACCTTCTCGGCCGCGACGTAGTCCTCCCCGTACTGCGCGAGCACGCATGCGCGTACGACACGGGCGAGCGAGGGGGTGTAGACGAAGGCGATGGTGAAGATGATCACCGGGACGCTGGTGCCGAAGACGGCGACCAGGACGGCCGCGAGCGCGATCGGAGGGAACGACATCACGACGTCGAGCGTCCGCATGACGGATTCGTCGCCGAGCCTGCGCGAGGTGGCGGCGAGCGAGCCGAGCACGGCCCCGGCGATCAGCGCGACGGCGGTCGCGCCGAGGCCGATGACCAGCGAGTAGCGCGACCCGTGCACCACGCGGGCGAAGACGTCCCGGCCGGCCCGGTCGGTGCCGAACCAGTGGTCGGCGCCCGGGGCCTGGACGGGGGTGCCGGTGGTCAGCGGGTCCTGGGTGAGGAGGGGGGCGAACACGGCGCCGAGGATGACGACGAGCAGGACGCCGAGGGCGACGCGGGAGGTGACCGGCAGGGCGCGGAAGGCGATGCCCGGTCGGGAGAGCTTCTTGGCCAGACGGCCCGTGGCGAACATGTCACACCGTCCTGATGCGCGGATTGACCAGCAGGTAGAGCAGGTCGACGACGACGTTGACCACCAGGAAGGCGATGGCGATGGTCAGCACGGTGCCCTGGACCAGGGCGACGTCGCCGCCGGTGACACCTTCGAGGATGAGTTTGCCCATGCCGGGCAGGTCGAAGATCGCTTCGATGACGACGGCGCCGCTGAGCAGATAGCCGACCTTGACGCCGAGCACGGTGAGCGGGGTGACCAGCGCGTTGCGCAGCACCGAGCGGATCACCAGGAACACCGGCAGGCCGTTGCCCTGGGCGGTGCGTACGTAGTCGCGGTCGAGTTCGGCGACCATCGAGGTGCGTACGAGCCGGGCGAGGGACGCCGCGACCGGCACCGCGAGCGACACGGCGGGCAGGGCCATGGTGGTGAGCCAGCCCGTGAAGGAGTCGGCGGGGTTGGTGTAGCCGCCGGTCGGGAAGATCCGGGTGTTCAGCGCGAACTGCTGGATGAGCAGGACGCCGAGCCAGAAGGACGGGATGGCGACCCCGGCCATGGACAGCACGCGGAAGAGCTGATCGGGCCACCGGTCGCGGTACATCGCGCCCAGGACACCACCGATGACGGCGAGCGTGACCGCGAGGAACAGCCCGAGGAAGGTCAGTTGGAGGGTGAGCGGGAACGCCGCGGTGATCCGGTCGATCACGGGCTGGCTCGGTGGGACGGTCATCCCGAGGTCGAAGCGGAGCAGTTGGCCGAGGAAGTCGAAATAGCGGATCGGCAACGGGTCGTTGAGCCCGTTGGCCTCCGCGAAGGCCTCCCTGGCCTCGGGACTGGCGCTCTCCCCGAGCGCGTTGTAGGCCGGGTCGGCCGGCGAGAACTGCAGCACCACGAAGACCAGCAGTGCGATGCCGAGAATCATCACCGGCATCATCGCGACGCGGCGCAGCGCGAGCCGGAGAAAAGCAACCATCGTCGGGTTCCTTGCGATCGGGCGGAGGGCGGGTCCGGGCCGCCCGGGTCCTGTCGTCCAACTGCGGTTGTTCGACGACAGGACCCGGGAGGTGGCGGCCCGGACCGGGCGGACGTCAGGCGCGGCCGACGCCCACGAAGGACAGGCCCGTGGTGGGCAGCGGCTTGAAGCCGGGCAGGGCCTTCTCGTTCCAGGCCGTGGGCAGCTTGCGGTGCAGGATCGGGTAGAGCGCGGCCTCGTCGGCGACCAGGTCGGTGATCTCGCCCCACAGCTGCTTGCGCGTCGCCTCGTCGGCGGCCTGGGCTGCCTTGTCGAGGAGCTGCTTGACCTTCTTGTACGCGGGGGAGCCGGACCAGCCGTAACGCTTCTCCGGCCAGAAGCCGTAGTAGAACCAGCGCATCAGCAGGTCGACGTCGTTGCCGAAGACCGAGGGGTCGCCCGGGGCCACCATGACCTCGAATTCCCCGCCGTCGACCTTGGCGTACTGGGCGGCGGACTGGGCGATGTTCAACGTGGCCTCGATGCCGGCCGCGGCCCAGCTCTCCTTGAGCAGCGGTGCGATGTCCTTGACCCAGCCGGTGTCCGTGGTCAGCACGGTGAACTCGAGCTTGGCTACGCCCGCGTCGGCCAGCAGCTTCTTCGCCTTCGCCACGTCGTGGGTGTAGGCGGTGGCGGCCCGGTGGTAGTCGGGGTGGGTGGTGGGGACGTAGCCGGTGGCGGCCGTCGCGTTGCCGACCATCGCGGTCTTGATGATCTTCTCGGTGTCCAGCGCGTAGTGCAGGGCCTGGCGCACCCGCTTGTCGGCGAAGCGCTTGTCCGCGGTGTTGAACATCAGGAAGAGAAGGCCGAAGGACTGCACGGACTCGGTCTTCGTGGTGCCGGAGAGCCGCTGGACGTCGATGTACGGGACGTCCTCGATCGCCTGGACGCGGCCGGACTCCATGGCGCTGACGCGGGCCGACTGGTCCGACATCAGGCGCCAGACCATCTTCTGGGCCTTGGCCGGGTGCGGACCGTTGTACTTCGCGTACTTCTCGAAGACGATCTTGTCCTCACGGGTCGCCTCGACGAACCGGTAGGGTCCCGAGCCGACGGGCCTGGCGTCGAAGCCCTTGACGTCCGCCTCGACGATCTTCTTCGGCACGATCCGTGCCACGGCTATCCGGGAGGGGAAGAGCGCGAAGGCGTAACGGAGCTTGAACTCGACCGTCTTCGCGTCGACCGCCGTCACGGTGTCGATGAACGGCACGAACTGCGCCATCAGCGACGCGTTCTTCTCGTCCAGGATGCGTTCGAAACTGAAGACGACGTCCTCGGCGGTGACCGGTGAGCCGTCGTGGAAAGTCGCGCCGTCGCGCAGGGTGGCGCGGTAGGTGGTGGCGTTGATCTTCTTCGGCATCTCGGTGGCAAGCGCGGGGCGGGCCACGAGTGTTGCGGGATCGAGATCTACGAGCCCCTCGAATATGTGCATATTGGCGGCGTACGGGGTGGCGCCCGACGTGATCATCGGGTCGAAGCCGGTCGAGAGGGGATACGACAGGCCCGCCTCGATGGTGCCGTTGCCGTCGCCCTTTCCGGTCGCTCCACCGGCGGTGGAGGAAGGCCCGCCGCAAGCCGAAAGGCCTGCCGTGATGGCGGCTGCCGCGCCGAGGGCGCTGGTGTAACGCAGGAAGGTGCGGCGCTCGACGCCGGCTGGCCTCAGCTCGGGCACGGGTCCTCCAAGGGACGTTGGTGAGGAATGGGTGGAGAACGGATTTTTGAAGGCTATCGGGGGCTGTCGGGGCGCCTGTGCGGCGTGAGCATCAGACGTCAGATGTCTGATGCCTTGATAGCGTGGGAACGTAGCTTGACAATCGAGAGGGGTCAAGAGGTGGGGAGTTCACCTATGTCCGGCGCGAGACCCGGTCGCACCCTGTTGCGGCAGGAGGTCGTCGAGGGCATCAAGCGGTACATCCTCGACGAACGGCTGCGCCCGGGGGACCCGTTGCCGACGGAACCGGCCCTGTGCGAGGCGCTCGGCGCCAGCCGCTCCAGCGTCCGGGAGGCCGTCAAGATCCTCGCCGCCCTCGACATCGTCGAGGTCCGCCACGGCCACGGGACGTACGTCGGCCGACTGAGCCTGTCGGCGCTGGTGGAGAGCCTCACCTTCCGGGGCCTGCTCTCGCCCGACGACGACTTCCAGGTGATGGCCGACCTCGTCGACGTACGCGAGCTCTTCGAGCGGGGCATGGCCGACCGGATCATCTCCTCGCTGGACGCCGAGGAGCTGGACCGGCTGGACAGTCTGGTGGTGACCATGCGCGAGACCGGTGTGGGCGAAGGGCACGGCTTCGTCGCGGCGGACCGGGCCTTTCACGCGCTGCTCGTGGCGCCGCTCGGCAACGACCTGATCGGTCAGCTCTCGATGGCCTTCTGGGACGTCTACACGATCGTCGCGCCGCATCTGCAGGGGTTCACGCACGCCGACGAGGCGGAGACCGTCGCCGCCCACCAGAACATCGTCGACGCGGCCCGCGCCGGCGACGTCGCCGCGTTCCTGAAGGCCCTCGGTGAGCACTACGCCCCGGTCAGGCGCCGCATCGCCGAAGCCAGGGCGGACAGGGAGAGCGAGGGCTGATCGGGGCCGTCGCGCTCCCGTCCGGTCTCCGGGGCGGGAGCGCGGGGCGGCCCGGCTCTTGACGGGCGGCCCCGCGGCTCCCTACGGTCTGGTGTGCCATCAGGACATCTGACGTCTTCTGTCCTGTCGCTTCCCTCGTCCCCTCCAGGAGGGCACCGCCATGCCGTCGGCCGATCTCACGCTCGCGGAATGCCGCGCCTACCGGCCCGAACTGCCGCTTCCCGACGGGTTCGACGCCTTCTGGTCCGACACCCTGGACGAGAAGGGCCCCGACGGCGCACCGGACCGGCAGGCCCGCTTCGACGAGGTCGACAGCGGGCTGGTCCAGGTCCGCTGCTACGACGTGAGCGTCCCCGGCCACGACGGCCGTCCCGTACGGGGGTGGCTGCGGATGCCCGCCGGGGCCACCGGGCCGCTCGGCTGCGTCGTGGAGTTCCTCGGCTACGGGCGCGGCCGGGGCCTGGCCCACGAGCAGCTGACGTGGGCCTGCGCCGGATACGCGCACCTGGTCATGGACACCCGCGGCCAGGGCTGGTCCTCGGCGACCGGCGACACCCCCGACACCGACCCCGGATCCGCCGGAGCCGTGCCGGGCTTCCTGACCCGGGGCGTCGAGAGCCCCGCGACGCACTACTACCGGCGGGTGTTCACCGACGCGGTCCGCTGCGTGCGGGCGATGCGCGAGCACCCCGGGGTCGACCCCGCCCGCATCGTGGTGACCGGGGTCAGCCAGGGCGGCGGCATCGCGCTGGCGGTGGCCGGGCTCGTGCCGGGGCTCGCCGGAGTGATGCCGGACGTGCCGTTCCTGTGCAACATCCCCCGGGCCGCGCGGATCGCCGCGACACCCCCGTACACCGAGATCGCCGCCTACCTCCGGCTCCACCGCGACCGCGTCGAGCCGGTGTTCCGCACCCTGTCGTACTTCGACGGGGCCCACCACGCCACCCGGGCCACCGCCCCCGCGCTGTTCTCCATCGCGATGGCGGACGACATCTGTCCGCCCTCCACCTGCTTCACGGCCTACAACCGGTACGCGGGCCCCAAGTCGGTGCGCGTCTACGAGTTCAACGGGCACGAGGGCGGCACCGAACACCACCGGGCCGATCAACTGGCCTGGGTGCGTTCCCTGTTCGCCGGCCTCCCGGCCGAACGCTCCTGATCGCCGACCGCTCCGTCCGCACCTCTCCCCTCACGAGAAGAGAGATCGTCCATGCAGCGCAGAGTCACCGTCGCCCTGTCGTCCGCCGCCCTCCTGGTGGCCACCACCGCCGGCACCGCCCAGGGCGCACCGGCCGCCGCCCCCGGCGAACTGACCTCCCAGGACATAGCGACCCAGGGCGTCGGATCCCCCCACTACCGCATCCCCGCGCTCACCACCTCCGTCAAGGGCACGGTGATCGCCGCCTACGACACCCGCCCCACGCTCGGCGACCTGCCCGGCAACCTGGGCGTCGTCGTACGGCGCAGCACCGACGGCGGCACCACCTGGGGGAGTCAGCGGGTCGTCCGCAAGGAGGCGGCCCCCAAGGGCTTCGGCGACCCCAGCCTCCTCGTCGACCGCACGACCGGCCGGATCTTCGTCTTCTACGCGGGCTCCGTGAACCAGGGCTTCTTCGGCTCGGCCACCGGCAACGACGAGAGCGACCCGGACGTCCTCCAGGCCGACTACAGCTATTCGGACGACGACGGCGTCACCTGGACCCACCGCCGCATCACGAAGCAGATCAAGAACCCCGCCTGGGCCGGCGTGTTCGCGGCCTCCGGCGAAGGCATCCAGGTGCGCCACGGCGCGTACAAGGGGCGGTTGATCCAGCAGTACGCCATCCGGAACAACGGCGCCAACTACGCCGTGAGCGCCTACAGCGACGACCACGGCGCGACCTGGAAGACGGGCAACCCGGTCGGTCCCGGCGGCGACGAGAACAAGACCGTCGAACTCAGCGACGGCCGGATCATGCTCAACAACCGCTCCGCGCCCTACCGGACCGTCGCGTACTCCAGCGACGGCGGCGTCACCTACACGCCGTTCACCCAGGACACCAACCTGCGCGATCCGGCGAACAACGGCTCGGTCATCCGGTACGCCCCGGACGTCCCCGCCTCCCACCCCCAGGCGTCCTGGCTGCTGTTCAGCAACACCGACAGCACCGCACGGAAGAACCTGACCGTGAAGATGTCCTGCGACAACGGGAAGACCTGGCCGATCCGGAAGGTCGTCGACCCCGACAGCGCCGCCTACTCCACGCTGACCCGGCTGCCGGACGGCCGGCTCGGGCTGCTCTACGAGCGCGACGACTACCGGCACATCACCTACGCCTCCTTCGACCTGAAGTGGCTCGGCGGCACCTGCGCGGACCTCACCATCACGCCGCCGGCCACGCTGAGGGCGGGGACGGCCACCGAGGTGACCGTGCGGGTCGTCAACCGGATGGACGTCACCCGCAACGCGGGCACGCTCGACCTGACCGTGCCCGCCGGCTGGAGCACGAAGCAGGTGGCGTTCCCGGCGCTCCGCCCCGGTGAGGGCGCGAACATCAAGGTTCCGGTCACGGTCCCGGCGGGCGCGTCCGGCGCCGCCGAACTGACCGTGACCTACCGGGCCGACGGCAAGCAGGCGTCCGGAAGCCGTTCGGTGACCGTGACCCCGTAACGGCCCCCGGCCGGGCGCCACTTCGGGCGGGAGCGGAAGCCGTCGCAGTGGGGGCGCGCATCGCCGACGCCGCCGTCGCGCCAACGTCCACGAGACCCGCGCCCCGCCCTTCACCAGCAGGGGCAGGGCCGTGGTCGCCACGGTGAGCCGGTGGTTCACGCTCTCAAGGTTCCGGAGGACACAAGCTGCGTTGCCTCTGCTTCTCTCGGAGCGAGAGCCGACACAAGGAGTTGGCTCCGTCGCCGCCGCGTTGTTCGGCGTTCATCGGAGCGGGACGGCTTCTTCGACCTCGTGCAAGTGGATGAGGACGTCGTATGCCTTGCCGATGGCAAGGCTGGGGAGCGGGTCGTTCTTGAAGGACGATCCGGCGTCGTAGACGGGACGCGGGGTGTCGAGCCAGTCACGGGCGGCGGAAGGGAGTTGGCGCAGGCTGATGTAGTAGTCGCGACGGTGTACCTGATCGAGGAGGTACTCCTGCATGTCCGAAGTGGCGGCGGGGACCGTGACCTTGCTCCACGCGCCCCCGAGTGTGGTGCCGGTGAGGAAGGATCCGTGGTTGAAGGTGAACCCGATGGCGGTGTAACGCCGTCCCATGGCGTCGCGCAGGTAGACGCCCTGTGTCCTGGGGTACATCACGGGGTCGGTGGAGAGGTAGCCCACATGTCCGTTGTGGGCCGATAGCAAGATTCTGTGGCCGGTGTGGCGATGCCACCAGGTGACGTTCGCTGCCATTGCCTCGTCGCGTAGGTGCTCCGCGTCGGAGACCGACTGCGGATCGGACAGGTCGAGAGAGGTGAACGCGAAGGTGTGGGCGATGTTCCGGGCGTGCTGTTCGGCCCAGGCGTACGCTTCGTCGCCCGCGCCTCCGGCCGCGATCACCAGGTTGAGTGCTTCCTGGGCGGTTGCGGCATCGCGGAGCCGTTCGGTGCGGGGCCTGCCCAGGTAGACGAAGAGGTCGTCCATGGGGCGCAGGCTCTCGTACAGCGTTTCGATGCGGGGGAGGTCCTGTGGGCGGGCCGCGCGGATGTACGAGACCACCCGCTCGAAGGCGGTGTCGCCGAGCCCGGGTGCTCCGATGTCGTTGCCCATGAAGTGGAGCCGGCTGCCAGGGTGACGGTCGTTGTGCCTGCGCATCCAGGTGAGGAGGCTGACGAACTCCTCGCGCTCCCAGGGCGATCCCGCCAAGGTCTCCCTCGCGATCGACCGGGCGTCGCCGGGACCGCCCTGAAGGTACTCATCGATCCGCAGGCCTGCCGTCCAGCTCATCTCCAGGGAGAAGGTGGTGAAACCCTTCTCTTCGACGAGATACCGGAAGACTCGTTCCTTCATGGTGAAGAACTCGTGCGAGCCGTGGGTGGCCTCTCCCAGACCGACCACCTCGGCGTCGCCGATCATGCCTCCCAGAGCCCGGAGGTCAGGGCGCCGTCCGTGGGGCTCGGTGGACCGAAGAGGATGGGCGGCCCGCTCCAGGGCCCTCAAGGCGGCGGCCTGTGCGCCGCTGGGCCGTCTGGCAGACTCGGGCGCTGCCGGTGGTGTCGCGGAATGTGCGGAGGTCGCGGGGGCAAGTGCGGCCGAGGCGGCGAGCGCGCCGGTGGCGGTGGCGGTGAGCAACCCTCGTCGGCTGATCGGCTGTTCATGCATGGTCATCCTGATCACTCCTCGTTCTGATGCCCGCCGGGGGCAGTGGAATGATCATGGCGCGAGTCGCGGCGGTTCTCGCTGGAGCTGGCCACCAGCCTTTTGCGGGGGTTATCCCGATAGTCGCCCCGGAGCTCCAGGTGGCGAGGGACGTCCGCGCCGGCGGGTGGCCCCCGGGCAGGCGGGAGCGGAGCCCCGCCCATTACTCGGCCCCGCTTCCACGGCGACTGGAGCCGCACCCATCCACGGCCAGGTCCGGGAACCGCCCGTCGGCGTCGTGTGCCGACGGGCCTGTCATCCGAGGTAGTAGGGGCGGTTGTGCGCGGCGACGGGGGGTGACTGGAATGTCCAGGCTCCGGCGGCGGGTGTGTCGCGGACAAGACGCAGGAGGTCCTGGCCGACGTCACCTGCCGGGTCGTGCACCGTGAGCTGGGAGCACGCGGACGCCGGGCCGCTGAGGTCATACCAGCGATAGGGCTGGTAGACGTTCATCGGGCCGGCGAGTGCGGCGCCCGTGGAGTCGGTGCCGTACCCGGTGATCGGGGTGTTGTTCGCGGGAGAGGACGTGAGCCGGCCCAGGTGGGCGCTGAAGGAGAACAGCTCGGTTTCCAGAGGGGCGATACCGCCGTCGGAGGTGGCCTCGGCGGCGTGGCAGCGAATGTTCCAGGTGTCGCCGGCCGGGCCGTTGAGCGAGGGCATCTCCGCCTCGAACCAACCGGGATATTTGGGTTCCGCGTACAGGGTGCGTCCGGCGTCGATGGCCAGGGCGTTGTCGCACAGCACGTGGATCCGCGCGATGCCGAGCAGCTTGGTCTGGTCGTGACCTTGGGCGTACTGCTGATAGGTCACCTGGGGGATCCGCCGCGCTGCCGCGGTCGGGTAGGCGACGATGTTGACTTCGATCTCCTGGGTGATGCCCCCGCCGGACTGGTACTGCGCGAAATACAGTTGGTAGTTCAGCGAGACCAGGCACTGGCCGTCGAAGTCCGCCGCGGTCAGGGCCGGATGGTGTTCCGCCAGTACCTCGCGCACCGGATCGGGGCCGACGAGGTAGTCCAGGCCGATATTGTGCAGCGCCCCGTAGTGGAAGGGCAGTTGGTAGGGCGCCGCGACGGGCGGCAGGGGCAGTGGGCTCACGAGGCGGCTCCGGAGGTGCGGTCGGCGGTCACGGTGATGGGCCGGTCGCGTTCGGCCAGGTCGGCTTCGATCCGCTCGGCGCTGCGCAGGGCGAGTGCGGCCATGGTCAGGGTCGGGTTGGAGGTGGCCACCGACGGCATGCTGCCGCAGCCGACCGCGTAGAGGCCGGGGTGGTCCCAGCAGCGCTGCCACTGGTCGACGACCGAGGTGGTCGGACCGGCGCCCATGAGGTGGGTGCCGGCGGCGTGGCCCGCGCCCCGGTAGCCGTAGGTCCGGCCCCGGTGTTCGAACCGGCCGGGCCAGTCGGCGGCCTCGAAAACGGTGTGGTCCTCGGCGCCCAGCAGCGTGAAGATCTGGTCGGACACCGCCTTGGCCGCCGCGATGCCTTCCTTCACGTGCGGGGACAGGCCGTAGGTCACCACGGGGCGCGGCAGACCGAGCCGGTCGCGGTGGCGGGGGTCGAGAGTCACCCGGTTGGCGGGGTCGGCACTCTGTTCCATCTCGAACTGGAGCGTGAACTGCCGTCCGATACGGTCGGCCACCGCTTGCCGCAGCTCGCGGCCCCGCAGGC
The DNA here is from genome assembly GCF_044766265.1 of Streptomyces sp. NPDC102283. Taxonomy (NCBI): domain Bacteria; kingdom Bacillati; phylum Actinomycetota; class Actinomycetes; order Kitasatosporales; family Streptomycetaceae; genus Streptomyces; species Streptomyces sp. NPDC102283. Next base: position 268,860 of record NZ_JBIWLQ010000009.1, read on the forward strand.
CGGGCCGGTGAGGTCCCGAGGCACGCATCAGCTCGACGACGTCCGTGTCGACGGGGCCCTTCGCCCACACCCAGCCCCAGTTGCCGATCTCGATGCGGAACGGAGCGCGCAGACGGCGGGATGGGCCGGACCGGAACCCTTCCAGGCCGGAGGTGGAGCCGGGCCCCCGGTAGGGGCCCACCTGCTCGGGGAGGAGTCCCCAGGTCAGCAGGACAGGATGGTCCATCAGGTTCCGCCCCACCTGTCCGCTGCGGTTGCCGAGGCCGGACAGAAGCAGCAGCTTGGCGTTCTCGATGGCGTGTGCTGCCAGCACCACCACGTCCGCGTGCACCGTCCGGCGGACGGCCCCGGCCTGCCCCCTCCGCTGGATGCCGCCGGTCCGCGGATAGGTCAGGTACTCGACTCCGGTGGCCCGGCCGGCCGGGTCGACGAGGACCAGGCTGACCACGGCCCGGTCCCGGAGGGTGACCGACGGGGCCCAGCGGGCCTGCGTCTTGAGGGGGGTGTACTTGGCGTGGGAGGGGCAGTGGGGGATGCAGGAAGCACTGCCCACGCAACGGCTGCCCGGCTCGGGACGCCCGTGCGCACCGACGGGCTCGAAGCCTGCGCCGCCGCCGTAGCGAGGATCGGGGACGCCGTTACGCCCCTGTGGGGTGCCCGCCACCCGCAGCTCCACCAGTTCCTCGACGCCGGGCTCCTTGATTCGGTGGCCGTCCAGGCGTGCGGCCATCACGGTGTCGACGCGGCTGGGAGGCAGGCCTCGCATGGGGAAGACGTAGCCCTCGGGGAACGGCAGGCCCACTGCGTCGCGCTGCTCGTCGACGTCTGCCGACACCCCGATCGCGAACTCCGCTGCGCGGTAGTAGGGCTCGAGGTCCGCGTAGGTGAGGGGCCAGCTGCGGCCGTAGCCGAACGTCTCGGTGTCGAAGTCCTCGGGCAGCATGCGTGGGGTGAGCCCTGTCCAGATGTTGCCGGTGCCGCCGTTGACCCGCACGTATCCGCTGGCGTACGGGAGGGTGCCGCGCTGGACCAGGTACCCCTCGGAGCGGTATCCGCCATGGTCCGTGCCGGTCAGGTCACTGATCTCGGGCCACGGGATCGCCTCGTGCGGGGAGTAGGGCGATCCGGGCACCTTGGCCGAGGCTGCCAGGAAACGTGCCCCGGCCTCGCGGTGGCCCGTCTCCTGGTCGACCGCGCGGGCGCCGGCCTCCAGTACGAGGACACGGCGGCCCTGGTCGCCCAGGTGCCGGGCCACGAGTGAGCCCGCGACACCACCGCCGACCACGATCACGTCATACCGGCCCTCTTCCGTCATCGCCGCCGCCCGGCTCCCGCACCGGAGGCGTCCGCCGGCTCGGCCCAGCTTCCGAAACCCGGAGCGGAGGTGCCCGGGGCGTGCCCGCTGATGGCCCGCCACACCAGGGCGCCCGCGTAGGCCCGAGGTGACACCAGGAACGGCGCACCGCCCCCTGCCGGCCTCTGCCAGCTGCCCGTGTACCAAAGGCGGATGAGAGCCTCCGCCACTGCCACGAGCTCCTCGTCGCGTGCGTCGGGCGCCGCGGCCAGCCGCCGGTAGGTCTCGGCGCCGACCTGCTCCAGCACTACAGCCAGGAGTTCCGGCGCCAGGCCGTCCTCGCGCAGTTCCTCGATGCCGAAGCCGGTGAGACGGCTGGAGAGCCCGAGGAACTCCTCCACCTCGCAGCCTTCGTTCCCGGCGTGCCCGTTCGCGCTCCCGCCTGAACTCACCGCGATCCCTTCGTCGACGCTGTCCCTGCGACGACGGCCATCGGCCTGTCACGGCGATCAGCCCTGCCCCGGCGAGGAGTCGGCCATGCTCCCCCTCCGCCGTGCGGCCTGAACTCTTCTGCCATTGACCGGAATCACGATCTCTCCGGCAAGAATCCGCCGCCCTCTGCCGTCAGCGCTTCGGCCAGATCGGCGGAGCCCGCCCAGCCGTCCGGGTCGCCCCGAACCCTGACCGGCACGACACCGTCGCCGACGTCTCCAGGAACGAACCCACATCCTCTGACCCTCCCGACGAGGGCTCTCTCATAGGTGCCACGCGGCAGTCTTCACAGTGATGACAGACCGCTCTGCGACCCACTCGGGAAAGAGGGGCGCTTCGGCGAGCGTGGCTGGGATGGGCGAGGGTAGGCGCAGCTGCATGCAGGCGGGTTTCCGCGGCATCCTCTGTGATTGGGAATTCCGGCATGACGATATCCACGGAGGCCCCGGCCGCCAGACCCACCGGCGCGGCTCAAGCGGCGGATCTTCCGCAGATCGCTGACCCGCGGAAGGTAGCCCCCAGGGACGCCCGGGCGATGAGCACGATGTTCTTCGACCGGCTGCAGATCCTCGACGAGGGCACGCACGAGTACCAGTACGCGCGGAACACGTTGATCGAGATGAACCTGTCGTTGGTGCATTTCGCGGCGAAGCGGTTCCGCAACCGCGGCAGCGGCGAGATGGAGGACATCGTCCAGGTCGGCACCATCGGACTGATCAAGGCGATCGACCGCTTCGAACTCAGCCGCGAAGTCGAGTTCACCTCCTTCGCGATCCCCTACATCGTCGGCGAGATCAAGCGGTTCTTCCGCGACACCACCTGGGCAGTCCACGTGCCCCGCCGACTCCAGGAGTTGCGCGTCACCCTCGCCAGGACCAAGGAAGAACTCGTCGGCCGGCTCGACCGCAACCCCACCGTCGCCGAACTCGCCCAGTGCCTGGACCTCACCGAGGAAGAGGTCATCGAGGGCCTCATCGCCTCCAACGGCTACACCGCCGGCTCCCTGGACCTGCCGATCGGTTCGGAGCAGAGCAGCGCGGACACCGTCACCTACGGGGACGTCACCGGTGGCGACGATCCGGGCATGGAACTGTTCGAGAACCTCCACGCGTTGGCTCCGCTGCTGGAGGGTCTGGCGAGCCGGGACCGGGAGATCGTGGCCATGCGCTTCGGCCAGGAGATGACCCAGTCGCAGATCGGTGTGCATCTGGGCATCTCCCAGATGCACGTCTCCCGTCTGCTGGCCCGCATACTGATCAAGCTCCGGGAAAGCATGCTCGCCCCGTAGCGGACGGCGCTTCGGCGACCTCCGAGGCAGGCACATCTCCCCCTGCCCACGCATGCGGGGCCGCCGCCGTTTCCGGCGAGGTCGGGCTTCCCGGTACTGCTGAAGGACGCGGGCGTTCACCCGGCGGCGCGTTACGCCGGAGTCTGGCCCAGGGAGTCGTGGAGCGGGATTTCCACGCGCACCCGTTTGCCAACGGGTGCGCGGTGGACCGAGAAGCTCCGGCAGGCCAGGAGGACGATCTCCAGGCCGTGCCGGCCCACGCGGCTGGGATCGGCCTGTTCGGGTGCGGGGAGCAGGGTGCCCGAGTCCCACACGGAAATCCGCAGCAGGCCGCCGGACGCTTCGAGGTCCACCTGACAGGGGCCGGGAGCGTACTTGGCGACGTTCGTGGCGAGTTCGCTGACGATGAGCTGTGCTGTATCCACGGCCCGCCCAGAAACGTTCATGCCGTGCCGCGACCGCAGTTCGAAGAGGAACTCGCGTACGAAGTCACGCGTGTGGGCGATCTTCCCCGGGCTCATCTCGTACACGGCACTTCCCAGGATTCCGCCGGTGCCGGCACCCTCTTCGTCCGAGGCCGCTGGGCTGCTTGCCGGCTGCTGCTCCATGGGTCATCTCCTGCCGTTCTGCCGCGTCATGCCGTTGCCGGGTGCGTTGTGCCGTCGCCGCGGCCCAGGAGTTCCGGTGGGCGGTGGGTGAGGGGCGGTGAAGCAAGCGGGGTGGTCCGAAGCTCAACCCCTGAGAGACGGGTCTACATGGTTGGGCGGGCGGGGGCGGGGGCGGGGTGCAGGCGGGCTGCGAAGACGATGATGTCGTCCTCCGGGTCCTTCCCGAAGGTGTCCACCAAGGTGGTGCACAGCGCTTCCGGGTCCTCCGCTGAGCTGGAGGCGGTGGTTCCCAGGAGATCGAGCCGGTCCTGGATGTCACTGCTGCGTGTTTCGATGAGTCCGTCGGTGATCATGAGGAGTCGGCTTCCCGGGTCGACGCGGTGGCCGACCGCTGGGGGTTGGACCAGGCCCAGGCCGAGCAGCGGTCCGTGTTCGCTCAGGAAGCGGGGTGCCTCGCCGGGTGAGAGGAGCAGGGGAGGAAGGTGGCCCGCGTTGGCGACCTGGATCCCGGCATTGCCCGGTTCGACGAGCACGATGCAGACGGTCGCGGTCCATCCGGGCTGGTGCAGGCGCAGGAGGCGGTCCAGGTGCTGCAGCAGGATGTGCGGGGGATGGTCCTGCGCGGCGTACGCGCGCAGCGCGTGGCGCAGTTCGCCCATGACGGTGGCCGCCTGCAGTGAGTGGCCGACGACGTCGCCGACGGCCAGGAGCAGGCCCTTGGGGGTGGCGAGGGCCTCGTAGAAGTCTCCGCCGATCTCGGTCATGGCGGTTGCCGGCAGGTAGCGGACGGCGAGGTCGGCGCCCGCGACCTCGGGGAGGGTGGCCGGCAGGAAGGTGCGTTGCAGGGTCAGGGCCAGTTCGTGTTCCTGCCCGTAGCGTTCCACGACGTCCTTGTGCTCGACGGTGAGTTCCGCGTAGAGGGCCATCACTCCGGCGTTGGTCTCCGTCAGTTCTTCGTTGAGGCGTTCCAGCTCGTCGCGTTGGGCGTGGGCTTCCTGCAGTGCGGCGATCAGGTCCCGGGTCTGTGCCTGGAGGTCGTCGATCGCGCTCGGGGGGCTGGCCGATTCCAGAAGGGCCAGGACGTGCTCTGCCTTCAGGTTCCGGGCCGCGGACTCCGGGATCGGGCAGCTGATCTCGATCCGGCCGCCGGGAGAGCGGTTCGAACGCCCCGTGTCGGCCGGGGTGAGGGAGGAAGCGTTCTCGAAGCGCGTCTGGGGCAGCAGCCTGGTGACGGCTCCCAGCGAGTCGGGGCTCGGGGTGCGGTCGTCGCGCCACTGCAGGATTGTTTGCAGAGCTGGAGGCCGCTGTTGCAGGGTGAAGGCGGCGGTCATGATGCCGGGGCGCAGGAGGTCGCGGCCCAGTTCGCTCAGCGCGGTGGCGAGCCGCACCTGGTCACGGTTGTCCAGGCCGACCGCTTGGGAGATCGTTTTGGCGTGGCGGCGCAGCGCGAAGACGTCCTGCTCGGTGCCGACCTGAGAGACGAGCAGAGCGGTGTGGTCGCGGGGGCGGGGGACGGGAGATCTCACCGGGGCGTCCTGGCGATCACCGCGCTGGCGTCGTCACGGCGCGTTCCCGCGTGGCGCAGGAGGGCGGTGGCGATCAGGGCGGGCGGGTGGTGCAGGAGACCCGCCAGATCGGCCGGCCGCCATCGTTCGCTCAGGCCGTCGGAGTGCATGACCAGGATTCCGTGGGCGGGCAGGTGGTGCTCGTAGGTGCGCAGCTGGTGCATCTGGTGGCCGACGATCCCGGGATGCGACAGCAGGGTGGAGCGCGTCCCGGTCGTTACCAGGGCGGCGGTGATGTTCCCGACGCCGCAGAACAGCAAGCGCCCGTCCGGTTCGATGCGTGCGACGGCGACCGCGGCACCGCGGGTTCCGCGCAGTGCCCGGTGCATGTGCTCGATGGCCTGCTCGGGGGTGCGGGCGCCCCCCGTGCGGAAGGCGTGGACAGCGGCCTGAGCGGCCACTGAGGCCAGGGGCCCGTGTCCGAGGCCGTCGCACGACATCACCAGGTAGCCCTGGCCGGGGCCTGCGACGGCGGCCCGTACGGGCATGGAGGAGCGGCCCTCGACGCCCGGGCGGGGGCGGGGTGCGGCTTCTCGGCTGAACGGCTGGGTCCCTGTCAGGGCCGACCAGCTCGGCCGCACCGGGCCGTCCGGAGCGGGGGCTGCCCCGTTGTCGGCCGGCGGTGCCACGGACGGCACTGTGTTCGTGTCCGTGCGTGCGGCCCAGGCGTCGCCGCAGGCCTGCTCGCCACCGATCGGGCGGGTGATCCCTGCGACCAGTGGCTCCCCGTTCACGGATGGTGGCAGCGGGCGCGGCCAGAAACGGGCGAGCTGGACGGTGCCGAGCCCCGGCTGTGAGTGGATGTCGAAGGTGTCGGCCAGCCGGCCGACGGCTCCCAGTCCGATACCCAGGGTTCCGGCGGTCGACAAGCCGTCCCGCAGCGCCCCTGGCACATCAGCTATTCCGGGGCCCGAGTCCACCACAATGAGCTCCACCCCGGCGACCGCCTCGTTGCGTACCACGCGCAGCAGGACGGAGCCGTCCACCGCGTACTTGGTGACGTTGGCCGCCAGCTCGGCCACGGCAAGCACCAGTTCGGCGGTGCGCTGTTCACCCAGGCCGATACGCCGGCCCAGAGCGGCAGCGGCCCCGCGGGCCCCGTCCGGCCGGTCACGGAACCAGGCCACGTCCTCGGAGTCCACCAGCGGCAACGCTCCCGCGGCCGTCAACGGACCCACTTGGTCACGGTGACCACGGTGCCCCGGCCCGGCTGGGTCTCCAGGACGAAGTCGTCCACCAGGCGCCTGGACCCGGACAGCCCCAGACCCATGCCGCCGCCCGACGTCCAGCCATCGGTCAGGGCCAGGTCGACGTCGGCGATGCCGGGGCCCTCGTCGGCGAAGACCAGGCGCGTACCGCGCCGGCCGCGTTCCTCCACGAGGGATGCCGTCATCGTCCCGCCACCGCCGTGCACGAGAGTGTTACGGGCCAGCTCACTCGCAGCGGTGATCAGCTTCGTCTGTTCCACGAGGGAGAACCGGCACTCCTGGGCGAGGGTGCGTACCAGCTGACGTGCCTGCACCACCCCGGCGTTCGCCGTGATCCGGAGAACCTCCGGACCCCGGGGCTCGCCGCTCACTGGCCGGCCGCGGCATCCGGCCTCGCGCCCTCGAGACCGGTCGCGGCACGGGCCTGTTCCAGCACCCGCAGGCCCTTGTCCAAAGTCAGCGCGGTCCTCACTCCGCCCAGGGAGAGACCGAGCTCGACCAGGGTGATCGCCACCGCCGGGCGCATCCCGACCACGACCGTCTGCGCGTCCAGGAGACGCGAGATCGACGCGATCGTGGCGAGCATCCGGCCGACGAAGGAGTCGACGATCTCCACGGCGGTGATATCGATGACCACGCCGTGCGCGCCCGCATCGACCACGGCCGCAGCCAGGTCGTCCTGCAGCAGCATCACCGCCTGGTCGTCCAGATCGGTCTGGATCGACACCAGCAGCACCTGTCCGATCCGCAGGACCGGAACCCGTTCGGTCACAGCGCACCGGCCTGCGGGGCCGTCCGCGACAGTGCGACACCCGAGCGCCGCAGCGCGTGCCGCAGCGCATCGGCCAGAGTGGCCTTGGTGACGATGTCACCGAAGTCGATCCCCAGAGCCACGATCGTCTGCGCGATCTGCGGACGGATCCCGGAGATCGTGCACTCGGCGCCCATCAGCCGCGCCGCCACCACCGTCTTCAGCAGGTGCTGGGCGACCTCCGTGTCCACGGCGGGAACACCGGTGATGTCGATGATCGCCTGCTCGGAACCCGTGTCGATGAGCGCCTGCAGCATCTTCTCCATCACCACCATCGTGCGCGCCGAATCCAGCGTCCCCACCAGCGGTACACCGATCACGCCGTCCCACAGCTTCACGACCGGCGTCGACAGCTCCAGCAGCTGCTCGGCCTGCGCGGAGATCAGCTCCTCACGGGCCCGCGTGTAGGTCTCGACGGTGAACAGACCCAGGGTGTCCAGCAGGCTGGAGAACTTCAGGTACGCCTGCAGATCGCCGTCCTCACCGGACACCGCCGGCTCCAGCACCTCTTTCAGGGAGAACACGCTGACCGCGGTCTCGCTGGGGCTGAAACCCTGTTGCGCACGATTGCGCGAAAGCTCGCCGAGCAGCGCCCGCACCTCACCGAACGCCTCGCTGTGTCCGTCGAGGCTTCCGCTGCCGATAGCCGACACCAGAGCGGTGTAGATCTCCTGCAGCTCACGCTGAACCTCCGCCCGGCTGACCCGCCCGCCCAGCGAGCCGGTCACCCTGTCCGCCCACTCGGCGCCGAGGTCCTCGCCCCGGACGGACAACAGAGCGATCAAACGACTTGAAACGTCCTCACCAGGCACGGGGCACATCCTCTTCACACGGAGGCCACGCAGCCTCCCCAGAATCTTATAGGCCAGAAGAGTGATCCAGGTCCGCGCTCTCCGGTGAGTCGCCCCGTCTCTCCATGGTGTGAGCCGGGTCTCGGCACCGCTCGCGCGCGGACCCCCGGAGCTGGACGAAGAGGCGCACGGCCTCGGTGTCCTGCGCCACGGTGAGGCGTGCCGCGACCGTCCTCCCGAGGGGGTGTCGGCCGCCGCGGCCTCTTGACCGGCCGCCGGGGCATCGGCTTAAGGTAAGCCGAGACGTCAGACATCTTACGTCTCATGTCCTGGTCCCGTCCTCGCCTTCCGGCCGACAGGCGGAAGACCGGCGTTCCGAGCGAGCTGGAGCTTCCATCATGTCCCTGACCGCACCGCTGCGCGGCGTCGTACCGCCGGTCTGCACTCCGCTCGACGACCGGGGCGAGGTCGACACGGCCTCCCTCACCCGGCTCGTCGGCCACCTCGTCGACGGCGGAGTGCACGGCCTCTTCGCCCTCGGTTCGACCAGCGAGGTCGCCTACCTGACCGACGCCCAGCGCGCCACCGCCCTGACGACCGTCGTCACCGCCGCCGCCGGGCGGGTCCCCGTACTCGCCGGGGCCATCGACACCACGACCCCCCGGGTGCTCGCCCACGCCCGGACCGCCGCGGAACTGGGCGCCGACGCCCTCGTCGCGACGGCGCCCTTCTACACCCGTACCCACCCCACCGAGACCGCGCGGCACTTCCGCGGCCTGCGCGCGGGCGTCGACCTGCCGCTGTTCGCCTACGACATCCCGGTCGCCGTGCACTCCAAGCTCTCCGCCGAATTGGTCCGCGAACTGGCCGAGGACGGCACCCTGGCCGGCCTCAAGGACAGCAGCGGTGACGAAGGCGGCCTGCGCAGGCTCCTCGTCGCGCTCGGCGGGCGCGCGGGCAGGGCCCAGGGCCCGGTCCCGCACTTCAGTGTGCTGACCGGGTCCGAACTCACCGTGGACGCGGCCCTGCTGGCCGGAGCCGACGGTGTCGTCCCCGGACTCGGCAACGTCGATCCGGCCGGTTACGTACGGCTGTACGACGCCGTGCGAGCGGGCGACCTGGCGCTCGCCGCCCGCGAACAGGAGCGGCTCGTCGAGCTGTTCGCCATGGTCGACGTCGGCCCCGAGCAGGAGATGGGCCGCAGCTCGTCGGCGCTCGGAGCCTTCAAGGAGGCGCTGCGGCTGCTCGGCGTCATCGACCGAGGCGCCACCGCCTTCCCGCAGATCCCGCTGTCCGCCGCTTCCGTCGCCTCCGTCGCGGAGCGCCTGCGCGGCGCCGGTCTGCCGCCGGTCCGATGACCGGGCGGACGACGACCGGGCCGACGACCGGAGCCGTGGTCATCGGCCTCGACCTCGGGGGCACGAAGATCGCGGCGGCCCTCTTCGCCCCCGACGGGGACGTGCTGGCCCGGCACACCCGGGCCACCCCCGCCCGGGAAGGCGCCGCCGCCGTGCTCGACGCGCTCGCCGCGGCGGCGGCCGAGGTCGACCCCGCGGGTCTGGCCTCCCGGGTGGGCATCGCCGCCGCCGGGGTCGTCGACCCCCGCAGCGGCATGGTCACCAGCGCCACCGACTCCATCCGGGGCTGGGCCGGCACCGCCCTCGGCCCAGACCTCGCGGACCGTACGGGCCTGCCGGTGGCCTGCGACAACGACGTGCGCGCCACGGCGGGACCCGAGCTCGCCGCCCTGGCCGGCGGCCACGGTTCGCTGCTGTACGCGGCCGTCGGCACGGGGGTCGGCGGCGCCCTCGCCGTCGACGGGCGGATGCTGCACGGCGCCGCCGGAATCGCCGGCCACCTCGGCCACCTGCCCAGCGCCGAGGCGGCCGGACTGCCCTGCACCTGCGGCGCCACCGGACACCTGGAGGTCATCGCCTCCGGCCCGGGCATCGCCGCCCACTACGCACGGCTCACCGGCACCCGGCCCGACCGGCTCGAAACGGTCGCCGCCCGAGCCGCCGGAGGCGAGCAGGCCGCCGTACGGGCCATCACCACCGGTGCGACGGCGGCCGGCCGGGTCCTCGGCGGCCTGGCCAACGCCCTCGGCCCCGACCGGGTCGTCGTCGGCGGCGGGGTCCCCCGTATCGGCGCGCTGTACCGCTCCGCACTGGCCACGGCCTTCGCCGCCGAACTCATGCCGCCCCTGCGGGGACTCCTCCCCGAACCCCCGCTCCACGGCGGGGACGCCGCCGTACGGGGTGCGGCGGCCCTGACCACCACCCTTCCCCTCCACCGTCCGGGAGCTCACCGATGAACGCACAGGATCTGGCCGCCGCACTCCGGGGCCGGCTGATCGTCTCCTGCCAGGCGCCCCCCGGGGACCCGATGCGCCAGACCGCCACCCTCGTCCGCCTCGCGCTCTCGGCGGCCGCCGGCGGCGGCGCCGCGATCCGCGCCAACGAACCGGAGGTCGTCGCCGCGATCGTGGCGGAGGTGGACCTGCCGGTCATCGGCCTGTGGAAGGACGGCGACACCGGGGTCTACATCACCCCGACCGTCCGGCACGCCCTGGCCGTCGCCGCGTCCGGCGCCGCCGTGGTCGCCGCCGACGCCACCGACCGGCCGCGCCCGGACGGCTCCACCTTCGCCGAGCTCGTCGCCGCCGTGCACACGGCGGGCGCCCTCGTCATGGCCGACGTCGCCACGCTCGCCGAGGGGATCGCCGCCGCCGGACAGGGGGCGGACTTCGTCTCCACCACCCTGTCCGGCTATGTGCCGGGAACCCCGAAGCAGACCGGACCGGATCTGGACCTCGTGGCGTCCCTGTCGGCCGCGATCTCCGTACCGGTCGTCGCCGAGGGGCGCGTCAACACCCCCGAGGAGGCCGCCGAGGCGCTCGCCCTGGGCGCCCACAGCGTCGTGGTCGGCACCGCCATCACCGCACCCACCGCACTGACCGCCCGCTTCGTCGCCGCACTGGCACACGGACCCGGCGACGGCGCGGGCGAAGCCGCCCGGAACTGAACCGGCAGGCGGCGGCCCACCGGTCGCGCCCCACCCCGCCTCGGGGGCGCGGCCCCCGGTCTGAGACGCTGTCCGGCACCTGACGAGGGTGTTCCACCCGGCCGGCCGCCCACCGCACCTGACCGGGTGTTCCACCCGGCCGGCCACCGCACCTGATCCACCCGCAAGGAAGACATGCAGGGAGTCCTCACCGGATTCACGGTGATCGCCACCGTCATCGCCGTCGGGTACGTCATAGGCCGCCGCGGATATCTGGGACAGGACGGCCGCACCGTGCTGACCCGGCTGGCCTTCAACGTGGCGACCCCGGCCCTGCTCTTCACCATGTTCGCGGGCGCCGACCTGTCCGTCGTCCTGTCGACACGCCTGCTGGTCACCGCGACGGCCACGGCCGCCGCCGCCGGAGTCTTCGTCGTGGCGGCCGGGCTGTTCCTGCGCTGGGACGCCGGACGGGTCACCATCGGCGCCCTGTGCTCCAGTTACGTCAACGCCGGGAATCTGGGCATCCCCATCGCCGTCTACGTCCTCGGAGACGCCTCGCTCGTCGCCCCGGTGCTGCTCCTCCAGCAGATCGTGGTGACCCCGCTGGCCCTGACCGTCCTTGACCTCGGCCGCCCCGGGGAGCCGGTGTCGGTGCTCCGGCGGCTGACCACCCCGCTGCGCAACCCGATGGCGATCGGATCGCTGGCCGGTGTCGCCGTGGCCGCGTCCGGCCGGACCCTGCCCGGGCCCCTGCAGGAGCCGCTCGTCCTCATCGGCAACATGTCGGTCCCCGCGGTCCTCCTCGCCTTCGGGATATCCCTGTACGGCGGCGAGCGCCCGGGCCGGGGTGAGGACCGGGTCGCGCTGTACCTGTCCGCCCTGCTGAAGACGGTCGCCCAGCCGGTCGTCGCCTGGGCCGTCGGCGCGGGGCTGTTCGGGCTGCGGGGCGAGGCGCTGCTGGCCGTCGTCGTGATCGCGGCTCTCCCGGCCGCCCAGAACCTCTTCACGTACGCCTCGCACTACGGGGTCGCCGAACGGTTCGCCAGGGAGTCGATCCTGCTGTCCACCCTGCTCTCGGTCCCGGTGCTGATCACCGTCGCCGCGCTGCTCGGGCGGTGACCCCCGACCCGGTCCCGGTGTGACACACACCACTCCCGGATGAGAACCCGCGGGCCCCGCCCCGCGTCTGGCCGGTGTGAGACTACGAAAGAAGCGGCCCCCGGAACCGGCCGAGGAACACCTCCTCCGCCTGGTCGCCGACGGAGACCGCGCCGCGTTCGACGAGCTGTACCGGCGCACCTCGCCCTGGCTGGCGGTACGGCTGCGACGCCGGTGCGCCGACGAGCAGATCGTCGCCGAGGTCATGCAGGAGACCTATCTCGCCGTGTGGCGTGCCGCCGGCGCCTTCGTCGGCAGCGCCGTCGGCGGAAGCGCCGCCGGATGGCTCTGGACGATCGCGGCCCGCCGGCTGGTCGACGCCTTCCGCCGCCGCGCCCACCACGCCGAACCGCCCGTCGCCGCCGCCGCACGCGTCACCGCCCCGGCCGCCGAGGACGAGGCCCTGGCCGCCGCCGTCGGCGGAGAGGTCGGGGACGCCCTGCGGACCCTCGCCCCGGAGCTGCGGCAGGTGCTCCAGGCCCTGGTGCTCGACGGGCTCTCGGTCCGGGAGGCCTCGGTCCTGCTCGACCTCCCCGAAGGCACCGTCAAGACCCGGGCCCGCCGGGCCCGTATCGCCATGAGAAGGGCGCTGGCATGAGCGTCGAGCACCCGTCGGACCGACTCGTCGACAGCTACGCGCGGGGGGACACCGACCTGCCCGCCGACGAACTGTGGGCCGTGGAGGCCCATCTGGAACAGTGCGCCGACTGCCGCGGCAGACTGGCCGGCGCGGCGGCCGGCGTACCCGCCGTCACCGCCCTGCTGGCCGCCGTCCGCGACGGCCTGGAGCCGGCGCTGGACCGTTCGACGCCCGCCCCGCGCCGTCGCCGCCGCACCACGGCCTGGGCCACCCCGGTCATGGGCCCCTGGCTGGCCATGGTCATCGGCGTGAGCGTCGTCGCGGTGCTGCTGGACCGCACCGCGGGCTGGACGCGGGGCGCACCGACCGTCCTGCTGCTGGCGCCCGCCCTGCCGCTCGCCGGAGTCGCCGCGGCCTGGTCGCGCGGGCTGGACCCGGCGTTCGAACTGACCGCTGTCACCCCGCGCGCCGGGCTGTCCCTGCTGCTGCGGCGCACCCTCACCGTGCTCGCCGTCGTCCTGCCGGTGCACCTGGTCGCCGGACTCCTGACGGGCGTCGCCCTCGCGCAGTGGCTGCTGCCCTCCCTCGCCCTCACCGCGACGGCGCTGGCGCTCGGCAGCGTCATCGGCGTCGGCCGCGCCACCGCCGCCCTCGGCGCGCTGTGGACCGCGGCGGTCCTGGCCCCGGCCGCGGCTCTGGGCCGTCTCTTCCTCCTCCAGCCCGAACACCTTCCGCTCTGGGCCCTGGCGCTCGCCGCCGCGGCCGGCGTCGTCCTGGCCCGCCGCAGCGCCTACAGCACCCCCATAAGCCTGCGATGACCCCCCGCAAGGAGCATCAGATGACCGTCCCCACCGGCGCGCTCGACACCGCGCCACGCGTCTACGCCCATGAGATCCACGCCACCGGCCTCACCGTCAGGGTCGGCCGCGACCGGCTCGCCGTCGACGGGCTCGACCTCTCGCTGGGCACCGGAACCCACGGCCTGCTCGGCCCCAACGGCGCCGGCAAGACCACCCTGATCCGGACGCTCGCCACCGTCCTGCGACCCGCCGGGGGAGACCTCGAACTGTTCGGGCACTCCGTCCGCGACAGCGCCCGCCACCGGGAGCTGCGCCGCCGCATCGGCTATCTGCCGCAGGAGTTCGGCTACTACAAGCGGTTCACCGTCCGGGAGTTCGTCACGTACATGGCCTGGTTGAAGGAGATGCCCGCGCGGGACATCCCCGGCGCCGTGCAGCGCGCCGTGGAACGGGTCGGACTCGCGGACCGGGCCGACAGCCGGATGAAGGCGCTCTCCGGCGGAATGGTGCGCCGCGTCGGCATCGCCCAGGCCATCGTCAACGACCCCTCGGTGCTGCTGCTCGACGAACCGACCGTCGGCCTCGACCCGGCCCAACGCCTCCAGTTCCGCGCCCTGCTCCAGGAGCTCGGCCGGGAGAGCTGCGTCCTGGTCTCCACCCACCTCGTCGAGGACGTCGCCGCGGCCTGCACCGATGTGGTGCTCTGCGACCGGGGCCGGCTCGTCTTCCAGGGAACCCCTCAGGCGCTGGCCGCCGCAGGAACCGCCGACCAGCCGGGCGACAGCCCCCTGGAACGCGGCTACTCCGCCCTCCTGTCCGGCTCCGACCACGAAAGGGACGGCTGGTGAACCTCCGCGTCCTGCGCACCGAACTCCTGCGCTCCGCCGCCCCCTTGGCCGGCCTCACCGTCCTGGCCGGCGGGTTCGCGTTCCTCTACGGCATCGACGGGAGCTGGTGGGGCACCTCGGTCGACTGGACCGGGCAGTGGACCTCGCTGGCCCTGTGGACCCGGGGGCTGCTCGCCTACCTGTGGCCCCTGGTCGCCGGGATCGGCGCCCTGTACGGGCTGCGCGACCACCGCTCCCGGATGCCGGAACTGCTGGCCGCCAGCCCGCGGCCCGGGTGGCAGCGTGCGGCGACCCCGGCGGCCGCGGTCGCCCTGGCGCTGGTCGCCGGGTTCGGGGCGCTGCTGGTGTGGGGCGGCGTCCAGGTGGCGCTCGGCCCGACCACGTACACCCACCTGGGCTGGCTGCCCATCTCGGCCGTCGCGCTGCTGGCCCTGGTGGCGGCCGCGGTGTTCGGCATGGGGGTGGGACGGGCTCTGCCCTCACCGCTGACACCGCCGGCCGTGACCGTCCTGTTCCTCGCGGTGACCGTGTTCCTGATGCAGCAGACCGACAGCGAACTGCCCACCGTCCGCGTCGGATCCCAGCTGCTCTCGCAGCTGTCCCCGGCGGTCGCCGAGCCGCGCCAGGTGCTGCTGACCCTCACCGGCGCCGTGCATCTGGGCCAGACCCTGTGGCTGCTCGGTCTCCTGGCCACCGGCTTCGCGCTGCTGAGCGCCATCCGTCGGCGGGGCCGCCTGATCGCGGTTGCGCCCGTGCTCGCCGGAGCCGCCCTGGCGCTGTTGGTGCTGCCCGGCGACGCCCGCGGCGGCTACCGTATCGACCCGGCGGCGGCCGCTTCCGTGTGCGAGGGCCGGGTCTGCGTCACGGAGGTGCACCGGCACCGGCTCGACGCCCTCGCGCCCTCCGCCACCCGGGCCCTGGCCGTCCTGGACACCGCGCTCGGCGACGAAGCGCCCCGGCAGGTCCGTGAGGAGACCGCGCTCCGGGCCGTGGGTGAGGAGCGCCGGCTCGCCGCGGCATCGGTGCTCGTCAACTTCGAGGATCCGCAGATCGACACGGCGGAGGGCGATCAGCTGGTGCGCCGGCTCGTCGGCGAGGGGCTCGCGCCCAGTTGCCGGGCCATCACCTCCCGGGAGTTCGGCGGCGACGAGGTGCTGGTCGTGCAGAGCGTGCTGGCGAGCTGGGCGCTGGGTGCGTTCCGGCCCATCGAGGCCGATGTGTACGACCGTGAGGCCTACCGGGTCTCGACGGGGAAGGCGTGGAAGCAGTTCACGGCACTCTCCCCGGACCAGCGGCGGAGCCGGGTCGCCGAGGTCCGCGAGGCCGCCCTCGGCTGCGAGTTCACCTGGGCCGACGAGCTGGCCGGGGGAGCGCGGTGACGAGCGGTCTTCTGCTGTACGCACGGTCGCGCCGGGCCCCGGCCACGGCCGGAGCACTCCTCGCCTCGGCGGTGCTGCTCGGGGCGGGCGCGGCGGCCGACGGCGACGCCGATCCGCGGCTGAGCGTCCTGGCCGTGGCGGTCGCCGTCGCCGCGGCGGCCCCCGGGCTGGGCGGCCAGGACGCCGCCCTGGACCGGACGGCGGCGATTCGCTGGGCCCCGCTCCGGGCGGCGCACGTCCTGCTGATCGCCGCCGCCGTCACCCTCGTGCTCCTGGCGGCACAGACGGCGGGGCGCGACCCGGCGACGGCGGCGTTCCTGGTCCGCGACGCCGCCGGGCTCACCGGTCTCGCCGCGCTCGGGGCCGTCGTGCTCGGTGCGGAGTACGCCTGGACGCCGGTCGTCGGCTGGCCGGCCGTCACCTTCTTCGCACCGCCCGACCCGGGCGGGGTCGGCGGCTGGCTGCTGGCCCGGCCCGACGCCCCGGCCGCCGCCTGGACCGCCGGCGCCCTGCTGGCGGCCGGCGTCACCGCCTACGCGGCGGCCGGGCCCCGGAGGTGACGGCCGGCGGGGAGGACCCGCCGGCCGCGGCTACTTCGTGATGCCGTGCTCCGCCGCCCAGTCGTTCGCGACGTCCTCGGGGTCCTTCCGGTCCTTGTCCACCAGGCGGTTGAGCTCGGTGAGGTCCTCGGTCGTCAGCACGGCGCCCAGACGTGCGAGCGCCTTGCGGACCGTCGAGTCGGCCTTGCGGTCGGCGATCAGCGGAACGACGTGCTGGCCGGGGATCAGGTTCTTGGGGTCGGTGAGGACGACCCAGCCCTCGGCGGCGATGTCGGTGTCGGTGGTGAAGAGGTTCGCCACGTCCACATCGCCCTTCTTGAGGGCTCCCTTGACCAACGGGCCCGAGGAGTCGAGGGACTTGAACTCCTTGAACTCCACGCCGTACACGTCCTTGAGGCCCACCGAGCCCACGGTGCGCTTCTTGACCTCGGGTGCCGCGCCGATGACGAGCTTGCCGTTGTGCTTCGCGAGGTCGGCCAGGGACTTCAGGCCGTACTCCTCGGCGGTCTCCTCGGTCACGGCGAAGGCGTCGGCGTTCTCCGCCTCGCCGTACGGGAGTATCTGGAGGCCGCCCGGCAGGAGCATCGCGAGGGCGTTCTGCATCGTGCCCTCCTCGGTGGCCGTGGCCTTGGCGTCGAGGTAGTGCAGCAGCGCGCCCTGGTACTCGGGCAGCAGATCGATGTCGCCGCCTTTCAGCGCGGGGATGAGGATCTCGCGGGTGCCCAGGTTGGGGCGGACCTTCGTCCTCACCCCGGACGCTTCGAGCGTCGCGGCGTAGAGGTACCCGAGGACCTGGTTCTCGGTGAAGTTGGCGGTGCCGATGGTGACGCCGCCCTCGCTGGAGCCCCCGCCCCCGCCGCCGGCCCCCTCCCCGTCGAGGGAGGTGATGCCGCTGCTGCACGAGGCGAGCGCGGGGACGGTGGCGGCGGCGAGGAGTCCGCCGAGGAGGTTTCTGCGGTTCATGGGGGGCTCCTAGGCCTGGGCCCGCGGGGCGGGACGGTGGCGGAAGAGGACGCGCTGGAGGACGGAGAGCGCGAGATCGAGGACGACGGCGACGAGCGCCACGAGCACGGCGCCGCCGAGCACCTGGACGAGGTCGCGCTGGGCGAGCCCGTCGAAGACGTACCGGCCGAGCCCGCCGAAGGAGACGTACGCGGCGATGGTCGCCGTCGCGACGACCTGGATGAGCGCGAGCCGGAGACCGGTCATGATCAGGGGCAGCGCGAGCGGCAGTTCGACCTGGAGGAGGACCTGGTGCCGGCGCATGCCCTGGCCACGTGCGGCGTCCCGCACCTCGGGGTCGACCGCCGTCATCCCCGCGTAGGTGTTGGTGACGATCGACGGCACCGCGAGTGCCACGAGGGCGATGTAGACGGGCCACATCGACAGGCCGCTGGCGAGGAAGACGAGGACCACGAGCCCGACCGTGGGCAGTGCCCGCCCGAAGCTCGACAGGTTGATCGCGACGAACGCGCCGCGCCCGGTGTGCCCGATGAGCAGACCGATCGGCAGGGCGATGGCGGCGGCGACGAGGGTGGCGAGCAGCGAGTACTGGAGGTGCTCGGCGAGACGGTGTCCGATGCCGTCGGGGCCGGTCCACTGCTCAGCGCCGACCAGCCAGTGGCCGAGGCCCGTGAGGAGTTCGTACATGAGGTCAGGCCCCCTGCTTCTGCCGACGGGTCCACGGCGTCAGGACGTACTGGAGGGTGACGAGCAGCGCGTCCGCGACGACTGCGAGGAGCAGGGTCAGGACGACGCCGACGATGACGGGGGTGGGGAAGTTGCGCTGGAACCCGTCGGTGAAGAGCTGCCCGAGCCCGCCGTCGCCGATGTACGTGGCCACGGAGACCAGGGAGATCGCCATCACCGTCGCGATCCGTACGCCCGCCATGATCACGGGGAGCGCGAGGGGCAGTTCGACGGTCAGCAGGGTGCGCAGCGGCCGGGAGCCCATCGCCTTCGCGGCCTCCTTCGTCCGGGCGGGGACGGAGTCCAGGCCCTCGACGGTGTTCCGCAGGAGCACGACGAGCGTGTAGATCGTCAGGCCGATGACGGTGGTGGTGCGGGTGAGCCCGCTGACCGGCAGGAGCAGGACGAACACGGCGATGGACGGGATCGTGAACAGGACGTTCGACAGCCCGAGGAGCAGCCCGCGCAGCCTGCGCACCCGGTGGGCCACCACGGCCAGGGGGAGCGAGACGATCAGCCCGAGGAGCACGGCGGTCAGGGCGGCCTGGAGGTGGGAGAGCGTCAGGGCGGTGAGATCGTCGGTGTGGTCGGCTATCCACGACCAGTCGACACTCATGCGGCCACCGTGCTCGCCGCGCTGTGCACCCGGCCCGCCCGGTCGTGGATGTCCTCGCGGGACGTCACGCCGGTGAGGACGCCGTCCGCGTCGACCCGGGCGACCAGGCCGCTCGGCGCGGCGATCGACTCGTTCAGCGCGGAGAGGAGCGAGTCGGTGTCCCGCAGGGGCCGGACCGGCATCTCCGCGTCCGTCTCCTGCTCGCGCCAGGCCAGGGGCTTGCGGGCCGCGTCGAGGGCGAGCCGCCAGCGGCCGCCTTCGGGGGCGGGACCCTGGGCGACCTCTTCGAGCGTCGTCAGGGACAGCAGCTTCAGGCCGCGCTCCGCGCCGAGGAAGTCCGCGACGAACGCGTCCGCGGGGCGGGCCAGCAGCTCGGCGGGGGAGGCGCACTGGACGAGATGGCCTCCGGTACGGAAGACGGCTATGCGGTCCCCGAGCCGTACGGCCTCGTCGATGTCGTGCGTGACGAAGACGATCGTCTTGTTCAACTCCCTCTGAAGGCGCAGCAATTCGTCCTGGAGCTGGGTGCGGACCACCGGGTCGACGGCGCCGAAGGGCTCGTCCATCAGGAGGACCGGCGGGTCCGCCGCGAGCGCGCGGGCCACGCCGACGCGCTGTTGCTGGCCGCCGGAGAGCTGGTGCGGGTAGCGCTTCCCCGCGTCGGCGGCGAGGCCGACCGTGTCCAGGAGTTCCGCCGCCCGGGCCCGCGCCTTTCCGCGGCCCCAGCCGAGCAGCAGCGGTACGGTCGCGATGTTGTCCAGGACGGTGCGGTGCGGGAAGAGCCCGGACTGCTGGATGACGTAGCCGATGGAGCGACGCAGCTCGGCGGCGTCCTGCTCCAGGACGTCCTTGCCGCCCACTCTGATCGTCCCGGAGGTCGGCTCGACCATCCGGTTGATCATGCGGAGCGTGGTCGTCTTGCCGCAACCGGAAGATCCGACGAGGACGGTCACGCCCCCTTCCGGCAGGTCGAGCGTGAGGTCGTGCACCGCGGTCGTGCCGTTCGGGAAGCGCTTGTGGGCCTTGTCGAATTGGATCATGAGGAGTCCCTTGCCCGACTGCATATCGGCATGCAGAGTTCTCGGTGACTGAATAGGTTGTCAATGGGTCGTCGCCGTGCGGGGGTGAATCCCTGGCTGTCAGTGGCCGCAGGACGAGACGGAACGCCCGACAGAGGAGGAATCGCTACTGATGTCGTCCCATATCCCGGACCGGGCGGCAGGCGGCAACCATGCGGTCGTCGTCCTTGACGGCCGCCGCATGATGGTCGCAGATGTCGTACGCATGGCCGAATCGGTCGCCCGTCCCCTCCCGGCGGCCGACGGTATGAAGCGTGTGGAAGCCTCCTGGATCGCCGCGCGGGAGATCGCTTCGTGGGGCCGCGTCTACGGCCGCTCCACCGGTGTCGGCGCGAACCGGAACGAGACCGTGCCCACGGAGGCGGCCGCCGACCACGGTCTGAGCCTGCTGCGGAGCCACGCCGGGGCGATCGGCGAGGAGCTGCCCGCACGGCAGGTCCGCGCCATGCTCGCCGTCCGCGCCAACCAGCTCCTCGCCGGCGGCGCCGGGCTGCACCCGACCGTCGTCACCGCGCTCTGCGAGGCCCTGGAGACGGGCGCCTACCCGAAGGTCAACGAGTTCGGCTCGGTCGGCACCGGCGACATCGCCGCGCTCGCGCAGATGGGCCTCGCGCTGGCGGGCGAGCATCCGTGGCAGGGCGCCGGGGCCGCCCCCGCGCCGCAGCCCCTCGACAACAACGACGCCCTCGCCCTGATCAGCAGCAACGCCCTCACCCTCGGCCAGTCCGCCCTCGCCCTGCACGAGCTGCGCACCCTGATCGCGGCCACGCAGGTGGTGGCGGCCCTGTCGCTGATGGCGATCGACGGCAGCTACGAGGCCTACGCGCTGCCCGTGCACGAGGCACGCCGGCACGCCGGTTCGTACGCGGTCGCGGAGCGGATGAGGCTGCTGCTCGGCGCCCCCGACCGCCCCACGCCGCCGCTCGGCCGGATCCAGGATCCGTACGGCTTCCGCTGCGTGCCGCAGATCCACGGGCCCGCGCACGACGCGGCGGACGCGCTCGAAGAGGTCCTCGCGGTCGAGATCAACGCGGCGGCCGAGAACCCGCTGATCTCGGCCGACGATATGGCCGCCTACCACCACGGCGGCTTCTACCTCGCCCAACTCGGCCTCGCCCTGGATTACTTCAGGCTCGCCGTGACCCAGGTGGTCCGCCTGTCCACCTCCCGGCTCTCGACGCTGAACGAACCGGGCTTCACCCGCCTGCGTCCGTTCCTCGCGGACGCCGAGCCGGCGTCCTCGGGCGTGATGATCCTCGAATACGCGGCCGGGGCGGCGCTCGGCGATCTGCGGGCCTTCTCCGCGCCCGCCTCGCTCGGCCACGCGGTGCTCTCGCGGGGTGTCGAGGAGCAGGCCGGCTTCGCGTCGCCGGCGGCACGGCAGACCCTGCGGGCGTGCCAGGCGTTCCGGCTCGTCGTGGGCTGTGAACTCGTCGCGGCCGTACGGGCGTTGCGCCAACGCGAGCTGCGCCTCGACCCGGAGCTGCCGGTCGGCCGCGCCTTCGGGCTCGCGGCCTCGGTGCTCGACGCGGAGTCGGCCGACCGGCCGCTGACGGACGACGTGGACGCGGCGGCCGGGCTGCTGGACCGGTTCGCCGAGCTGGGGGAGGCCTCGGTCCCGGCTGCTCGGCCGAAGGTGAGGACGTAGGCCTGGAGGCCCTCGTCCACGCGGGGTCGAGGCGTGCGGTGCGCGGGTCCCGGTCGTCGGTGAGCCGGTGGAGCGTCGGCGATCCGGTCACCCGGAGGGTCTTGGTGACCTCGCCGTCCACGAGCACGGTGACCTTGCCGGTGCCGCCGAGGACGATGTTGGCGTTCTTCCGCCCGGTAGGTGAAGGCGAGTCGGGCGTCACGCCCCGCCGTGAACTCCTCGCACCCGGCCGTCCACGTGCCGTCCAGCGACAGCTTGTTGAGCGGCAGATGGCCCTTCGGGAAGCGGTGGACGGCCGGCCGGTCGTCGGCCCGGAGACCACGGAGCGGGCGCGACCCCGGCGGACCGGCCGGGGCCGCTCTTCCGCTTCCCGCCCCTCCTCAGGAGCGGGTGGCGGTTCCGCAGCCCTCGTCCTCGGCTTCCCGCATGCGTTCCTCCATCGACGTGCTGCGGTCGTACGGGTCGACCACGGCGCCGTCGTCGCCCGTCCCGGCGGCGGTGCGCTCGGAGGGGAACGTGGGGGTCAGATAGCCGGTGTAGGTGTCGCAACCGCCGTTGGTGGTGTCCACCTTGTAGGAGACGAGCGAGAACGTCCCCGGCTCGATCACGATCTTCGCCGGGTCGTCCCAGCTCATCACCACCTCGCGGCGCACGATGGTCCGCGCGACCTCGTCGCTGTCCCTCCCGGCACGCACGACGGGGTAGACGTAGGTGATGTCGGTGGACACCTCCACCGCGCCGCGCCCGCCCTCCCGGAAGGTGACCCGGCCGCGGGTCTTGACCACGTCCCCGACCGGCCGCACGTCGGCGGACCGGAAGCGGCTGAACAGCAGGAGCGGGTCGTTCTCGCGGTCGGGTGCGCGGAGCGCCTTCCCGAGGAAGCCCCGCACATCCGCCTGGTGCGGGTTGATCAGCGCGATGGCCCTGTCCGGCCGCTCGCCGCGCAGTACGGCCGGGTCCAGGCTGGACGCGGCGAGGAAGTCCCGGGTCTTCGCGAGCGCTTTCGTGACCTCCGCCCTGCTCATCCAGCCGGTCGCCCGTGCCTCGGGCAGATGGATGCCCGCCGTCCCGTCGCTCCATCGCGCGGCCGGTGACCCCCTGAACGGCTCGTCCTGGGTGGGAGGCCGGTCCGCCGCCTCCTGCGCGGGCGGCCCGGTCGGGCGCTGCGACTCCGCGGCGAGCGGCGTGGTGATCGTCCCGTCGCCGCCGTCGAACCAGTCGGAGATCCCCCAGGGGCCGACGGCCACGACCACCACGGCGACGGCGGACGCCAGGCCGAGCACGGCCCAGCCCTTGCCGCCGCGCCGCCGGGCCGGGGTATACGTCCGCCACCCCTCCGGCCGGTCGGGCTCCTCCTGGAGCCGCTGTGTCACCATCCGGGCCCGCGCCGACGGTTCCTCGGGCGCCCCCGCGCCCCCGGCCTCGGCCTCCTTCAGGAAACGCTCCCACTCCTCGTCCGGTATGGACGCCCCGCCCTTGCTCAACGCACCGCTCCCGTCGCGCGTGTTGTGCTCGGCCCCTCCCCAGGTCCGAGCGCTGTACGGGGCATCATCACACGGCCCTCCGACACCCGGCGCCCGGCGGTCAGGTCACCGGCCGGGCGCCCCGACGCGCAGTCCGTCCACGACGGGATCCAGGAGCCGGCCGGCCCTCGGCACCCAGCCCTCGTGCGGATCGATCTGCCGGAGACCGGCGATGGCGGCGAAGAAGTCGTCCCGGGGCGCCCCGGGACGGACGGCACCGGCGTCCTCGCAGGCGCGCAGCAGGGTTCCGGCCGCCTCCATGACCGGGGCGGGGCCGGGCTCGGCGGGTCCGCCCGGCGCGCTGGTGACCAGCCGGATCGCGTCCGCCAGGCCGGCCTCGGTCAGGGCGGAGCGCGAGGTGGTCCATCCACTCGCGCAGGGCCCCGTTCGGGCGGGAGCGCCTGGAGCGACTCGCCCGAGGCATCGGCGACCTGCCGCGTCTCGTAGCGGTAGACCTCCAGGACGAGCGTCTCCCGGTGCGGGGAGTTCCGGTAGAACGTGCCCTGCCCGACGCCCGCCTTCCTGGCGATCGCGCTCAGCGGGGCGTCCGCGCACAGCGTCAGCTCGACCCATGGCCGCGCGCAGGATGCGCTCGCGGTCGCGCCGCCCGTCGGGACGCAGGGGAGCGTCCTTCCTCGGCTGCGACACGGCTCCTCCTCGCGGCTCCGGCCGAAACCCGTCCTTGTCGGCCGGACAGCTGTCCGTTACGTTTTTTCCCTTGAGCGGACAGCAGCACGGTCAGGGCTACCTCAGCGCCGGTCGCGTTCGCCGGCCACCGGGTCGACCGGTCGCCCGTCGGTGGCCCGGTTCCTCCTCACCAGACACCGGAGAAGGCTGAATCATGGCCCCAGCGACCTCGTCGACGTCCAGTGCGATCACCCTGAGCGTCAACGGCGAGAAGCACCATCTGTCCATCGACCACCGCACCACCCTGCTCGACGTCCTGCGCGAGCGCCTCGACCTCACCGGCACCAAGAAGGGCTGCGACCAAGGACAGTGCGGAGCCTGCACCGTCCTGGTCGACCGGCGGCGCGTCCTCTCCTGCCTCGGCCTCGCGGTCGCGGCCGAAGGGCGTGAGATCACCACCATCGAAGGAGTGGCCGAGGGCGATGGCCTGCACCCCGTCCAGCAGGCCTTCCTCGACCTCGACGGTTATCAGTGCGGCTACTGCACACCCGGCCAGATCTGCTCGGCCATCGCCGTCATCGAGGAACACGCGGCCGGCTGGCCGAGCGCCGTCACCGACGACCAGGGGCCCGGGTCCGGGCCGCCACCGCTGACGCCCGACGAGATCCGCGAGCGCATGAGCGGCAACCTGTGCCGCTGCGGCGCCTACGTCTCGATCGTCCAGGCCGTCGCCCGCGCCGCCGAGGCGCACGCCGAGGGCCGGGCGGCAGCCACGAAGGAGGCCGCCGCGTGAAGGAGTTCGGCTATCGGCGCGCCCACGACGTCACCGGCGCGGTCGCCCTCCTCGCCGCCGACCCGCAGGCGCGGTTCCTCGGTGGCGGCACCAACCTCGTCGACCTGATGAAGTCCGGCGTGGAGCGCCCCGCCCGCCTCGTCGACATCCGCGAACTTCCCCTGAACCGCATCGAACCCACGGCGGACGGCGGCCTGCGCATCGGCGCGACCACCACCAACAGCGATCTCGCCGCCCACCCCGAAGTCCGGCTCCGCTACCCGGCGTTGGCCCAGGCCGTGCTGGCCGGAGCCTCCGGACAGCTGCGCAACATGGCCACCGTCGGCGGCAACCTCCTCCAGCGCACCCGCTGCGGCTACTTCACCGACGTCTCCGGGCCCTGCAACAAGCGCGCTCCGGGCAGCGGCTGCCCCGCCGTCGCCGGCGAACACCGCAACCACGCCGTCCTCGGCGCCTCCGGCCACTGTGTGGCCGTCCACCCCTCCGACATGGGCGTGGCGCTGACGGCGTTCGACGCCGTGGTCTCCTACGAGAGCGCCGACGGGCCCGGCGAGACACCGTTCACCGACTTCTACCTCCCCGTCGGAGACACCCCGCACCGGGAGACCGCCCTGCCGCCCGGCGCCCTGATCACCCACGTCAGCCTGCCCGCCGCGCCCGTCGCCGCCCACTCGCGCTACCGCAAGGTGCGCGAACGCGCCTCGTACGCCTTCGCCATCGGCTCCGTCGCCGCGGCGCTCGACATCGAGGACGGCCTCGTACGCGAAGCGCGCCTCGCCCTCGGAGCCGTCGCCTCCCGGCCCTGGCGCGCCCGTGCGGCGGAAGCCGTACTGACCGGCGCACCGGCCGACGGCGCGTCCTTCGCCGCCGCCGCGGACGCCGAACTCGCCGCCGCCCGGCCGCTGCCCGACAACGGATACAAGGTGGCCCTCATGCGCAACCTCGTGGTCTCCGTATGCACCGAACTCGCGGCACGGGACGCCCGATGACGGCCACCACGCCGGGGCGCCGGGCCGCGCGCGGAGCGGTCGGCGTCGCCCACACCCGCGTCGAGGGCCGCGACAAGGTCACCGGCGCGGCCCGCTACGCGGGCGAGATCCCGCATCCGGACCTGGCCCACGGCTGGCTCGTGCTGTCCACCCTCACGCGGGGCCGGATCCTCGACGTGGAGAGCGCCCCGGTCCTCGACATGCCGGGCGTGCTCACCGTGCTGCACCACGGCAACGCCTCCCGGCTGAAGACCGACTGGACCGGCCTGTTCGGCACCCCGCCGGACCCGACCTGCGCCGTCTTCCAGAACGACAGGGTGCCGTTCGCCGGCTGGCCGGTCGCGCTGGTCGTCGCCGAGACCCCCGAGCAGGCCCGGGAGGCCGCCGAAGCGCTCGTGGTGAGGTACGACCGGGAGCCCCACGACACCGCGCTCGTCGCCGACCACCCCGGCGCCCGCCTCGCCGACTCCCAGACGTCCGCCGGGATGGAGGACGGCGACCTGGAGGACCGGCTGGCCGCGTCCGCCTTCGTGGTGGAGGGGCGCTACACCACCCCCGAAGGCCAGCACAGCATGATGGAGCCGCACGCGGCGACCGCCCGCTGGGACGGCGGGCGGCTCGACGTCGTCGACTCCAACCAGGGCGCCGGCTGGGTGCAGGGCGAGCTGGCCGCGATGTTCTCGCTCGACGCGTCCTCGGTGCGGGTGCGCTCCGAGCACATCGGCGGCGGATTCGGCAGCAAGGGCCTGCGGGCCCACCAGGTGTCCGCGGTGATGGCCGCGACCGTCCTGCGGCGCCCGGTGCGCGTCGTGCTGACCCGCCGTCAGATGTTCGCGCTGGCCGGCTGCCGCAGTCCCACCATCCAGCGGATCAGGCTCGGGGCGGCCCCCGACGGCCGGCTGCTGGCCCTGGAGCACCTCTCGCTGAACCAGACGTCGACGGTGTACGAGTTCGTCGAGACCGGCGCGGGTGTCGCCCGGGTGCTGTACGGCGCCGAGGCGCACCGCACCGCCAACCACGTCGTACGGCTCGATGTGCCCTCCCCGACCTGGATGCGCGCTCCGGGGCAGGCACCGGGGTCGTTCGCGATCGAGACGGCCCTCGACGAACTCGCGACACGCGCCGGTGTCGACCCGATCGAACTGCGCCTGCGCAACGAGCCGGAGACCGGTCCCGTCTCGGGGCTCCCGTACAGCAGCCGCAATCTGGCGGCCTGCTTCCGTGAAGGCGCGCGCAGGTTCGGCTGGGCGGACCGCGACCCGCGCCCCGGCACGCGCCGCGACGGACGCTGGCTGCTGGGCACCGGCACGGCGGCGGCCTCCTACGGTGCCGGCGCCGCCCCGTCCACCGCCCTGGTCACGGCGGAGGCGGACGGTTCCTTCACCGTACGGATCACCGCGGCCGACATCGGCACCGGAGCCCGCACCGCGCTCACCCTGGTCGCCGCCGACGCGCTGGAGACCGTGCCCGCACGCGTCCGGGTGCGCGTCGGCGACAGCGACTTCGGCCCCGCGATGATCGCCGGCGGCTCCATGGGCACCCGCTCCTGGGCCTGGGCGGTCACCGCCGCCGCCGCCGAACTGCGGGAACGGCTCGCGGCGACCGCGGTGATCCCCCCGGAGGGGATCACGGTGCGGTCCGACACCACCGAGGCCGTCAGGGACCTCGCGCGGAAGGAACGGCACTCCTACGGGGCCCAGTTCGCCGAGGCCGCCGTCGACACCGCCACCGGCGAGGTCCGGGTGCGCCGCATGCTGGGTATCTTCGCCGCGGGCCGCATCGTCAATCCGCTCACCGCACGCAATCAGCTCGTCGGCGGGATGACCTGGGGCATCTCCATGGCCCTGCACGAGGAGGCGGTCCGCGACCGGAACAGCGGCGGCCACTACGCCCCCGACCTCGCCGGCTACCACGTGGCCACGCACGCCGACGTCCCGGACATCGAGGCGGACTGGGTGGACGACGACGACCCGGACGATCCGGTCGGCATCAAGGGCGTCGGGGAGATCGGCATCGTGGGCGCGGCGGCGGCCGTCGCCAACGCGGTCTGGCACGCCACCGGCGTCCGCCACCGGGACCTGCCGATCCGCCCCGACCGGGTCCTCACGGCGACGGTGCCGGACCCCGCCGGGGGAGCGGCGGCCGCCGGCCCCTGACCGGGGGCGCGGCGCCCGTCCACCGGGAGCCGCACCCTGAGCCCCACCTGGGCCGGGGGGCCGTCATCCGGCGCCGAGTCCGCCGCGGATCCGCTCGACGACGGCGGCGACGAGCTGGTCGAACTGCTCGCCCGCGGTGGGAAGGGGCAGCGCGGCGGCCTGCCGGAGGGTGGGGATGTCGAGGTCGGCGTGAGCGGTGAGCCAGAGGTCGGGGACGAGCGTGTTCCGGTCGCCCTCGTGGTCGGCGGGCCCGTCGACCACGAGGGCGAAGGACAGCACGAGCAGGGAGAGCTGGCGGTGCGCCGCGAGCTCTGTTGCCTACGGCGCGGGCGCGGGGCCGGGGTGGTCGATCCCGATCCGGGCCAGGCGTAGCTCCTCGGCGTGCGGGCTCTTCCTCGCCACGTGGTTCACGAGCCAGTCGTGCACCTGGGGCGCGCGGGCCTCACGCACCACGGAGTCCGGCGCGTCACGCTCGAGCGCCTTCGGCCGGCGGACCAGGACGGCCGGCGGCACCGCCGCGGTGTCACCCGTCTGCCACAGCCGCACGCGAGCTCCCGCCGCGTCCACAGCCGCACGCGAGCTCCCGCCGTGTCCCCAGCCGCTTCGCGAGGGCGCGCAGCCTTCCGAGGTTTCCCTCGTGATCGTCGCCGTGCTCCTCCTTCGCCGCGCTCTCTCGGGTCCTCCGGCGCGGCCGACCAGGCCATCACCCCGGCCACCGTCGCGTCGGTCGGCGTCCCTGCGGCCACCTCGGCCTTTGGCGGTCTGTTCGTTCCGCGTACGACGTACCTCCGGCGCACAGCCGGTCTCCCGGAGAGGCGGGCGGCCGTACATGTTTGGCGGAGCCGTTCGAGGTCACTCCCCTACAGCGGCGCGAACCACCGGGAGCGGGACTTCCCCGGGTGAGTGACCCTGGAGTGCGCGCCGGGACCGAGGAGACAGGTACCGCTCGACGATGGAACTACCGCTGACCGCACAGGAGGACACGATGCGTGACGTACGCAGGATTCTGCGGGCCAAGGTGCTGAGGGCCCGCGGACTGGCCACGGAATCGGACGGCAAGGCGCTCGACGACCAGGACCGCAGGGACGAGGGCCGCCGGCAGCAGGCCGAGGCGCGCCGCCACGAGCAGCGGGACCGGCCAGACGGGCGTCCGGGCCGTTGAACGGGCGCGGGGTCCGGGCACCCGGGGGCGAGGACGGCCCGGTGGCGCGGCAGGCCCCGTCGGACGTGTCCGGCAGGGCCGCGCGGCCGGGCGCGGAAGCGCCGCGGCCGGGCAGGGTCGTGCGGCTTCCCGGCGTCTACCGGCCGCAGACCGACACGCTTCTCCTCGCCCTGGCCATGCGCCGGGAGGGGATCGGAGCGGGCACGGACCTGCTGGACCTCTGTACCGGGAGCGGCGCGCTGGCCCTGCACGCGGCCCGGCTCGGCGCCCGCGTCACCGCGGTGGACATCAGCCGCCGGGCCGTGGCGTCCGCACGGCTGAACACCGCGCTGGCCCGCCTGCCCGTCACCGTGCGCAGGGGTGACCTGCTCCGGGCCCTGCCTGGCCGTACGTTCGACGCGGTCGTCAGCAACCCCCCTTACGTCCCGGCTCCCGGCCTGTCGGTGCCGTGGCACGGGGCCGGCCGCTCCTGGGACGCGGGCCCCGACGGCCGGGTGATCCTCGACCGTATCTGCGACGACGCCTTCGCCGCGCTGCGCCCCGGCGGTCTGCTCCTGCTGGTCCAGTCGGGGCTGAGCCGCCCCGAGGAGACGGTCGGCCGGCTGTCCGCGGCCGGACTGGACGTCTCCGTGACCGACCGGGTGACGATCCCGTTCGGACCGGTCACCCGCGGCCGGGCGGCCTGGCTGCGGGACAGGGGTCTGCTGAGGGACCGCCTGGACAGGGAGGAGCTGGTGGTGATCCGTGCCCGGAAGGAATGAGACGCCCCGACGCGTGGTGCTGAACAGGGAAGGCCCGATCCTGGTGGAGGGGCCGGTCGAGGTCGTGGGCGACGACGGCACGACGACCCGGTCCGACCGCTTCGTCGTCGCGATCTGCACCTGCCGCCGCAGCCGCGCCTACCCCTGGTGCGACACCAGCCACCGCCGCCGCCGCCGCGAGCAGGCCGGGCCCTCCGGGGCCCCGCCCGGCGGCCGACAGCCCCAGGAGGGCGAGGAGGAGTCCCGACCGTGACGACACCGGCCACCACCCCCCATCGGAGCCCCGCGGCCTCTCCCGGACTGCCCCGGGCCCGCGGACCCCTGAGCGAGAGCGTCCTCGCCGTACTGACGGGCGGTCGAACCCGCCTGCCCGCGGCCGGTGCGGTCCGCGCCGCCGACCCGTACGGGGACGACCTGCACCTGCTCCTGTACGTCCTGTACGAGCTCCACTACCGGGGGTTCGCCGACGTGGACGAGCGCCTGGAGTGGGACCCCGCCCTGCTCGGCGTGCGCGCGGCGGCCGAGGACGTCTTCCTGGACGCCCTGCGCCGTGACAGCGGCCCGGGCGGCAAGGACGTGGCGCAGGCGGTCGACGCGCTCCAGCTGGAACCCGTCGGGGACGACGGGCACAGCGTCAGCCACCACCTCCAGCGGGAGGGCGAGCTGTGGCAGCTGCGCGAGTACGCCGCCGTGCGCTCCCTGTACCACCTCAAGGAAGCCGATCCGCATCTGTGGGTGGTGCCCAGGCTCCGCGGCCGGGCGAAGGCGGGCATGGCCGCCGTCGAGTTCGACGAGTTCGGAGCGGGCCGGGCCGAGGACATCCACGCCCAGCTCTTCGCCGACCTGATGACCGACCTCGGCCTGGACGCGCGATACGGCCGCTACCTCGACGCCGCGCCCGCGCAGGCCCTGGCCACCGTCAACCTGATGTCCCTGTTCGGGCTCCACCGGCGGCTGCGCGGCGCCCTCGTCGGGCACTTCGCCACCGTGGAGATCACCTCGTCCCCCGGATCGAGGAGGCTGGCCGAGGCACTGCGCCGCGTGGGCGCCGGCGTCGCGGCCCAGCGGTTCTACGACGAGCACGTGGAAGCCGACGCGGTCCACGAACAGGTGGTGCGCCACGAGGTGATCGGCGGCCTGCTGGAGGACGAGCCCGAGCTGGCAGCCGACATCGTCCTGGGCATCGAGGCGACCGGCCACCTGGAGGACCTCCTCGGGGACCACCTGCTGGCGGCGTGGCGCGCGGGGCGCTCCACGCTGCGCACACCACTGACGCGGCCCTGAGGAGAGGGACTCAGAGCTGCCGAGGTGACGACGGCATGATCAGAACCCCTGCTCATCCCCTGATCTGTCCAGGGCTCGCCCTCGGACCTGTGCGCATCCGAACCCGTCAGGGGGCTCCCTGGAGCACTCCGTCGCGCACCCGCTCGCAGGACTGGCTGAGCAGCCGCGACACGTGCATCTGCGATATGCCCAACTGTTCGGCGATCCGGACCTGGGTCATGTCCTGGAAGTAGCGGAGGTAGAGGATGGTCCGCTCCCGCTCGGGAAGCCCCCGCAGCCCCGGCTTGACGGCCTCGCGGTCGACGGCGACGCCCAGCGCCGCGTCGCAGGAGCCCAGCCGGTCGGCCAAGGGCGAGCCGCCCTCGACGCCTGCGGGCTCGGCGTCCAGCGAGATGGCGCTGTAGCTCTCCAGGGCCTCCAGACCCAGCAGTACGTCCTCCTCGCCGAGCCCGGTGGCCGAGGCGAGGTCGGCACAGGTCGGGGCCCCGGCCCCACTCCTCTGCGCCAGCTCGCGCCGGGCCACCCGCACCCGGTTGCGGAGGTCCTGGACGCGGCGTGGGACATGGACGTCCCAGGTGTGGTCACGGAAGTGCCGCTTCAGTTCCCCGGTGACGGTGGGTACGGCATAGGTCTCGAAGGCCTTGCCCCGCTCCGGGTCATAGCGGTCCACCGCCTTGACGAGCCCCATCGCGGCCACCTGCCGCAGATCGTCCATGGCCTCGCCGCGGTCACGGAAGCGGGTGGCGATCCGGTGGGCCATCGGGAGCCAGGTGCAGATGGTCTCGTCGCGCAGCGCGTCCCGCTCGGGCCCCGGAGGAAGCGCCCGGAGCCGCTGGAACGCCCGGTCGGGCGGCCGGGGGCCCGTGGCGTGGTCGGGACCGGAGGCGGCTGCAGCCTGCATGGGTGGTCACTCCTCGTCGGCGATGAGGTCGGTCAGCCGCAGGATGATCACCGGGCCGGACGAAGGCGCCGCCCGGAATCCCACGGGCGCGCCTCTTGTCCGAAGCACACAAAACACCCCATACCCGATGAAATAACCACTAAACTTGGATGGTCGTGGTGTACAGGGCCGACGACTCGGTCCGCGTGTCAGCCGGAGAGCGACGCCGGTCGGTATCCGTGAGCGTGGCGTCCACATCGAAGATCGCCGCGCCCGCCACGCTCACCCGTTCCTCCCGCCGCTCACCCGCTGCCCCCGTCGTCAGGCTTCGCGCTCCTGGGTGTCCGCCTCGTCCGTGACATGCACAGCCGCTTCCTCCGCCGAGGCGGCGTCGCCGTCGATGCCCACGTCCTCGGCGTAGACGTCGTTCTCCCGCCCGGTCGCGTCGTCCGCGCCGCTGAGCCGGCCTGCCCGGGGCTCGACGGTGGCCCCTTCCCGGGGCTCTCCCTCGCCCTCGGCGAGGTCGCCGATGCCGTCGCCGACGGGCTGTTCCACATCGTCGACCTCCTGGGCGAGCCGCTGGTCCAGCGATTCGCCGCGGCGCTCCTCCGCCCCCGTCGTGCCGAACTTGGTCACTCCCAGGGGGCGTTCGGGAGGGCTGTAGCCCTCTTCCATCTGGTCGTCCAGGTCCCGTTCGCCGAGCGTGTTCTCCAGGTCGAGCTCGTCGTTCGGCGGAATCCGGCCGTCGTCGTCCTGCGGCTGGTACACGTCGTCGCCGCGTGCGTCTGCGGGCATGTCCTGCTCCTCCGTCGTGCGTGCGGCCGTCCGGCCCGGATAGTGATGTGCGTCAGCGTCCGAGGGCCTTACGGAGCTCTTCCTTGTTCATGGAGGAACGCCCGTCGATGTTCTTCTTCTTCGCCTCCGCGTACAGCTGGTCCTTCGTGGGACCCTGCGCGCCCTTGTGGGAGCGTTCGCCACCGCGTTCGTAGGCGGACTTCCCGTCCTGCGTCGACGTCCTGCTCGCCGTCCTCGACTCGCCGGACCGGGCGCGCTGCTTGTTGACGGTCCGGGCCGCGATCTCCTTCGCACGACCCTTCGAAGCGCCCTGCTCCTCCTGGCTCTCCTTGATGTGCTCGTACTGCCGCTCACGCTTCTTGCTGGATCCGGCCGGCATGACGTGCTCCTCACTCCGCCTCGGGGGACGCCCACCGCGTTACCCGTACGGATCCCACTAAACAGCGCACCCCTGAACCCCGCTCCCGGACGCGTGCAACGGAGTAGCGCCGCCGAGGGCGGCGGACGGCGCCGAGGGCTGCTTTCCCAACCGGTCGGCGCCTGAGCTCCGCGTACGCCGGATACCTGCTGCTGGAGTACCCCCACAGCGGAGGCCAAACATGCCCCGGCCGACGGCCGGCCGTACATGTCCGTCCTCAGGTCACGGACGGGGGCGCAGGCCGGGGCCGCCGGTGGGGGGCGTGCCGGAGACGCTGCCGACCAACTGCGCACAGAGGTCGCGGAGTTTCACATTGCGGTGTTGCGACGCGGTGCGCAGGGTTCTGAGTGCCTCTTCCGGGCCGCAGCGGCGCTGGTTCATGACGATCCCGGCCGCCTGGTCGATCACGGCGCGTGACTGGAGGGCGGCCTCCAGGTCGGCGGTGAAGGTCCGGGTGTCCGAGAGCCGCTGGGCGAGCGCGACAGCCCCCGTCGCCTGGGCGGCGAGGGCGCGCAGCCCGCTCAGATCGGCGTCCGCGAAGCCGTTCTCCTTGGGCGAGTAGAGATTCAGGGCGCCCGCCGTGTGGGAGTGGGCCGCGATCGGCAGGGACAGCGACGACAGGGCCCCGGCGGCGACCGCGAAGGCGGGGTAGCCGTTCCACCGGTCCTCCACCCGCATGTCGCTCACATTGACCTCGTGCCCCTCGCGCAGCGCCTCCAGACAAGGGCCGTCGTCCTGCCCGTACTGGGCCTCGTCCAGCGGTGGGGCGCTGATGCCCGCGCTGGCCACGGTGAGGGGGCGGTTCTCACGCTCCAGAGTCACCCCGCAGCCGTCGGCCGTGGGGGACATGAGCAGGGCGCTCCGGGCCAGCGCCCGGAGGAAGTCGTCCAGCGTGTCCGTGTCCAGCAGGAGAGAGACGAGGTCGGGCGGCCCCGGAGTGAGGGCTCCGTCATCGGTCATGGTCGCTCCCTTCCCGGCCTGAATCCTGGGACCAGCATGGCACTGCACGGGCCCGGCCGCGCCACTCCCTCCGGGCGCGGGACTCCGCCCCGCGTCTGTCGCCGCCGGACAGGTGTCGCGCGTCGCGGAGCGGGCATACGCGGCGTACGCAGGTCAGGAAGCGGCCGCGCACTCAGCCCTGCTTCCCTGGAGTGCCCATGTTCCTGCTCAGCTATCACCTCGACGCCGCGCACCTGGTCGTGGAACTCGGCACGGTGGTCGACCTCGACAACGAGGCGGCGATCGAGCGTGAGATCGTCCGCCTGCTCCCGTGCTGCGGGCCCCGGGCGATCATCGTGGACCTCCGCACCCCCCTGCTCACCCCTCGCGCCCTGGGACTCCTCCTGCGGGTGCGGGGCCAGGCCGAGGAGCGCGGCGTCTCGATGGCGGTGGTGGCCGGGTACGACACGGCCCGCGAGGTTCTGAGCGCAGCCGGCCTCCACCGTGTCCTGCGGGT
Organism: Streptomyces sp. NPDC102283; assembly: GCF_044766265.1. Classification (NCBI taxonomy): domain Bacteria; kingdom Bacillati; phylum Actinomycetota; class Actinomycetes; order Kitasatosporales; family Streptomycetaceae; genus Streptomyces; species Streptomyces sp. NPDC102283. The sequence goes on from NZ_JBIWLQ010000009.1 coordinate 303,124, forward strand.
CGCCTCCTCCCTCCCGGGCGCGGAGCTGCGCAACCGGGGGTGCCGGCCGGTGCCCGAGGCGTCCCGGAACGGGAAGCCCGGCGACCGGCGGAGCGCGCCGCAGACCGCCGGGGCCTCGCAGCGTCCGCTCGGCCCGTACGCCGACACCTCGCGGCCCCGTTTCCCCGGGGACCGCTGACGGCCGGAGCCGGTGGCCGGAAAGTGACGGGGGATCGGCTCCGAGGGCAGAACCCCTGCTGAGGTGCGGTCCCCACGTGCTGCGGCGCTTTCGGGCCCGGTCGGGCCGGCTTCACGACACCGGGCCGACCGCGCCGGACGACAGGGCATAATGGAGCGCTGGAGGTCAGGAAACGGCCCATGAGAATTCTTCCTGCCTCCGTGGAGTTTCCCGTGAACATCTGTCCTCGTGGCCGCGCCGCCCTCACGGCCCCGGTCCTGCCTCCGGCCGCCGGCGCTTCCGGAGCCGCGCACCCGTCCGTACGGGCGCCCCGCAACCGGCCACCCGCGACGCGATCCCGCCCCGCAGGCGCACCGCCGACAGCCCTTCCCCTTGCGGCCGTTGGCGCGCCCACTCTCCAGCGGCCGTCCCGCAGCGACGCCTGACCTTCTCACCGCCCCACGCCCGGAGCCGGTGCGTAGGTGGCGGCTGCCCCTTCCCGGCGGCCCGGACCGCGCCGCTCAGCTCTGTCCCGCCCCTTTTCCGCGGTGGGTCACCGCCCAGAACGAGATGATCATGACTGACAGGCCTGTGGCCGAGGCGCCGGACACGACCGCGCTGCTCCTGGATACGGCGTCGCTGGACGAGTTCCTGCGCGCCCTCGCCCGCAGCGCCCTCGCCCTGGTGGAGGAGGCCGACGGCTGTGGCATCACGCTGGAGCGGCTCGGGCGTCCCGTCACCGTGTCCAGCGTAGGGGCCAGCGCCACGAAGCTGGACGAGGCCCAGTACGGGCAGGACGACGGCCCCTGCCTCCAGGCGATGCGCACCGGCCGCGAGGTCAGCGTGCCCGACACCCTGCGGGAGAGCCGCTGGGCCGACTACCCCGCCTACGCCGCCGTCTGCGGAGCCCGCTCCTCGCTGTCGTTGCCGATCGCGCCGCACAGCCACACGGCCGGGGCCCTCAACCTGTACGCGCCCGTACCGCACGCCTTCGACACGGTCGACCTGACGGCGCTGAGGCTGCTCACCGCACAGGCGACCGGGGCGATCGCGCTGGCCCAGCGCATAGCGGACACCGAGGAGTTCGCCGCGGACCTGGAGGCCGCCCTGCGCTCACGCACCGTCATCGACCAGGCGATCGGCGTGGTCGTCGGGCAGCAGCGCTGCACCCCGGAGAAGGCGTTCGACGTCCTGCGCACCGCCTCGCAGCACCGCAATATCAAACTGCGCGAACTCTGCGCCGAGTTGATATCCAGCATCACCGGCGAGGCCCCGCCCGAAGGCCGCATCCGGCCCCGGGCCTGACACCCTCGGGACCCCGGCCCGGGTGACTCCGTTTGAACACCGGCACACGGGTAGACGGCGCACGTCCCCGCCGGTCGAACGGAAGGAAGAACCCGTGTCCCGGGATCAGCGCAAGAACATCTTCATCATCGGAATGGACGAGGCGAACCTGAGAACGCTGGAGGCCGTTCCGGACGCCCGCCACCACCGCCTCCACCCCCTGCTCAGCGTCAAGGAGTTGCAGGAGGACGAGACCACCGTCGACGAGCTGCTGACCCGCGCCCGCGCCGTCCTCGACGCGCACGAGGGAGGCATCGACGCGATCGTCGGCTACTGGGACTTCCCCGTGAGCACCCTCGTACCCCTGCTGAGCAGGGAGTACGGCACGACGAGCACCAGTCTGGAATCCGTCGTCAAGTGCGAGCACAAGTACTGGAGTCGGCTGGAGCAGCAGAAGGTCATCGACGAACACCCCCGCTTCGGCCGGGTGGATCTGGACAGCGACGATCCGCGACCGCCGGACGGCGTGAACTTCCCCATGTGGCTCAAGCCCGCCCTGGCCTACTCCTCCGAGCTGGCGTTCGGCGTCTCGGACATGACGGAGTTCCGGTCGGCGGTCACGGAGATACGCGAGGGCATAGCCCGGGTGGGAAAGCCCTTCGAAGCCATACTCGACCTTCTGGAACTCCCGCCGGAAATGGCAGGGGTCGGCGGGCAGGTCTGTCTGGCCGAAGAGGCCATGACGGGGATCCAGGTGGCTGTCGAGGGATATGTCCACCGCGGCGAGGTCACCGTCTACGGCGTGCTCGACTCGATCAACTACCCCGGCTCCTCGTCCTTCCTGCGCCACCAGTATCCGAGCACCCTCCCGGCCCCGGTGATCCAGCGGCTGCACGAGGTCAGCGAACGCACCATGCGGCAGATCGGCATGGACGCGGCGACCTTCAGCATCGAGTACTTCTACGACCCGAAGACCGCCGACATCAGCCTGCTGGAGATCAACCCCCGGCACTCCCAGTCGCACGCGGAGATGTTCGACTTCGTCGACGGCGTGCCCAACCACCATCGGATGTTCCGGCTCGCCCTGGGCGGCGACCCGGCCCTGCCGCCCGGCGGCGGCCGCTACGAGGTGGCCGCCAAGTGGTACTACCGCTGGTTCGGCGAGGGCCGTGTCCACCAGGTGCCGACCGCCGAGGACATCGCCGCCATCGAGCGGGAGATCCCGGGCGTCCGGATCGACATGGTCCCCTCCGAGGGGCAGCGGCTCTCCTCGGTCAAGGGCCAGGACAGCTACAGCTACGAGCTCGCCCACATCTTCACCGGCGGGGACGACGAGGACGACCTGCGCCGCAAGTTCGACGCCTGCGTCGCGGCCCTCGGCCTGAGCTTCGACGAGACGCGACCGGGCGGGCGCGGCCGGAATTCTTCGTGACGCCCCGGGTACCCGCCCCCACCGGACCCGACGTCAGGAAGGACCCTGCCACCCGTATGCGATTCGTCGAGAACCTTCCGTACGAGACGGGGGAAGAGGACCACGTCACCATCACCATGGCGGACGGGGTGCGCCTGTCGGCCAGGATCTGGCGGCCCACCTCCTCCGACGGGGACCCGGTCCCCGCGGTCGTGGAGTGCATCCCCTACCGCAAGAACGACCTCACCTCGACCCGCGACGCCATCCACCACCCGTACATCGCGGGCCACGGCTACGCCTGCGTACGCGTGGACCTGCGAGGGACGGGGGAGTCGGAGGGCGTGCTCCTGGACGAGTACCTGGAGCAGGAGCAACGCGATGCCGAAGAGGTGCTGGCCTGGGTCGCCGCGCAGCCCTGGTGCGACGGGAGCACCGGCATGATGGGCATCTCCTGGGGCGCCTTCGCCGCGCTCCAGACGGCGGCCCGGCGCCCCGAGAGCCTGAAGGCCATCGTCATCGCCTCGTTCACCGACAACCGGTACGCGGACGACATGCACTACCTCGGCGGCGCCATGCTCTCCGACAACCTCGCCGAGGCCGGGACCATGTTCGCGTACGCCACCTGCCCGCCCGACCCCGCCCTCGTGGGGGAGCGGTGGCGCGCCATGTGGCGGGAGCGGCTGGAGGCCGCCCGCCCCTGGGTCCTGGAATGGCTCCGCCACCCGCGCCGCGACGCCTACTGGCAGCACGCGTCCCTCAACGAGGACTACACGCGGCTGCGCTGCCCCGTGCTGGCCTCCAGCGGCTGGGCGGACGGTTACTCCAACGCCGTCACCCGGCTCCTGGCAGCCGTGGACGTCCCCCGCAAGGGGCTGATCGGACCCTGGTCCCACACCCTGCCGCACCTCGGCGAGCCCGGTCCGGCCATCGGCTACCTCCAGGAAGTTGTCGCATGGTGGGACCACTGGCTCAAGGGCGTCGACAACGGGGTGATGGACGGGCCGATGCTCCGGACCTGGATGCAGGACAGCGTCCCGCCGTCCACGTCCTACCAGGAGCGCCCCGGCCGCTGGGTCGCCGAACCCTCCTGGCCCTCGCCCCGGGTCAAGGAGGTGGCGTACCCGCTGCGCGGCTCCGCCATCGTGACGGCGGACACGGAGGAGGCGGCCGCGCCCGGCCGTGACCGTACGGTCCGGTCGCCGCTCTCCGTCGGCCAGTTCGCCGGCAAGTGGGCCTCGTACAACGCTCCGCCCGACCTGCCCTACGACCAGCGCGAGGAGGACGGCGGCTCCCTGGTCTTCGAGACCGAACCGCTCGCCGAACGCCTGGAGATCCTCGGCTCGCCCTCCGTCGCCCTGGAGGTCTCCGCCTCCGCTCCGGTCGCCCAGATCACGGCCAGGATCTCCGACGTCGCCCCCGACGGCCGCGCCACCCGGGTGACGTACGGCGTACTGAATCTGACCCACCGCGAGAGCGACGAGCACCCCGAGCCGCTGGAGCCCGGCCGGCGCTGCCAGGTCCGCATCCCGCTGAACGGGGTCGCGCAGGCGTTCCCGCCCGGCCACCGGGTCCGGCTCTCCCTCTCGACCTCGTACTGGCCCCTGGTGTGGCCGGCTCCGGAACCCGTCCTGCTCACCGTCCACGAGGAGGGCGGCGCGCTGACTCTTCCCGTACGCCCCATCGAGGAGCCCAACGGCATGCCCCAGGCGGACTTCGGGGAACCGGAAGGCTGCCGGCCGCCGCCCGTCACCCGGCTGACCGAGCCCGAGCAGGCCTGGGACGTCTCCAGGAGCCTGGTCGACTACCACTCGGCCCTCGACATCGTGAAGGACCGGGGCATGCAGCGGTACGAGGCGAACGGTATCGAGGTGGGGCTGCGGGCCTGCGAGAAGTACACCTCCGTGGCCGACGACTTCACCTCCCCGAGCGCCCGGTCCGCGTGGACCATGCGGTTCTCCAGGCCCGGCTGGGACGTCCGGGTCGAGACGAGCACCGTCCTGACGGCGAACGCGGACGCGTTCACCGTCGACGCCACGCTGGACGGTTACGAAGGAGGCCGGCGGGTCTTCTCCCGCACCTGGAACGAGACCGTTCCCCGGGATCTGGCCTGATGACCCGGCAGGGAGGACGAGGCCGGACGTGACGATCACCACCGAGGGCGCGGTGTACGGGTGCCTCGGCATCGGGGCCTTCCTCGCCGCGGTGCTGCCCCGGCTGCTCTCCCGTCTGCCGGTCTCCGTGCCGATCGTCTTCCTGGCCGCCGGAGTGGCCCTCTACCTGACGCCACTGCCGCTGCCGGAGGTCGACCCGGTCGCCGACCGCCTCTGGGTGCACCACCTCACCGAGCTCTGCGTGATCGTCTCGCTGATGGGAGCGGGGCTGGCCATCAACCGCCCCTTCGGGTGGAGGTCCTGGGCGTCGACCTGGCGGCTGCTCGGGCTGGCGATGCCCCTGACGATCGGGGCGACGGCGCTGGCCGTATGGGGACTGCTCGGCTGGCCGGTGTCCGTGGCTCTCCTGGTGGCCGCGGTCCTCGCGCCGACGGACCCCGTGCTCGCCTCCGAGGTGCGCGTGGGGGAGCCTTCCGCCGAGAAGAACGACGAGGACGAGGTCCGCTTCGCGCTGACGAGCGAGGCCGGACTCAACGACGGCCTCGCCTTTCCCTTCGTCCTCGCGGCCATCGCCCTGGCCGCCGCGGGGGAGAGCTGGGCCGGGGGCTGGCTGACGCACTGGGCCTGGAGCGACGTACTCGTACGGATCTCCGTGGGCGTGGCGGCGGGCCTCGCCATCGGCCTCCTGCTGGGGCGGCTGCTCTTCCGGTCCCGCGCCGGATCGCTGCGGCTCGCCGAACAGGGCGAGGGGTTCGTGGCGCTGGCGGCGACCTTCCTGGCCTACGGCCTGACCGAGGCCCTGCACGGCTACGGCTTCCTCGCGGTCTTCGTCACCGCGTGCGCCCTGCGCCGGTCGGAGCACAGCCACGGCTACCACCAGGTGATGCACGCCTTCGTCGAGCAGATCGAACGCCTGCTGATGGCCCTGCTCCTGTTCGGCGTGGGCGCCTACGTGGCCTCGGGCGGACTGGCCGCGCTCACCTGGAGGGGGGCGGCGGTCGGCGTGCTGCTGCACCTGCTCATCCGCCCGGCCGCCGGCCTGCTCGCCCAGCTGCGGGGCCCGGGCCGGCCGAAGGAGCGCGCGGCCGTCGCCTTCTTCGGGATCCGGGGCATCGGCTCGCTCTTCTATCTCGCCTACGCCTTCGGCGAGGGGGACTTCGGGCCGTTGGAGAGGGAGATGTGGGCGGTCGTCGTCTTCGCCGTCCTGGTCTCCGTGGTGGTCCACGGGGTCGCGGCGGCCCCGGTGACCTCCTACCTCGACCGGCGCTCGGCCGGGTCCTCCCGACGCGATGCCCCTGCGGGCCCCGGCCCCGAGAGCGGGTGAGCCGTGTCTCACCAGGGCCCCACGACTTGTCTATGCAACGAGTTGCATAGAAGGATCGCGGTATGGCCCTCGACCACGCGATCCTCGTCTCCCTGCTGGAGAAGCCCGGCTCCGGCTATGAGCTGGCCCGGCGGTTCGAGCGGTCCATCGGGTACTTCTGGACCGCCACCCACCAGCAGATCTACCGCGTGCTCGGGCGGATGGTGACCGACGGCCTGCTCCGCGTCCGCGAGGTGCCGCAGCAGGGCCGGCCGGACAAGAAGGAGTACTCCGTCACCGGGCCCGGCCGCGCGGCCCTCGCCGCGTGGCTGCACAAACCGATCGAACCGGAGAGCCTCCGGCATGACCTCGCCGTGAAGATCCGGGGCGCGGCCTTCGACGACCCGGCCGCCCTGATCCGCGAGGTCGAGCGGCACCACCGGGCCCACCGGGACCGGCTCGCGCACTACCTCGCCGGGGAACTGCGCGACTTCACCGGGCCCGACGCCCCCGCGCCCGCGGACGCGGGCCAGGAACTCCAGCACGTCGTGCTGCGCGGCGGCATCGCGTACGAGCGCATGACGATCGCCTGGCTCGACGACGTACTCGACACCCTCGTCCGGCTCGCGGCTCCGGGGCCGGACGCCTGAACGGCTCCCGGGCCGCCACCTCCGTAACCACCACGACCCTCACCCTTCCCGACCCTCACCCTTCCCGGAAGGCACCGCCATGGCTGAGTCCGCGTCCTTGCTGTTCAACCCGCGTACCTACGACCCCCAGCACTTCGACCCGGAGACCCGCAGGCTGCTGCGCGCCACCGTCGACTGGTTCGAGGAGCGCGGCAAGCGCCGGCTGATCGAGGACTACCGCTCCCGCGCCTGGCTGGGCGACTTCCTCGCCTTCTCCGCGAAGGAGGGGCTGTTCGCCACCTTCCTCACCCCCGCCTCCGCCGCGGGCGACGACGACCAGCGCTGGGACACCGCCCGGATCGCCGCACTCAACGAGATCTTCGGGTTCTACGGTCTGGACTACTGGTACGCCTGGCAGGTGACCGTCCTCGGTCTCGGCCCGGTCTGGCAGAGCGACAACGCCGCCGCCCGCGACCGGGCGGCCGAACTCCTCTCCCAGGGCGAGGTGTTCGCCTTTGGTCTCTCCGAGAGGACCCACGGCGCCGACATCTACTCCACCGACATGCTGCTGGAGCCGGACAGCGCGGTCGACGGCGGCTTCCGGGCCTCCGGCTCCAAGTACTACATCGGCAACGGCAACGCCGCCGGTCTCGTCTCCGTCTTCGGCCGGCGCACGGACGTCGAGGGCCCCGACGGCTACGTCTTCTTCGCGGCCGACAGCCGCCACCAGGCGTACCACCTGGTGAAGAACGTCGTGGACTCCTCCAAGTACGTCAGCGAGTTCCGCCTCGCCGACTACCCGGTGGCCCCCGCCGACATCCTGCACACCGGACGGGCCGCCTTCGACGCCGCGCTCAACACCGTCAACATCGGCAAGTTCAACCTGTGCACCGCCTCCATCGGCATCTGCGAGCACGCGATGTACGAGGCCGTCACCCACGCGAGCAACCGCATCCTCTACGGCCGCCCCGTCACCGCCTTCCCGCACGTGCGCCGCGAGCTGACCGACGCCTATGTCCGGCTCGTCGGGATGAAGCTGTTCAGCGACCGAGCCGTCGACTACTTCCGCTCCGCCGGGCCGGAGGACCGCCGCTACCTGCTCTTCAACCCGATGACGAAGATGAAGGTGACCACGGAGGGCGAGAAGGTCATCGACCTCATGTGGGACGTCATCGCCGCCAAGGGCTTCGAGAAGGACAACTACTTCGCCCAGGCCGCCGTCGAGATCCGGGGCCTGCCGAAGCTGGAGGGCACGGTCCACGTGAACCTCGCGCTGATCCTCAAGTTCCTGCGCAACCACCTGCTCGACCCGGTCGACTTCCCGGCCGTCCCGACCCGCCTCGACGCAGCCGACGACGCGTTCCTCTTCCGGCAGGGTCCCGCGCGCGGCCTCGGCTCCGTACGCTTCCACGACTGGCGCCCCGCCTTCGACGCGTACGCCGCGGTGCCGAACGTCGCCCGCTTCCGCGAGCAGGCGGACGCCCTGTGCGCCTTCGTCGAGACGGCCGCCCCCGACGAGGCGCAGAGCCGCGACCTCGACCTCCTCCTCGCCGTCGGCCAGCTGTTCGCGCTCGTCGTCCACGGTCAGCTGATCCTGGAGCAGGCCCGCCCGACCGGCCTGGACGAGGAACTGCTCGACGAACTGTTCGCCGTGCTCGTACGCGACTTCTCCGCACACGCGGTCGAGCTGCACGGCAAGGACTCCGCGACCGAGGACCAGCAGGACTGGGCGCTCGGCGCGGTACGCCGCCCCGTCGTCGACGCGGCCCGCTCCGAGCGGATCTGGGAGCGCGTCGAGGCGCTGTCGGGGGCGTACGAGATGGCGGAGTAGCCCGCTCCCGGGAGGGGCGGCGGGCCGGGGCCCGTTCCGTTTGCGGGGCGGTGGACATCGCGTTTCAGTGGGAGAGCCCCCCTCGCCCCCTTGGAGCTGACATGTCGATGGCGTTCGGTTCACCCCTCGGTCCGTCCGATCCGTTCAGTGACCTGTTGAACCGGTTCTTCGGCATGTCGCCCGCCTCCTCGCCCCCGGCCATGCAGCGCGTCCCGATCGGGCGGCTGCTGACGGAGTCCTCCCACGAACTGCTGGGCCGGGCCACGAGCAAGGCGGCCGAGGACGGAACGGCGGACCTCGACACCGAGCACCTGCTGTGGGCGGCGGCGCAGGTCGAGCCCTCGCGCGGGCTGCTCACCCGGGCCGGGGTCGACCCCGACGCCCTCGCCGGGCAGCTCGACGCGGTGCTGCCCCGGGAGGCCGGCGAACCGTCCGCCGAGCCAGGTCTCACCCCGGCGGCCAAACGGACCCTCACCGCCGCCTACGCCCGCTCGCAGGCGGCGGGAGTGTCCTACATCGGCCCCGAGCACATCCTGGGCGCGCTCATCGACGACGCGGACTCCGGGGCCTCCCGCTTCCTGGGCGCGGACGACCTGGACGTGGGGAAGCTGCGCGGCGCCACGGACCGGGCGACGGGCGGGGACGGGGCCTTTGGCGGGGGGAAGCAGCCGTCGACGACCCTGGACGAGTTCGGCAGGGACCTCACGGAGGAGGCGAAGGCCGGGAAGCTCGACCCCGTCGTCGGGCGGGCCGAGGAGATCGAGCAGACCATCGAGATCCTCTCGCGGCGCTCCAAGAACAATCCCGTCCTCATCGGCGAGCCCGGCGTCGGCAAGACCGCCATCGTGGAGGGCCTCGCCCAGAGCATCGTCGTGGGCGAGGTGCCCGACGCACTGAAGGACAAGCGGGTCGTCTCGCTCGACCTGTCCGGCATGGTCGCCGGAGCCCAGTACCGGGGCCAGTTCGAGGAACGGCTGAAGAAGGTCATCGAGGACGTGCAGAAGTCCGAAGGGGAGATCATCCTCTTCATCGACGAACTCCACACCGTCGTCGGCGCGGGTGCGACGGGAGAGGGCTCGATGGACGCGGGCAACATGCTCAAGCCCGCCCTCGCGCGCGGCGAGCTCCACGTCGTGGGCGCGACGACGATCGACGAGTACCGCAAGCACATCGAGAAGGACGCGGCCCTGGAGCGCCGCTTCCAGCCCGTTCTCATCCCGGAGCCGACCGTCGAGGAGACCGTACAGATCCTCGAAGGGCTGCGGGACGCCTACGAGGCCCACCACCAGGTCCGCTTCGCCGACGGGGCCCTGACGGCGGCGGCCGAGCTGTCCGACCGCTACGTCAGCGACCGCTTCCTGCCCGACAAGGCCATCGATCTGATGGACCAGGCCGGGGCCCGCGTACGGCTGCGCAGCGCGAACCGCTCCACCGAGGTCGTCAGCCGCGAGGACCGCCTCGCCAAGCTGCGGCGCGAGAAGGACGAGGCCGTCGCCGGCGAGGAGTTCGAGAAGGCCTCCGGGCTGAAGCGGCAGATCACCGAGGTCGAGGGGGAACTCGCCGGGATCGAGGAGCGCCGCGAGGGCGTCGTCTCGGTCACGGCCTCCGACATCGCCGACATCGTCTCCCGCCGCACCGGCATCCCGGTCTCCCGGCTCACCGCCAGTGAGAAGGAGAAACTCCTCAAGCTGGAGGAGGAGATGCACGCCAGGATCGTCGGCCAGGACGAGGCGGTCACCGCGGTCTCCGAAGCCGTGCGCCGCAACCGCGCGGGCATGGGCGACCCGAACAGGCCCGTCGGCTCGTTCCTCTTCCTCGGGCCCACCGGCGTCGGCAAGACGGAACTGGCCAAGACGCTGGCCGAGCTGCTGTTCGGCGACGACGACCGCATGGTCCGGTTCGACATGAGCGAGTTCCAGGAGAAGCACACGGTCGCCCGGCTCGTCGGAGCGCCGCCCGGATACGTCGGTTACGACGAGGCCGGCCAGCTGACCGGGAAGGTACGGCGCAACCCCTACAGCGTGGTGCTGTTCGACGAGGTCGAGAAGGCACACCCCGACGTCTTCAACACGCTGCTCCAGATCCTCGACGACGGCCGGCTCACGGACGGACAGGGCCGTACGGTCGACTTCCGCCACTGCGTCGTCATCATGACGTCCAACATCGGCGCCCACCGCATCCTCGCCCACCGGGGCGACGCCGCCGAGCTCAAGGACGAGCTGATGGAGGACCTGCGGGGACGGTTCCTGCCCGAATTCCTCAATCGCATCGACGACATCATCGTCTTCCACAGCCTCACCGAGGCCGACCTCTCCGAGATCGTCGAGCACCTGCTGGACCGCAGCAAGCACCGGGTCCACGCCCAGGGCATGACCCTGGAGGTCACCGAAGCGGCGAAGAAGCTCCTGGTCACCCACGGTTACCAGCCGGAGTTCGGCGCCCGACCGCTGCGCCGCACGATCCAGACGGAACTGGACAACCGCGTCGCCTCCCTGCTGCTCGGCGGCGGGGCCGACCCCGGGGACACGATCGTCGCCGACGTGGTCGACGACTCCCTGCACTGCACGATCCGCAAGGGCGACGGAGCCGCGAGGACCCCGGTGGACCCCGCCGCCCCCGGCGGCAAGGAGTGAGTGACTGATGTCCGGGGGCGTCTCGGTCCTCGGGGAGCCGCTCCAGGGCTGCGGCCGCACCGGTGCGGGCCACGCGCGCTCCGGCACCGCCTGCTGCCCTCCGTCCTCGGCGCGAGCATCCTGGCCACCACGATCAACCCGGTCGCCGGCATCGTCACCGGCCGAGGCCCCGGCGCGGACGCGTCGACGCTCCGGGCACGTCAGCACCACCGGACCCGTCAGGACCCCGGAAGGGTCAGCCGTCGTGTGACGCGCAGCGCCGACTCCAGCAACCGCGCCCTGACCTCGGTGGTCCGGTACATCCGGTCCGACCGGAACGAGATGCCGATCGCCCCGACCTGGTCACCGCTGTACACGGGCGCCGCCACGCACGTCGTGCCCCGCGCGTACTCCCCCCGGTCCAGCGAGAGCGGGCCCGCGGGGGCGGAGTCGAGCTGCCGCAGCAGCTCCTCGCGGGAGGTGATGGTGCGGGGTGTGAGGTCGGCCAGGGAGTGCCGGGAGAGATAGCCGGCGCGGGCCTCTCCATCCAGCTCGCGGAGCACGCTCTTGCCGAGCGCGGTGGCGTGCCCGGCCTCCTGGAAGCTCACCCACAGGTCCACCCGAGGGGCCGGGGGGCTGTCGACGATCTCCAGGACCCGGATCTCCCCCTCGTCGTACAACGTCAGGTAGGCGGCGGCGGACAGGCTGTCGCGCAGCGACGACAGCAGCGGGCGGATGCGCTCCCGCAGCGCCTGGCCGTCGACGGCGGCGTGCCGTGGGGAGTCGCGCTCACGGAGGGTGAACGCGTCGTCGTCCAGCTCGTGCAGATAGCCGTCCTGGGTGAGCTCGCGCAGGAGCCGCCGGGCCGTGGGTTCGGGCAGCCCCGCCTCCTGGGCCAGCTGCCGCACGGAGGCGCCGTCCCGGTGTGCCCCAGCGGCCTCCAGCAACCGGAGGTCCTGCCGGACGGACACCGTCGGCTCGGGGCCGGCCTGGTCACCCATGGCACCAGCATGGACCCGGCGCGGGGGAGCGGCAAGGCCGCTCCGGCGGGCGGACGGGAAGAAGCCGGCCTCGAACCCGACCCCGACCCCGACCTCGAACCCGACCCCGTACGGACCGTACGCCGCCGCGGTACGCCTCCGATGCGGCCAGGCCCTCCGCCCCCGGCATTCGGTACGCTCTCGTCTGATCTTCGGGGCGTGTGCAGGCTCCGGACTGCCGTGACCAGGGGGATGGTTCCGAATGAGCAGCGCACCTTCGAACGACCCGTTCCAGCCGCTCAAGGCCGACGACCCGGCTGTTGTGGGGGGCTATCGGCTGGCCGCCGTGCTGGGCGCGGGCGGGATGGGCAAGGTGTACCTCTCGTACACGCCGGGCGGGCGTCCTCTCGCGATCAAGGTGATCCGGGCGGAGTTCAGCGAGGATCCGGAGTTCCGGCGGCGTTTCCAGCAGGAGGTGCGGGCCGCGCAGCGGGTGCAGGGCCTGTACACCGCGCCGGTCATCGACTCGGACACCGAGGGGGCGCAGCCATGGCTGGCGACGGCGTACGTGCCGGGTCCCTCGCTCGCGCACGCGGTGGCCCGGCACGGTCGACTGCCGCTGCGGAGCGTGCTGTTGCTGACCGTCGGGGTGGCGGAGGCGCTCGGCGTCATCCACGGTGCGGGCATCGTCCACCGTGATCTGAAGCCCGCGAACGTCCTGCTGGCCGCCGACGGGCCCCGGGTGATCGACTTCGGTATCGCCCGGGCCGCCGACGCGACCGCCCTCACCGGCACCGGCGTCAGCGTCGGCACCCCGGCGTTCATGTCGCCGGAACAGGCGGCGGTCGGCACCGTCACCCCGGCCACCGACGTCTTCGCCCTCGGCCAGATCGCCGCCTATGCCGCGATCGGCGCGCCCGCCTTCGGCGACGGCCCCTCGCACGCCGTCCTCTACCGGATCGTCCACGAGGACCCCGACCTCGGCCGGCTGCCCGAGGAGCTGCGCCCCCTGGTCACCCGCTGTCTCAGCCGCGACCCCGCCGACCGTCCCAGCCTCACCGACATCATCCGGATGTGCCACGAGATCTCGCCCGAACCACTGCGCCAGGGCGAGGACTGGCTCCCGCGGGCAGTCGCCGGCTCCATCACCGAACGCCACCAGCTCCCCGCCCCCGCGCCCACCCCGCCCCCGCAGCCCACCACCGCCCCCGCGCCCACGCCGACGCAGCACTCCCCGCAGCCCCCGGCACCGGGCCCCGCCCACCCGTACACCCCGACCGGCTACGCCGTGGCCGCCGCACCCACACAGGCCGGCCCCGGAGCACGGACCGGCCCCGGAGCGCCGGGGGCACCCGGGGCGCCGGGAGTCCCAGGGGCGCCGGGAGCCGTGCCCACCGGTCACTGGCAGCAGAACACCCACCCCCAGGGCTACGCCACCCCGCCGCCCCACTACCCGTCCGGATTCGCCCAGCCCGGCTACCAGCAGCCCGGCTCCCAACCGTCCGGCTGGGGCTCGCCCGGTTTCCGGCCCGCCGCGCCGCGCCCCAAGCGGACGGGGCTGATCGTCGCCGCCTCGGTCGTCGGCGCGCTGGTCTTCCTCGGTGTCATCGGCTCCCTGCTGCCGGACGACCCCGACACCTCCGGCAAGGGGGACCGGGCCTCGTCGTCCTCCAACGGCGCTTCGAGCGGCGGCGGTTCGGGGGACATGGCGGGCTCAGGGGGCAAGGCCCGGGAGAAGCCTGCCGATCCCGAGCCCGTCACGTACAAGGGCATCGACATGACGGCGAACTACGCCCTGAAGCTCGCCGATCATCCGCCCCGGCCGCAGGAGGACACCGGCAGCGGAGTCAGTTACGGCAAGGGGGACTTCTACTTCTCCTGGGACTCCCTCTTCGGCGACGAGCGGGTGGGCAGTGCCAACGGGAAGTTGGTGGTGCTGAAGAACTCGCAGAAGGGTTCGCTGGAGGTCTGCCGGCAGGAGACCCGCTACACCGAGAAGATCGACCTCGAACAGCTCACGTCCGGGTCGCAGATCTGCGTACTCAGCAAGGCCGGACACATCGCTGTGGTGACCTACCGCGGCAAGGCGGGCCCGGACGACCCCAGCCGTTACATCACCCTCGACCTCACGGTCTGGCGCAACGCCGAAGAGGCGCAGCAGAGCTGACGGCACCCGTACCCGGCCCCACGTCCGTCATCGACGGGCAGCGGGGCCGGCACGGGCGGTCAGCGACCGAGGAGCTCGCCGTCCCGGGCGACGATCCGTCCGCCGCGCACCACCATCTCGCGCCGCGGCAGGTCGACCACGACCTGCGGCAGGCACTCCCCGCGCACCAGCAGGAAGTCGGCCGGCGAACCGGGTTCGAGGTCCACCTCCGGCAACCCCAGGAGTCGGGCACCGCCGTCGGCCCCCGAGCGGAAGGCCGCCTCCAGCTCCTCGTCGAGACGGGCGTCCTGCACCTGGGCCAGCAGGTGCGAGCGGTGCAGCATGTCCGCGTTGCCGAACGGACTCCACGAGTCCCGTACGCCGTCCGAGCCCAGGCCCACGAGGACCCCGTGCTCGCGCAGCCGGCCGATCGGCAGCACCAGGTCCGACGAGGGAGCGACGGTCGTCAGGGAGATCCCGGCGTCCGCCAGGTCCGCAGCCAGCCGGTCGAGCTCCCGCTCGGGCAGTCCGGGCACGCAGAAGACATGGCTGACGGTCACCTTGCCCCGCAACGACAGCGCCCGGGTGCGGTCGATGATCGCGCGCAGCGACTCCAGCCCCGTCGCGGCACGCTCGTGCAGATGGATGTCGACGCCCACGGAATGCCGGTCGGCGATCCCGAAGACGATGTCGAGCTGTTCGTCGAGCGCCTCGTCGAACCCGATCGGGTCGATGCCGCCGACCCGGTCGATCGCCCCGGTACGCGCCGCCTCCTCCAGCAGCTCCTCGGTGCCCGGCGTACGGATCACCCCGTGCTGCGGAAACGCGACGATCTCCACGTCGAGTGCGTGCCGCAGGGCCCTGCGGGCGGATCCGACGCCCTCGACGCCCACCAGGTCGTAGGCGGGAGCGACGTCGACATGGGCCCGCATCGCCCGGGTGCCCTGGGCCACGGCGTGGCCCATCAGGCGTTCCGCGCGCTTTTCCAGGGGAGTGCGCAGCGCGTGGTAGAGCTTCACGTCCTCGGCGGTGTACTCCGCGATGGAGCCCGCCGGACTCCGCGTCACCCAGGGTTCGCCCCACGCCGTCTTGTCGGGGTGGATGTGCGCGTCGACCAGGGTCGGCAGCGCGATCCCGCCCTTGCAGTCGACGGCCTCGGCGCCGCGCGGCGCGGGGTCGGCGCTGATGACGCCGTCGACGACGGTGAGATCGACGGGCGTCGCCGCCCCGTAGGGCCGCACGTTCTTGAACACCGTGGCGCGCGCGTGGCCGCCCGTGCGGTCCGGCTGCTCCGTGATCCGGTCGGCGGCGGACGGCGACGCTCCGCCGGTCCGGGGCGCGGCGGCGGCCTCGGACCCGGGCGCGGTGATGGCGGCGGCGGTGCCCGCGAGGGCGGCGGCGCCGGCCGGCATGGAGCGCCGGGAGGGACCGGCGGCGGGGGAGGCGGTGGAATCGGCGTGCATCGAGGGTTCCTTCGAAGGGGAGTGGGGAGCGGAGGAAACGACGGAGGGGAGGGCGCGGTCAGGCGGCCGGTACGGGGAAGCCTGCCCGCACCACGCGCGCCGGGCGGCTCAGCACGCCGAGGTCGGCCAACGGGTCGCCGTCCACCACCAGGACGTCGCCCGCGAAGCCCCGCGCCAGGCGGCCGGCGGTGGAGCCGAACCCGAGGAGCCTCGCGGCGCCCGTGGTCGCTGTGCGGATCGCGTCCAGGGCGGAGAGCCCGGCCGCGTGCATCAGCTCCACCTCGCGGCCGATCGGGTCGACCGTTCCGCCCGAGGAGTCGGTGCCCGCGGCGAGAGGGACGCCCAGCTCGTGCGCCGCGAGCACCGCCCGCTTCAGCACGGGGAGATACGTGCGGCCGCGCTCGGCCAGGACCGGGTCCGAGGACTCCGCCAGCCCGGCGATGGCGGTGAGCGTCGGTGTGAAGTACGTGTCCCTGCGGCGCATTTCGCGCAGGGTGCGCTCGCCGACGAACGCCCCGTGCTCCAGGGACCGGATCCCGGCCGTGACCGCGTCGTGGCAGCCCTTCTCGCTGTAGCTGTGGCAGAGCACCCCCTTTCCGCCGCGCCGCGCCGCCGCCACGATCGTGGACAGCTGCTCGTGGTCGTAGACCTGGACGAGCGGGTCCTGTTCGGGCAGCCCGGCGCGCTCGTTCACCCGGGTCTTGATGGTGTCGGCCCCGCGGGCGAGGTTGACCTCGACCACCCGGCGCAGTGCCTCGGCCGAGCGCACCCCGTCGCGCAGCCGTGCGAGCGGCGCGAGGTCCGGGTCGGCGAGGATCGTGTCGCCGAGGTCCGGGGTGACGAAGATTCCCGCGGCCCGGAGCCGGGGCGCCCGCTCCGGCGCCTGGCGGGCCAACTCCCTTACGGCGACGTCCTGGTAGAAGTTGGTCGAACCGCTGCGCGCGCTGGTCGCGCCCTTGAGGACCGCGTCGCGCGCCTCGGCGGCCGTGTTGAGGTGGATATGGGCGTCGACCAGGCCGGGCAGGATCCACTGCCCGTGGGCCCGCAGCACCGGCACCCCGGAAGGCGTCCGCGTCCCGACGCGGCCCCGGGGCCCGGCCGCGCGGACGACGCCCCCGATGATCACGACCACCGCGTCCTCGGTGACCTCGCCCGTCAGCGGGTCGAGCAGCCTGCCGCCGTCCACGACCAGATCGCCGCCCCGCCCCGACGAACCGCGGGACGCGGTCGGCGCGGCGGACGCCTCGGGAGCGGCCTGGGCCAGGACGGCGGAGGTCCCGGCCAGGGCCGCGGCGCCCGCGAGAACACCTCGCCGGGTCAGCCGGCCGGAGGGGGGCGGGGTGTTGTCGACGCACATGGAAAGGCTCCTTCGGCCGCGGCAAGCGGGAGTGAACGTGGGAGCATTTTGTATACCAGGCTGGTCGGCGGTCTGGGAAGGAGTGATTCCGCTCTTCGTGTGTGCGGAAAACTTGCAGCTCTGTGCCGTGTCAAGTGAACGCTGGGTGGGTGCGGCGGAGTTCCCCTGCCGGGAGGGCCTGTCTGGTATACAAAGCTAGGCGTCGTCGAACAGGGACCGTAGAGCCACGGCCCGGCTGTCCCGTACGTGCAGCAGGGTGCTCGCCGCCGCGGACTCCTCGTCGCCCGTCGCGATGTACCGGAACATGACCGCGTGCTGGGCCCGCATGTGCTCCGGTTCCTCCCGCATCCCGAACAGCAGCTGGAGCTGTCCGCTGAGCTGCTCCATGGTGCGGGCCAGCATCGGGTTGCCGCTCAGGGCCACGATGTCCTCGTGGAAGGCGGTGTGGGCCGCCACCTCGCGCGCCCCCTCGGCGTCGGACGCCGCCTGCTCCGCCCGGTCGAGGGAGGTCCGCAGCGCGGTGACGCCCGGCGGCTCCGCCGGGGCGGACCGCGCCACCCGCCGGGCCGCGAGCCGCGAGGCCTGGACGGCGAGCGGCTCCCACACCTCGTACAGGTGCTCCACGTCGGCCCGCTCCATCCGGCGCACCCGGACCCCGCTGTGCGGAAGCAGCTCCAGGAGTCCTTCGCCCACCAGGGCGCGCAGCGCCTCACGGACCGGGACGCGGGACATCCGCAGCTCCTCGGCGACCTCGCGCTCCACGAGGCGGGCGCCCTGCGGGTAGCGGCGGTCGACGATCCGCTCCCGGACCGCGTCGCGTGCGCGGGCGCTGAGCGACGTGCGCTCCGGGGCGCCGGCCCGTTCGCTCCCGGGGCCGTCCGGCCGTGCCCGGTCCTGCCCTGCGCTGCTGCCCGCCACGTACGCCATCCTCCGTTCGGCATGCCCCGTGGCCGAGGATACGCGGGGCCCGCGACCGTCAGGCCGTGCCCGGGGTCCGTCCGTCCGGCAGGAAGAGCACCGAGTTGATGTACCGCTCCCGGTGCGGCACGAAGGCCCGGCGCAGCAGGCCCTGGTGCACCAGGTGCTCCGTCCGGGCCTGGTGGGCCACCAGGTCGAACCCGTCGAGCGTGATCCAGCGCCGGCCCGCCAGGAGCCAGCCCGCGTAGCCCTGGCCGGTCAGCAGGTCGACCGCCGGCGCGATCGGTCCGAGCCGGCTCTCCAACTCGATGAGCAGGGCCGGGCGGTCCTTGCGCAGCAGTTCCGCCGCACCGAGCAGCGCCGCTCGCTCGCTGCCGTCGACGTCCATCTTCACGAAGCCGACCCCGCTCAGCCCGAGACCGTCGACGGTGATCGACGGCACCTCCAGGCAGTGCGCGTGGATGTCGCGGCGGGCCAGCGACGACACGCCCCGGTCGCCCCGGTCGCCCTCCGGGAACCACAGCTGTGCCGTGCCCGCCCGGTCGGTCGCCGCGCCCTGGACCACGCGGGCGTTCGACGGCAGCGTCCGGCGCAGGTGTTCGGCCAGATGCGGCACGGGCTCGATGGTGACCACCTCGGCGCAGCGGGCGGCGAGCCGCCGCGACCAGGGGCCGTACCAGCCCCCGATGTCGACGGCGACGCCGTCCGGCGGGCAGAAGTCGGCGAGCCGCCGGAGCTCGGGCTCGAAGCGCGGGTAGAGGGCGACGGCGGCCGAGCCGACCAGACCCTCGGGCAGCCGGGACGCCACCGCCGCGGCGAACGTGGTCACGTGGCCGAGGCCTTGAGCCGGGTGAGCAGGCGCTCGTGGTCGTCCGCCCCGACCTTCCGGCCCGATGAGGGCAGCAGCTGCGGGATGCCGTCCACGATCGGGTAACTCAGCCGCAGCCGGGGGTTGTAGAGCGCCTCCTCCTCGGCCAGCAGGGACAGCGGGCCCTTGTCGAGCGGGCAGGCCAGCAGGGCGAGCAGCGGGTCGTCGGGGTTCATCGGGGGCTCCTCGGTGTCGGAGGTGTCGGACGCGTCCGGGGCGTCCGGGGTGTCGGAAGTGTCGTGGGATGTCGTGGGGTGTCGGACGCGGCGTGCCGTATCCGGGTCAGGACGGGGCGGCGGGCTGCGGATCATGGCGCGGCATGGCCAGCAGGACGGAGAGGGCGAGCGCCGTGCCGCCGACCCGCAGGGTCAGCAGCAGCGGATCCTCGGGAAGCGTCTCGCCGAAGGCGAGCGTCCCCAGGACCGCGGTGAACAGGCTGGTCACCGTGGTGCACACCGGCACGATGAGGGAGGCCCGGCAGCGCTGCAACGCCGTCTGCGACATCACCAGACCGGCCCCCGCGGTGAACAGCAGCAGATACGGATACGGGGACGCCAGCAGCGACCACGCGGCCTCGCCCAGATCGGTGCTGTTCAGGCGGCTGGACGTGCCCTTGATGGCCAGCGAGCTGACCCCGTAGAGCAGGCCCACCGCCACCCCGTACCCGATGCCGCTGGTCGGGACCCGGTGCCGTTGCGCCGCCCGGCTCTCGACCCGTACGTACAGCCAGACGCCCGCCCCCAGCGCGGGCACGCAGACCAGGAGCACCAGAGCCCACGGCGCGCCGCCGCTCACCACGTCCTCGCCCTCGCGCACCGAGGCCACGACCATCAGCAGGGCGACCAGCACCCCGCCCAGCGCATAGCGTTCGCGGCCCGTCGACTCCTCGCCGAGCACGGCCGAGGACAACAGCAGGAGCAGCACCAGACCGGAGACGAAGATGCCCTGCGCCGCCGCGATCGGCAGCGCCCGGTAGACGATCAGCTGGGCCCCGAACCCGGCCGCCAGCGCCAGCGCGCCGACGATCCACAGCGGACTGGTCAGCAGCACCCGGATCACCCGCAGCGGCCGACCGGCGGAGAGCGCGGGCAGCGAGCCGAGAGCCCGCTTCTCCACCACGAACCCCACGCTGTACAGCGCGTTGGCGACCAGCGCCGCGCCGACGCCCCACCACATCGAGCTACCTCCGCCGCGCGTGGGCCAGCAGGATGGAGGCGGCCCCGGGCACCGAGCACGCCGCCCGGTCCAGCAGCCGCAGCGGACGCGGCACCCCGTGGAAGGGGGCGCCCGTGATCCTCACGTCGTCGAAGCCGGACGCCGCCAGGAACGAGCGCAGCGCACGGGCCGTGTACAGCCGCAGATGCCCGACCACCTCCGAGCCGGGGCGGCCGTGGATCCCGCGCAGACTGACCTCCGAGAACACCGGCTGCACGCCGGCGAGCAGCAGCGCCCGGTTGTACCAGGCCGCCAGGTTCGGGGTGGACAGCATCAGATGGCCGCCGGGCCGCAGGACCCGCCGCAGCTCGTCCAGCGCCTGGTCCGGGTCGACCAGGTGCTCCAGGATCTCGCTGAACAGCACCGCGTCCGCGCATCCGTCGGCCAGCGGCAGCCCGCCGTGCTCCAGCTCGCCCCGCACCACGAGACCCATCCGGGGCCGGGCCCTGCGCAGCGCGTCCTGCGACCAGTCGACGCCGATCAGCCGGTGCCCGGCGAGGATCGGGGCCGCCGTGGCCGCCGCCGTGCCGTCGCCGCACCCGATGTCGAGGATCACCTGCCCCGGCGCGCCCAGCGCGTCGGCCAGCAGCCGGGCCTGCCGCAGGGTGCGCCCGTCGCCCGAGGCGACGGGAACGGCCGGGTTCTCGTAGAAGTCCCGCAGCCCGGGCGGGGGAGAGGTGGTGCCGGTCATACGGTCTCCGAGGACGTCGAGGCCAGGTGACGGGTGAACAGCTCGCGCAGGCGTACGCCGTCCTCGTCGCCCAGCAGGGTGCGCGACCAGCGCAGCGCCAGATGCAGTCGGCCGCCCGTGGACGCCGTGGTGAACGTCAGCCCCCGGGGCATCCGGGCGGGCGCGGAGAACCACACGGCCGTTGCCCGGCCCGCCTCCCCGAAGTCCAGCGGGTACGGCACCCGGCCGATGTTGCTCAGCAGCGTCGTCGAGGTCCACGGCCCCGCCAGCACCCGCAGCCCCCGGGTGAGGGCGGCGCGGGCGGCCACCGGCAGCAGCGGCGCGGTCAGCAGGGAGGCGGAACGGCCGAGCGGGGGCCGGGGGCGCGCCTTGAGCGCCCGGGTCCGCTCCGCGGTCGCCCGGAGCAGGGCGGGGATGTCCGCCCCGGGCGCCAGCTCGGACCCGGCGAAGCCGACCTCCACCAGCCGGGTGCCGTTCCCGATCGGCATCTCGGGGCCCCGGGTGCGGTCGTCGACCGGCATGGTGATCCGCAGCGGCCGACGGTCGGCCCCCGGAGCGCCCTGCGTCCGGTTCCACTCGGCCACCGTGAGCGCGGTGGCCACCATCAGCTGGTCGTTCACCGTGTATGGCGCGCCGGACTCCCGCTTCGGGACCGGCAGTTCGACCAGCAGCATCGCGTTGCCCGGTACCGGCGCGGGCCCCGGCGAGCCCGCCGCGATCCGGGCGGGCCGGGCCAGGGGCGCCGCCGGGGACTCCCCGACGAGCGGCTCGGACGCCGGCCGCGCGGGTGCGGGGGCCGCCGGGACGCGGTGCGCCCCGTAGACCTCGGCGGCCGTCGCCGCCAGCCGCATGCAGGCCGGGCCGTCGAGGGCCGTGTGGTGCACGGTGAAGAGCAGGACGCACCCCTCGGTCCCCGGCTCCTCGACCACGGTGAGCCTGAGCGGCGGCGACGCCGTCAGCGGCGGAGCCTCGTCGAGCGACCGCGCGCGGGCCCGGTCGAGGGCCCCGGGCGCGGACGCCGGGAAGGAGACCGGATCCGCGTCGGGACTCCCGGTCAGCTCCCACTCGTAGCGCCGGGCGAACGGGGAACGGGGGCGCTCCCGTATCAGGGCCCGGGGGTGCCGGGCCAGCGCCTCGGCGAACGCGGCGCGCAGCCGCGCCTCGTCCACCCGGCCGGGCAGATGGATCTCGATGTGCACGGTGTTCGGCTCGGCGTCCTGCGCACAGTGCCGGGCCACCTCGTCGACCACCGGGAACGGCACCCGGCCCGGGGCCCCGGGCCGGGGCGTACCGCCCCGCGCCCGGGGGTGCTGCGTGGTCGCCATCAGGTGGCCCCTCCGGGACGGGACGGCGGCGGCTGCTGACCGCCGGGCTGCTGCGTCGGGCCGTCACCGCCGTCCCCTTCGTCCGAGCCCGAGGCGGACCCGTACCCGATTCCGGGCGCGGGAGGCGGAGTTCCCTGCGGACGCTTCGGGTCGGTGGACACCGTCCGGCCCGCGGTGGCGGTGGCCTGCGCCGGAACCGTGGGCGCCCCGCCGTCCGCGGCGGCCGTGCCCCGGCCCCCGGCGGCCCGCCTGCCGAGCGGCTCGCGTCCGACCGTGACCAGTGCGGCGAACAGGCCGACCAGAGCGAGGAACTGGGCCGTCGCACCGAACGCGCCCTCGCCCGCCGCCGTGGTCTCCCCGGTGCCCACCGCCGCGACGACACCCGCGGCGGCCATCGCCGCGAACGCGACCGGCGCGAGCAGCCTCGGCCGGAAGTGGGCGAGTACGGCGAGGACCGGCACCACCAGGGCGAGCGGCCCCGAGATCACCACCCCCACCAGGGTGAGCGCCACGGTGCCCAGGACCAGCCCCGGACCCGGCACGACGGGCTGCTCCCCGGCCGCGTACGGCTCGGCTCCCCGTCGGCGCACGAACGCGAGCCCCACGAGCGCCAGGAGCAGGACACCCGCGCCGATCAGCCCCACCTGGTAGATCCGGGCCGGCTCGTACTCCAGGGTGACCTTGCCGCCCTCGCCCTCCGGGATCAGCCAGGCCTGCTGCCAGCCGTCGATCCGCAGCGGCGTCAACTCCTTGCCGTCCAGGGTGGCCTTCCAGCCCTTGTTGTGGTTCTCGTGGATCTGGAGGTAGGAGGCCTCGCCCGCGCCGACGGCGATCGTGCGCCGGTCGCCGTCGCCCCGCTCGACGTCCACCGGACGCGGCGTGTCCGCCGCGGCCTCGGAGGTTCCGTTGCTCAGCGTGACGTCCGTGATGGCGAGCGGCCCCGCGTCACCCGCCTCGACCGTGGTGGACGAGGCGGCCAGCTCCACCGTGCCGCCCTCGGTGCACGGCGTGACCTCGATGGGGCGGCGCTGCGTCAGGTCCCGCACCAGACCCTCGGCGCGGGTCTCCAGGAACGTACCGCCGACGGACAGGACCGGACCCTTTCCGCAGGCCAGGCTGAACTTCTTGTCCGGCTTCGGCTGCGGCGAGCGGTATTCCTCCAGGGCCGGGATGTAGACCTCGCTCAGCCCCACCGGCAGCTGCAACTGGTCGTCGGCGACCGGGTTGTGGACGGTCAGCGGAGCCTGACGCGAGATGGTGATGTCCATCCGGTCGGTCCTGATGGGCGAGAAGCGGGCCATGCCGTTCTCGTCCACGGAGGCCACCGCCGTGCCGTCGGGGGAGCTGATCTGCACCTGCTCGGGGCGGGTGGACAGACCGCCGGCCGCCGCGAAGACGATCTCCCCGACCTCCTTCTTCTCCGGCCAGGACAGACGCAGCGTGGGGCGTTCGCCCGCGATCCAGGCCGTGGTCAGATCACCGTCGGTCAGATTGCGCGGACTGAGGTTGGTGCCCAGCCGTGCGGTGGAGTCGGCGCTCACCTCGATCCTGTCCCGCTCGCCCGTCAGCTCGAACAGCAGCTTGTCCAGGTCCTCGCCGGGCACCGGCACCGCGCTCGCGGACACCTTGTACGGGCCCGCCTCCCGGGCCGTGAACTGCCGGTGCAGGCCGACCTCGGCCGCCACCGACGACAGGCCGCCCGGGTCGCTGCCCCGCCGCAGCGAGTAGACCGTGGAGTCCGCGCCCTCACGGGGCGCGTCGGAGGGCAGCTCCAGCATCCGGGTCACCTGCACCCCGGGGATCGCGATGTCGGTGAAACCGGCGCCGGTGAGCCCGGGACGCCCCTGCTGGGACTCCAGGATCGTCACCTTCAGCCAGGAGGCCTGCCCCGCGGGCGCGGCCACCGTCTGCGCCGATCCGTCCGGCTTCAGCGGGCTGTCCTTGTGGCCCCGCTCGGTCTCGACCCGGACGACGGTCGGTGCTGCCCGCACGTTCGCGCTGGGCAGCGGCGTCACCTGGAGCGAGCCCGGAAGCTCCGTCGGAGCGGTGAAGTCGATGCGCACCCACTCGTCCTCGGGAGAGCCCGGGGACCCCTCCGCCCAGCCGGTGTCCGGGTTGCCGTCGAAGGCGTTGACCGGGTCGTACTGCGGCAGGTGGAACAGCCAGTTGCCCACCGACGAGGCGCTGACCTTCTTGGCGCCGCGCAGCACGGCCGTCGTCTGGTGCTCCGCGCCGGACGACGGCAGGATCTGCCGGGGGCTCCGGTCCGGATCCTGCGCGGCCCGAACCGCGTTGCGCTCATCGGCGGTGTAGGTGTACGAGGTGTTGGAGTTGACCAGCCCGAACCGGGTGTCGGCACGCCGCAGCCCGTCGCCCGCCGCGTACAGCGACGGCCGTCCCAGACCCGGGTGCGCGTCACCGGCCAGCACGGCCGGCCGGCCCTTCAGCGCGCCGCTCGCCGACAGCGGCAGCAGGGACTCGGGCCCGCCGCTCACGACGGCCGTCGAGGCCACCGGGGACGTGGTCGCCCGCCCCGTACGCTCCGTCCCGGCGGGCGGCTCGTAGATCTCCACGGCCCGCTGCCGCGGATAGAGGCCCTCGACCTGCACGGGGGTGTCCGCCGCGATCCGGCCGCCGGTCATCACCGGACCGAATCCGGTCACGCGCCGGTACCCGGACGCTTCCAGGGTGCGCTTCACCGTGGTCGTGGGGACGTACCCCAACTGGTCGGGATCCAGGTCGTTGCGGACCACCACATGGTGCAGCCCCGCCCGGTTGAGGTACTCGCTCAGTCCGGGGACCTCGCCGCCGGTGGTCAGCGCCTGCTCGACGGCGTCCATCGCCCGCCGGTTGCCCGGCGTGCCGAACGGCACGTAATCCCGTTGCGCCCAGGGCGAGTTCGCCAGCACGTCGAGCGGCTG
The DNA here is from genome assembly GCF_044766265.1 of Streptomyces sp. NPDC102283. Taxonomy (NCBI): domain Bacteria; kingdom Bacillati; phylum Actinomycetota; class Actinomycetes; order Kitasatosporales; family Streptomycetaceae; genus Streptomyces; species Streptomyces sp. NPDC102283. The sequence continues at coordinate 328,346 of NZ_JBIWLQ010000009.1, forward strand.
GTCGATCGGGGAGCCCCAGGTGTAGATGCCGTGCGCGGTCGCGGGGACCACCAGGGCGCGGTCGTCGGCCGCGTTCTTCTTCAGCCAGCTCGCGGTCGTCTCCCAGTACGTGGGCAGCTGCTGGAACGAACCGGTCTGCAGGATCGAGCCGTTGACGTACGGCCAGGCGAGACCCGGCAGCACGAGCGCGGCGGCGATCACCGGCACCAGCCGGCGGGCGCGCCCGCCGCCACGGGCCGCCGCGGCGACGGAGGCCACCGCGGTGAGGTGCGCGAGGCCCAGGGCCAGCGCCAGCGCCAGCCCCGTCTGGAACTTGTAGATGTTGCGGAACGGCACCAGCCAGCCGTCCAGCCAGTCCTGCACGGTCCCGTGGAACAGCCCGCCCAGCGCACCGCCGTAGCCGGCGAGCGTGATGAGCGCGACGCTCAGCACGGTCAGCACCAGCCAGCGGCGCTCGGGCAGATCACGGCGCGCCAGCCCCGCCAGGCCCAGGGCGGCGGCGAGCGCCGAGCCCAGGATGGTGACGGTCGCCGTGGCGACGGTCCAGCCGGCGGGCAGCCAGGCCTCGCCGAAGTTCAGATAGCCGACCCAGTTCCCGCCGCCGCGCAGCACCTCGGTCGCCGACATGGTCGTCGTGGTGGTGTACGAGGACTCCACGTACGGCATGAAGTTCTCGCCGAAGGTGCCCAGCAGCAGCAGCGGAACGATCCACCAGGCGGTCGCCAGGATCACGCCCGGGATCCACCACGCCAGCAGGGCGCGCTTGCGCGGCCCGCCGGGACGGGACAGCAGGTACAGCCCCACCGGCAGCAGCGAGGCCAGCGTGGACGCGGCGTTGACGCCGCCCATCAGCGGGATCAGCAGCGCGGAGCGGGCCGCCGCGATCCTCGGCGCGAGGCGCGGGTTCGTCAGCGGCAGCAGCACCCACGGCAGCAGGGCGCCCGGCAGGGCCGCCGCCGAGGTCGATCCCACGACGATGGTGTACGTCGGCCACAGCGCGTACGCGACCGCGGCCGGCAGCCGGGTGGCCGGGGAACCCACGGCCAGCCGCTCCGCCAGCCGGAGAGCACCCCAGAAGGCGGTCGCCACGATCAGCGACAGCCACAGCCGCTCCGCGAGCCAGACCGGTACGTGCAGCAGGTCGGCGGCCCCGTAGTACGGCAGCATGGGGATGGCGTAGCCCACGTACTGGTCGGCGATCCCGCCGAACCCGGCCCGGCTGTGCCACAGCTCGCCCAGGTCGCCGAGGAAGCGCCAGGGGTCCACGACGACGCCGAGCTTGGTGTCGAACGTCATCCGGCCGGGCGACACCGCGAGGAACGCCGCGAACACGGCGGCCCAGAAGCCCAGCAGCCACCGCCGCGAACGGGGCGTGGGCGGTCCGTCGGCGGGACCGGAGGGCGCGGGACCCGCGCCCTCCGGTGCCGTGGACCGGGGTGGGTGGACAGCGCTGGTCATGAACACCGCCGGAGAATGAGGAGGAGGTTCCAGGTGGCGAATTCCCGCAGGACGGGGATGCGCGGCACGAGCTGGGGAAGGACGGGCCAGTAGCGTGAGCGTGCGGAGACGACGGCCACGTCGGAGCGGCTCCGGACGTGGCTCAGGGTCTCCCCGACGCCGATCTTGAAGAGGTTCTCGCCGAGCCGGTGCTTGGCCGGACCGCCGGTGCGCCGCTCGTAGCGGCTCCGGGCGCGTTCGGCGCCGAGGTAGTGCCAGGGCGCCCACTCATGGCCGCCCCACGGGGAGAGCCAGTTGGTGTACGAGACGTAGATGAGGCCGCCGGGGCGGGTCACCCGCGCCATCTCGCTGAGGAAGGTGTGCGGATCGGCGACGTGCTCCAGCACGTTGGAGGAGAAGCAGACGTCGGCCGCGCCGTCGGCGAGCGGCAGCAGATAGCCGTCGGCGACGACGGTGTCCGCGCGCTGCCCGGGGCCGATCTCCGCCGGGTCCGGTTCGAAGAGGTAGCTGTGCGCGCCGCGCCGCCGGAACTCGCGGGTGAAGTAGCCGTCGCCGCCGCCGATGTCCACGACGACCTGGTCGCGGAGCGGGCCGTGCCGCTCGACCTGGTCGGCCGCGTCGCGGGCCAGCAGGGTGTAGGCCGTGGCGGGGTCGCCCTGTTCGCGCAGGAAGGCGCGGAACAGGGTGGCCGACCGCCGGAACGAGGGGTCCTTCACGCGCTCGCGCCGATCACCGGGGCGCTCGGGCCGCCTACGGCCCCGGCGCCCGCGCCGGCGGTCGCCTCGGCGGCGACCGCGGCGAACCGGCGGACACTGGCGGTCCACCGGTAGTCGGCGGCCCGTTCGCGGGCCGCCTTGCCCATCGCCTCGCGCCGCCCGTCGTCCAGCGCGAGCGCGCACCAGGAGGCGGCGAAGGACGACGACCCGGGGGCGAGGATTCCGGTGACACCGTCCTCGACGGAGTCGCGCAGTCCCGGCACGTCGAAGCCCAGGGTCGGGGTGGACCGGGCCGCGGCCTCCGTGACCACCAGACCCCACCCCTCCACGGCCGCCGGGTGCAGCAGCATCCACGCGGCGCAGAGCAGCCGGTGCTTCTCCGCCTCGGTCACATGACCGGCGAACTCCACACCGGGACCGGCGAGCTGTTCCAGCCGGGCCCGCTCGGGGCCGTCACCGACGATGACGAGCCGGCCGCCGGTGACCGGTCGGACCCGCTCCCAGAGCTGGAGCAGCAGATCGATCCGCTTGTAGTCGACGAGCCGGCCCAGCGCCACGAACAGCGGTGTGTCGGACCGCTCGCCCTGCGGGCTCGGCTCCTGGACCCCGTTGTGCACCACCCGGATCCGTCGGTCGGGCACGCCCAGTTCGCGCAGCGCGCCCGCCGTGGACGGGGACACCGCGATCATCAGGTGGTCGCGGTAGGCGCGGGACAGCGCCCAGTGTTCGAGCTTGCGCCCGGCACGGGCCACCGGCGTCGGGAAACGCATGTCCCACAGGTCGGTGTGCACATGGTTGACCAGGCAGACCGTGGGTCCGCGGTGCCACAGGGGGGCCAGGTACGGCATGCCGTTGCAGACCTCGACGAGCAGGTCGCACGAGCCGATCTGCCGGGCGAACGCGGACCGCGCGCCGACGTAGTGCCCGAGCGTGGAGCCGGCCGAGACGACCCGGTAGGGCCGTCGGGCGGCCGGTCCGCCGCACAGCAGCGTGACGTCGTGGCCCTGCTCGGTGAGACCCAGGGCGAGCTGGTCGACCAGCAGCTCGGAGCCGCCGGCGGCAGGATTGCCCAGGTCGCGATGGGCGAGGAAGACGATACGTCTCGGGGTCGCGGGGACCGTGGCGGGCGCCGGGCTCTGACCCGGGCGCGCGACGGCGTCAAGCAGTGGGGGAGGGACGTGCTGGGGCATGGGTGCTCCAACTCGGCTCGGGGGACGGGGACTCCGGGGAGCGGCCCTCGGGGCGAGGGCCGCTCGGAGCGGGGACGTACCGGGGGGCCGGGACAGGGGTGCGCTGGGCCGGGGAGCCGGCCGCGGGGCGAGGGATCGAGAAGAGTGATGAGGGAGAAGAGGTGATGAGGGTGATGACGAAGTGAAAGAGGAGAGGGGCGGACGGGGACGAGACCGGGGGGCCGTGCTCTGGTGGGGATAGACAGTTTTCGGCACGGGTACGCGCCCGGCTACTCACCGGTGCAACAACTTGCCGGTAACTCAGGTGTGCGGAATCGTCATCATGTGAGTGTTCGGCGCTTCCGGCTCCGTCCGGCGGCCACGGACGACGAGCACGACGCCCGCCAGCGCGAGCACACCGCCCAGCCCCGCCGCCCCGGCCGGCGCGGTCGTGCCGAGCATCGCCAGCCGGTCGCTGTCCGCCGACGCCAGCTCGACCTGCTTGAGCTGGGTCTCCTCGGTGAACTCCACCCGCTTGCTCTCCAGGAGCACGACGGCGTCCTTCTCGGAGCCCGGGGCGCGCAGCGTCTTCCTCGGGCCGATCGCCGCGTTCATGATGCGGCCGGTGCGCTGGTCCACCACCAGCTCGATGCCGCTGTTGGAATACCACTCCTCGGCCAGCACCTGGGGGATCTTCTTCTTCCCCACGAGCAGTCCCGGCACCTGGCGCACCCCGGTCTTCGTGGGTTCGACCTCGCCCTTGAAGAGCAGGCCGGAGTAGCCCTGAACCTCCTGCTCACCGGCGTAGGAGAGCCGCACCGCCCCGCCGAGCGTGCCGTCCCACCAGCGGTAGGAACGCTTCTCGACGTCGAAGGGGAACTTGAGATAGGCCTCCCCGTCGAACGTCGGGGACTCCTCGCAGCAGTGGACCGGCTCGTTCGTGACCCGGTCGGTCACCCAGCGCTCCAGCGTCCACTGGAGGGCGTCACGGGGGTCCGAGGCGGGCAGGGTGTCCTGGTGGTCGACCGAGGTGGAGACGTCCCACACGGCGTTGCCGCTCTTCTCGCTGTCGGCCACGTCACCGCGCACCTGCCGCGTGATCGTGATCGTTCTGCCGTCGACCGTCTCCACCTCGGACGTGTCGAAATAGCTGCCCGTTCCGGTGAAGACGGTGGTGGTGTCGATGTCGATGGGGGTGCGCTTGGCGTGCGGCTGGACGTACCAGACGAGCAGCGGCGCGAGGACGAGCAGGAAAACCCCTGCCCCCAGCAGGACAAGCGACAAGGGTGAAGCGTTGTGGCGCATCCGGGCACTCCTGGGTCGAAATCTCTTCGCGGAGGTGCACGGGCCCGGGCCGGTCAGCCCTTGATTGGCGTGAACAGTAAGCAAGCCCTTGACGGAATGTCAATGTGCTGTCGACACTGTGTCCCAGCCGGAGGGGCCCGGCTGACGGGGTGGGGATCGCCTCCAGCAAGGAGCTGACCCGAACTATGCGCAGACTCATCGCCGCCGCTGTCACCGTCCTGGTGGCCGCCACGCTCGCCGTTGGCGCGGCGGTCGGTGCCGTGGCACTGCTCGACGCCACTCCCGACCAGCCCAATACGCCTCTGATCAGCTATGACACCGCCCCGGCGGCTCCGTGACCCGCCCGGCCTGGCAGGACGTCCCCCGGTCGAAGCTCGACCGTTTCGAGGCGATCGCCCGGGCCGAGGCGCCTGAGCTCGCTCAGACGATCCTGTACCAGATTCGCCAGGAATATCCCTATCTGCACCTGGTCGAGGACGAGTCTGGGGAGCCGCTGGCCCTCGTCGGAATCCACCGCGCCATCGAAGGCTTCGTCCACAACCTCACCGCCGGCGCGCACCCACGGGTGCCGCCGGAGATGTTCCAGGAGTTCGGGCGCGGCGAGGGGCTCGAGGGCCGCAGCCTCGACGCGCTCCAGGCCATCTATCGCCTCGGGGTCCGGCTCACCTGGCGCAGGCTCGCCGAGATCGGCCAGCAGGCCGACATTCCCGCGCCCGCCATGTACGAGCTGGCCGAATCGGGATTCGAGTATCTGGACGGGCTCGTGGAACAGTCGGTACGGGGCTACGCCGAGGCGGCGGCCCGGCGCGCGAGCGAACGGCTCCGCCTCCAGCGCCAGCTGATCGAGCTCCTCCTGGTGGAACACCGGGGCGACGTGTCCGTGGCCCTGTCCGAGCGGGCCGCCCGCATCGGCTGGGAACTCCCGGAGACGATCGCCGTGGGCGTGCTCATGCGCCCGGCCCGCGAGGCCGTGGCCCCGGCGGTCGGGCAGGGCATCCTGCTGGAGATGGAGAGCGAGCAGCCGCGCATCGTCATCCCCGACCCGGACACGGCGGGCCGTGCGGAGATCCTGCGGCGCGCCACGGCCGGCTGGTCCGGGGCGATCGGCCCGGCGGTCCCGCTGGCGGCCGCGGCGACCTCGCTGCGCTGGGCGGAGACCGCGGTCCAGCTGATCAAGAAGGACCTGCTGCCGCAGGGCGAGGTGCTGTACTGCACCGAGCGGACGGAGGAACTGCTGCTGCTCCCCGCCCAGGAGCTGATCGACGCGTCCGCCCGCCGCTGCCTCGCCCCGCTGGACGGCCTCGGCCCGACCCAGGCCCGGCGCCTGGCCGAGACGCTGCTCGCCTGGATCGAGACCCCCGGCGGCGCCCCGGAGGTGGCCGCCCGCCTCGGCATCCACCCGCAGACGGCCCGCTACCGGCTGCGGCAGATCCGCGAGCTGTGGGGCGACGCCATCGACGAACCGGACCAGCGCTTCGAGATGCTCCTGGTGCTCCGCGCCCGGCGCCTGAGGGGTGATCCGGCCGCCGTCCCGGGCTGAACCGCGGCCGGCGGCCGGGGGAGGTCCGGCCGCCGGGGTCCCCGGACCGCCGGGATCAGACCGGGGTGACGTACGCCCCGGCGATCCCGCCGTCGACCAGGAAGTCCGTGGCGTTCACGAACGAGGAGTCGTCGCTCGCGAGGAACGCCACGGCGGCGGCGATCTCGGTCGGCTCGGCGAACCGGCCGACCGGGATGTGCACAAGACGCCGGGCGGCCCGCTCCGGGTCCTTCGCGAACAGCTCCTGGAGCAGCGGGGTGTTGACCGGACCCGGGCACAGGGCGTTGACCCGGATCCCGTCCCGCGCGAACTGCACGCCGAGCTCGCGCGACATCGCCAGGACCCCGCCCTTGGACGCGGTGTACGAGATCTGCGAGGTGGCAGCGCCCATCCGGGCCACGAAGGACGCCGTGTTGATGATGGAGCCCTTGCGCTGCTCGCGCATGTAGGGGATCGCCGCCTTGCAGCAGAGGTACACGGAGGTCAGGTTGACCTCCTGCACCCGCCGCCAGGCCTCCAGGCCGGTGTCCAGGATGGAGTCGTCGTCGGGCGGGGAGATGCCCGCGTTGTTGAACGCGATGTCGACCGAGCCGCAGGCGTCGAACGCGGCCCTGAAGAGGGCGTCGACCTGGCCGGCGTCGGTGACGTCGGTAAGCACGAAGAGCCCGCCCGCCTCCTCGGCGGCCGCCTTGCCGCTCTCCTCGTCCACATCGGCGCAGACGACGTGCGCGCCCTCGGCGGCCAGCCGCCGGACGGTGGCCAGGCCGATGCCGCTGCCGGCTCCGGTGACGACGGCGGTGCGGCCGACCAGGCGGCGGCAGACGGATGAAGTGTCGGTCATGGTGCTCAGGCCTCCGTGCTGATGAAGACGTTCTTGGTCTCGGTGAAGGCGGCCAGCGCGTCCGGGCCGAGCTCGCGGCCCAGGCCCGACTGCTTGTAGCCGCCGAAGGGGGTCGAATAGCGCACGCTGGAGTGCGAGTTGACGGAGAGGTTTCCCGCCCGGACCCCGTGGCTCACGCGCAGCGCGCGGCCGACGTCCCGGGTCCAGACCGAGCCGGCGAGTCCGTAGTCGGTGGCGTTGGCGAGGCGCAGCGCGTCCTGTTCGTCCTCGAACGGCAGGACCACCGCGACGGGCCCGAAGACCTCCTCCACGGCCACCGGCGCCTCGGGCGGGACCCCGGTGAGGACGGTCGGCGGGTACCAGAACCCGGGTCCCTCGGGGGCTGTTCCGAGGATGGCCCGGCCGCCGTCGGCTCCCCGGCCGCCGTCGACGAGCCCCCGGACCCGGTCCCGCTGGACGGCCGAGATCAGCGGCCCCATCTGGGTCCTCTCGTCGGCCGGGTCGCCCACCACGACGGCGGACACGGCCGGGACGAGCAGGTCGAGGAAGCGGTCGTACACGGAACGCTCGACCAGGATCCGGGTGCGGGCGCAGCAGTCCTGACCGGCGTTGTCCAGGAAGGACATCGGCGCGGCCGCCGCCGCGGCCTCGACATCGGCGTCGGCGAAGACGATGTTGGGGCTCTTGCCGCCCAGTTCCAGGGTGAGCCGCTTCACGCGCTCCGCGCAGCGGGTCATGATGTGCTTGCCGGTCCGGGTGGAGCCGGTGAACACGATCTTCGCGACTCCCGGGTGCTCGACCAGGGCGCTCCCGGCCACCGGGCCCTCGCCGGGCAGCACCTGGAACAGTCCCTCGGGAAGACCGGCCTCAAGGGCGAGTTCGGCCAGTCGGAGAGCGGTCAGCGGCGTCGTCTCGGCGGGCTTGAGGAGGACGGCGTTGCCTGCCGCGAGGGCCGGGGCGAGGCCCCAGGCGGCGATCGGCATCGGGAAGTTCCACGGAGCGATGACCCCGACGACGCCCAGCGGCTCCAGGAGCGTGAAGTCGATGCCGCCCGCCACCGGGATCTGCCGGCCCAGGAGTCGTTCGGCCCCGCCCGCGCCGTAGTCGAGGAGATCGCGTACGTTGCCGGCCTCCCACCGGGCGTTGCCGATGGTGTGTCCGGCCTCGCGGACCTCCAACCGGGCCAGTTCCTCGATGTGTTCGTCGACGACGACGGCGAAGCGGCGCAGCAGGCGCGCCCGGTCGGCGGGCGCGGCGGCCGCCCAGCGGCGCTGGGCCGCGGCGGCCAGGGTGACGGCGGCGTCCACGTCGGCGGCGGAGGCCGCGGGGACGGTGGCGACGACCTCGGCGGTCGCCGGGTTGAGGACGTCCAGGGTGGGTGGTGACACGTACGGACCCCGATCACGGAAGCTGGTGGCGGTGCGGAGGGTTTCTGGCTGTCAGAGGCGTTCGAAGGAGCGGCGCAGCTCCCAGTCGGTCACCGCGGAGTCGTACGCGGTCAGTTCGACGCGGGCCATGTTGAGGTAGTGCGCGACGACTTCCTCGCCGAACGCCTCCTTGGCGATGGGGCTGGCCTCCCACAGCTCGGCGGCCTCGCGCAGGGTCGTCGGCACCTGGTCGTAGTCCCCGGTGTAGGCGTTGCCCGTACAGGCCTCGGGCAGTTCCAGCCGGTGCTCGACCCCGTACAGTCCGGCGGCGACCAGTCCGGCGACGGCCAGGTGCGGGTTGACGTCGCCGCCGGGCAGCCGGTTCTCGAAGCGCATCGAGCGCCCGTGGCCGACGACCCGCAGGGCGCAGGTGCGGTTGTCGACGCCCCAGGCGACGGCGGTGGGGGCGAAGGAGCCGGGCTGGAAGCGTTTGTAGGAGTTGATGGTGGGCGCGTAGAGGAGGGAGAAGTCCCGCAGGGCGGCGAGCTGGCCGGCCAGGAAGTGCCGCATCAGCTCGGACATGCCGCCCTCGCCCTCGCCCGCCATCATGTTCGCGCCGTCCGCGTCGGTCAGCGAGAGGTGGATGTGGCAGGAGTTGCCCTCGCGCTCGTCGTACTTGGCCATGAACGTCAGCGAGACGCCCTCCTGGGCCGCGATCTCCTTGGCGCCCGTCTTGTAGACGGCGTGCTGGTCGCAGGTGGTGAGCGCCTCGTCGTAGCGGAAGACGATCTCGTGCTGGCCGGGATTGCACTCGCCCTTGGCGGACTCGACGGTCAGTCCGGCCTCCTGCATCTCGTTGCGGATCCGGCGCAGCAACGGCTCGATGCGGCCGGTACCGAGGATCGAGTAGTCGATGTTGTACTGGTTGGCCGGGGTCAGCCCGCGGTAGTCGCGGTCCCAGGCCTCCTCGTAACTGTCCCGGAAGACGATGAACTCCAGCTCCGTGCCCACCTGGGCGGTGCAGCCGAGCTCCGCCAGCCGGTCGAGCTGGCGGCGCAGGATCTGACGTGGGGCCGCGACGACCGGACTGCCGTCGTGCCAGGCGAGATCCGCGATCAGCAGGGCGGTCCCCTCGTGCCAGGGGACGGGGCGCAGGGTGGCGGGGTCGGGGACCATGCCGAAGTCGCCGTAGCCGTTCTCCCACGAGGACATCGCGTAGCCGTCGACGGTCCGCATCTCGGTGTCCACGGCCAGGAGGTAGTTGCAGCCCTCGGTGCCGTGCTCCAGCACCTCGTCGAGGAAGAACCCGGCCGCGAACCGCTTTCCCTGGAGCCGGCCCTGCATGTCCGGGAAGGCCAGCACCACGGTGTCTATCGACCCGTCCGCGACCCGTGAGCGGAGCTCGTCGACGCCGAGCGGGGGTGTGCGGTCTGCCACGGGATGCCTCCTTGGGTGAACCGAGAGGCTTAAGGTATGACAGAGGACCATTGCTTGGGAAGGGGATCCGCCAGTGGCCACGAGGAGAAGAGCGGACGACACCCGTCCGGCGGCAGGAGCGGCGGGAGCGGCGGGGCCGTCCGTGGCCGATGGGGCGGCGGCCGGCGCGACCGGGGGCGGGGGTGGCGCCGCGACCGACAGGCTGGACTCCGTGCTGCGACCCGTCCGCGCGGGCAACGGCTTCGAGGAGGCGCTGGAGCAGGTCCTCCAACTTCTGCGCCTGGGTCTGGTCCCGCCCGGCGAACGGCTGCCCTCCGAACGCGAGTTGTCCCAGCACCTCAGGATCAGCAGGGTGACGCTGCGCGAGGTTCTCAAGGTCCTCCAGGACCAGGCCATGGTCGAGAGCCGCCGGGGCCGCTACGGAGGAACGTTCGTCCTGCCGCGCACCGCCGCCCTCGACGGCAGTGACGAACTGCGTCGCCGCGTCGCCGCCGTCGACGTGGAGGACACCCTGCGCTTCCGCGAGGTGCTGGAGGCCGGAGCGGCGGGCCTGTGCGCCGAAGGGCTCCCGGCGGACGGCGGGGCCGCGCTGCGGGCCGCGCTCGACGCGACGCAGGGCGCCCGGCTGGAGGACTACCGCCGCCAGGACACCCTGCTCCACCTCACGCTCGCCGAACTCTCCGGCTCCCGCACGCTCGCCGCCCAGTACGCCGCGGTCCGGGCCACCCTCAACGAACTGCTCGACTGCATCCCGCTGCTGGTGCGCAACCTGGAGCACTCCCAGCAGCAGCACGCCGCCGTCGTCGAGGCGGTCCTGGACCGGGACGCGGACGCGGCCCGCGAGATGATGCGCGAGCACTGCGGAGGCACGGCCGCCCTGCTGCGCGGCTTCCTCGCCTGAGCCGCCCCCCGCGGGCCGCCGGGGCCGGTGGCGAGGCGATTCCATCACCACTTCTCGAATCCGCGACCACTCTTTGACGCGCGCCCCTTGCGGTTCCCCCGACGTTCCACAAAGGTGTGCCGACGAACCTTTGATCGAAGCAGTTCCCACGATGACGTCGACACACATCTGGAGCGCCTCATGGCTCAGGGAACCGAAACACCCGCCGGACCACCCGGAGACGCGAGCCCGGGGGTGTCCGGCACGGACGCGTATCTGCACCGCAGGACCCTGCGCCGGGGCAGCGCCGGCTGGCTCCTGCTGACCGGGCTCGGCGTCGCCTACGTCGTCTCCGGCGACTTCTCCGGCTGGAACATCGGCCTGTCCAAGGGGGGCTTCGGCGGACTCGCCGCGGCCATGGTCCTGATGGGCGTCATGTACGCGTGCCTGGTCTTCGCGTTGGCCGAACTCTCCGCCATCCTGCCCACGGCGGGCGGCGGTTACGGCTTCGCCCGGCGGGCGCTCGGGACCTGGGGCGGCTTTCTCACCGGCACGGCCATCCTCATCGAGTACATCCTCGCGCCCGCCGCGATCGCGTTGTTCATCGGTGACTACGTCGAATCGCTCGGCCTCTTCGGCCTCACCTCCGGCTGGCCCGTCTACCTCGCCTGCTTCGCGATCTTCATCGGCATCCACCTCTGGGGAGTCGGCGAGGCGCTCCGCTTCAGCCTGGTGGTGACCGCCATCGCGGTGGCCGCGCTGCTGATCTTCGCCGTCGGCGCGTTCACCGAGTTCGACGCGAGCCGCCTCAACGACATCCCGGCGGACACCTCCGCCTTCGGCTCCTCCTCCTGGCTGCCCTTCGGCCTCCTCGGGATCTGGGCCGCCTTCCCCTTCGGCATGTGGTTCTTCCTCGGTGTGGAAGGCGTACCGCTCGCAGCCGAGGAGGCCAAGGACCCGGTGCGCTCGATGCCGAAGGCGCTGGCCATCTCGCTCGTCGTGCTGGTCTTCCTGGCCGTCATCACCTTCATCTCCGCCACCGGCGCCCAGGGGGCCAACGCCATCAAGGAGGCCGGGAACCCGCTCGTGGTGGCCCTCCAGGGCACCGGCGAGCCGACCGCCCTGAGCCGCTTCGTGAACTACGCGGGCCTCGCCGGACTGGTGGCCTCCTTCTTCTCCCTGATCTTCGCCGGATCCCGCCAGCTGTTCGCCCTCTCCCGGGCCGGCTACCTGCCGCGCTTCCTCTCACTCACCAACCGACGCAAGTCCCCCTACCTCGGCCTGCTGATCCCCGGAGTCATCGGGTTCACGCTCGCCGCCTGGAGCGGCAACGGCGGCCGGATGCTGAACGTCGCCGTCTTCGGCGCCACGATCAGCTACGCCCTCATGGCCCTCTCCCACCTGGTGCTGCGCCGCCGTGAACCGGAGCTGCCGCGGCCGTACCGCACCCCCGGCGGCGCGCTGACCTCGTCCGTGGCCTTCGTTCTGGCATGCTCGGCCCTGGTGGCGACCTTCCTGGTGGACCGCGACGCGGCGTTCATCGCGCTCGGCGTGTACGCGGTGGCGCTGGCCTACTTCGCCTTCTACAGCCGTCACCGGCTGGTCGCGGGGGCCCCGGAGGAGGAGTTCGCCGCGCTGGCGGCGGCCGAGGCGGAACTCGCCCGCGACTGAGACGGCCGGCCCGGGCGGCGGGCTCCCGCCTCTCGGAGGCGTACGGGGCGGGAGCCCGTCCCCTGACAGCGACCGCGTGATCACCCGACCCGAAGGAGTCCGTTCCATGTCCCGGCCCGTCATCGGCATCAGCACCTACCAGGACCAGGCCCGCTGGGGCGTGTGGGAGATGCCGGCGGTGCTGCTGCCCGCCGGCTATCCCCGCCTCGTCCGGGCGGCGGGCGGGCTCGCCGTGCTGCTGCCGCCCGACGACGCGCGGGACGCGGCCCGGGACACCGTCGCCGCCCTGGACGGGCTGGTGATCGCCGGGGGAGCGGATGTCGAACCGGCGCGCTACGGGGCGGTCGCCGATCCCCGTACCGGCCCCCCGGCCCGCGAACGCGACGCCTGGGAGCTGGCGTTGATCCGGGCGGCGATCGAACGGGAGGTGCCGCTGCTCGGCATCTGCCGGGGCATGCAGCTCCTGAACGTCGCCCTCGGCGGCACCCTGCACCAGCACCTGGACGACCACACCGGCGGCACCGGCGTCTTCGGCAGCCATCCGGTGACCCCCGTGCCCGGCACCGCGTACGCGGACGCCGTCCCGGAGACCGCCGTGGTGCCCGCCTACCACCACCAGGCGGTCGACCGGCTCGGCGGCGGCCTGGTCGCCTCCGCCCACGCACCCGACGGGACCGTGGAGGCCCTGGAACTCCCCGGGCACGGCAGCCTGGTGCTCGGCGTGCAGTGGCACCCGGAGATGGGCGAGGACACCCGGGTCATGACCTCCCTGGTCCGGGCGGCAGGGGTGCGGTCCCGCCGGATCCCTCGAACCCCGGACCGGAGAAGTCGGGCCCCGCGAACGCCGGTGAGCTGAAGCGGGAGCCGTGCCCCTCGCCCGCGTCCGGCGTGGGCGTCGCCGCGTCGGCCAGCTCCTGGAGGAGGAACGGCCTGATCCCCCGCTCGCGCAACGCCGCGAGCCACACCTCACGGGCGTCCTCGACGGCGGGGAGCCGGTCGGGCACGGTCGCCGCGCCGACCGCCGACTGCTTCGCCGCCGTGCGGTAGAGGGCGACGACGCTGACCAGGGCCGTGACCGCCGCGACCACCAGGCTGAACCAGCCGACGCCGACGAGGGTGCCCGCCAGGGCGGGCAGGGCCTCGACGAGTCGCAGACCGTAGCCCAGCAGCAGGAACGTCGCCGTGGCCACCGCCGCGAGCACGGGCGTCAGCACTCCGAGGACCGCGAGCACCCCGGCCCCCGGCCGCTCCTGATCGCCCGGACCGGACAGCGGCGACACCCTGGCCTGCTGCCGACCGCCCCGGGCCCGCCGCCGCAGGGCCGCGTACCGCCGGTACTCGGCGTCGGCGGCGGACGTCGTGCGTGCCACGGCCGCCAGGCCCCGGACACGCAGCCGGCCGCCGGGGAGACCCGAGCGTTCGAGCAGGTGCTGGAACTCCGGGGAGGCGATCACCTCGTCGAGCGCGTGTCCGTAGTCGGATCTGTCCTCGTCCCCGAGCCGGGAAGGGCTGCCCATGCTGTCCCTCGGTCGACACAGGTGTGCCGACACCTGTGTGGTGGGTGTGTTGCGCCCCGGACCGCGGGGGTGCGCACGCGGCACGTGCGCACCCCCGCCGGCTTGCCCGGTGAGGCGTTCGAGACGTTCCGGAGGTGTGTTCCGGAGTGTGCTCCTAGAGGTGCTGCGCGACCGCGGGCATGAGGTCCTGGAAGGTCCGCCCGTCCGCCGGCGCGCCGATCGCGGTCATCTGCCAGCCCGAGCCGGACCGCTGGACCTTGGCCATGATCTGGGCGGTGTGCCGCCCGCCGCCGGTCAGGGTGTACCGGGCCAGCTCCTGGCCGTTGCTCTCGTCGACCAGACGGCAGAAGGCCGCCTCGACCTCCTCGAAGGTCTGGCCGGTGAACGAGTTCACCGTGAAGACGATCTGGTCCACATGGACCGGAACGCGTCGCAGATCGACGACGATGGACTCGTCGTCACCGCCCTGGCCCGCCCCGCCGACCCGGTTGTCCCCGGTGTGCTGGACCGAACCGTCGTCACTGGTCAGGTGCTGGAAGAAGACAACATCCTGCGGGGCCTGGCCCGCGAAGAGCACCGCCGAGGCGTCCAGGTCGATCTCGCGGGCGGTCAGCCGCGCCAGGAATCCCTTACGGGGAGCGGACTTCCAGCCCAGCCCCATCCGTACGACGCCGAGCTCGCCGCCGCCGGACTTGGTGAGGCTGACCTGCTGGCCCTTGGTGAGGTTGATCGTCATCGTTCCGCCTTCGGTGGCTGGGTGTGCCTGGGGTGACTACGGTAGGGCCTGCGCGTCCGGACCCCGGCGACTCAGAGACTGACGCCGAAGTCGGCGACGATGCCGCTCAGGCCGGACGCGTAACCCTGCCCGACCGCGCGGAACTTCCACTCGGCGCCGTGCCGGTACAACTCGCCGAAGACCATCGCCGTCTCGGTGGAGGCGTCCTCGCTCAGGTCGTAACGCGCGATCTCCGCGCCGCCCGCCTGGTTCACCACCCGGATGTACGCGTTGCGCACCTGGCCGAAGCTCTGACCCCGGCTCTCCGCGTCGTGGATCGAGACCGGGAACACGATCTTGGCGACGGTCGCGGGCACCGAGGCGAGGTCGACCTTGACGATCTCGTCGTCGCCCTCGCCCTCACCGGTGAGGTTGTCGCCGGTGTGCTCGACCGACCCGTCGGGGCTCTTGAGGTTGTTGTAGAAGACGAAGTGCTCGTTGGACAGCACCTTGCCCGCCTCGTCGCAGAGCAGCGCGCTCGCGTCCAGGTCGTAGTCGGTGCCGGTGGTCGTGCGGACGTCCCAGCCGAGACCGACGAGGATCGCGGTCAGCCCCGGGGCCTCCTTGCTCAGCGAGACGTTTCCGCCCTTGGCGAGGCTCACGCCCATGATGTTCTCCCTTGTGCGGTGACGGGTGTTCACGTGGTGGCGGCCACGCCACGGGTGACGGCGCGGACGCGCTGCGACTACAGGGAAAATCTACAGCACTGTAGATTTTGAGGGCCAGGGGCCAGAGGCCAGAGGCCAGAGGGGCGGAGGGGCGGAGGGTGCGGGGGTGGTGGGCACGGTGAGGAGGTGGGAGGCAGGCGGTGAGGAGCCGGGAGCCAGAAGCCGGGAAACGGGCGGCCCGGCCCCGGCCGGTCGCCGCTGCCGCCACCGGCTGGATACGATTTCCCGACGCCCGGCAGGCGAAGCGCCACGGCCGGGCGGCCGAACGGGAGAGAGCCGGGCGGTCGGACGAGGAGAGGGGTCGGGCCGTGGACGCCGAAGGAGCCGGTGGCGAGCGGGAATCGCCTGCCCGCAGGCGCGGCCAGGGCGAGCTGGAGGCCCAGGTGCTGTCGGTGCTGGGCGGGGCGAGCGAGCCGGTGACCGCCGCCTGGGTGGTGGAACGGCTCGGCGCGGGCCTGTCGTACAGCACCGTCATCACGATCCTGACGCGTCTGCACGCCAAGCAGGCGGTCACGCGCACCGGGCGGGGCCGCCCCGTCCTGTGGGAGCCCGTGGCGAACGAGGCGGGGCTCGCCGCCCTGCGGATGCGCCGGCTCCTCGACAAGCAGAGCGACCGCGACGCGGTGCTCTCCAGCTTCGTCTCCGTCCTCTCCTCGCACGACGAGGACCTGCTGCGGGCCCTGCTCGCCGAGAGCGGTCCCGACGACCCCGCGACGCCCTCGGACCGGCCGGAGCGCTGACGATGGGCGTCTTCGTCTACCTGCCCCTCGTGCTGCCCCTGACCGCGTTGCCGATCGCGCGCCTGGCCGAACAGCACCTGCACCCCCGCAGGGCGGCCCGGCTGCTGGCCACCGTCGCCGTGATCCTCGCCTCCTGCAGCCTGGTGTGCCTCGGGCTGCTGGTGGTGGTGGGCACGGCCCAGCTGCCCGGCAACCCGCTGCCCGACGGCTGGTCCGACGCCGAGGTCCGCGAGGCCGTGCCGCACGACGCGTTCGCGGGAAAGGCGTCCATCCTCGCGCTCGTCGTCGTGACGGCCGCCTGCGGATTCACCGTCCACCGCCACTACCGCTTCCGGGCACGCGCCCACCGGGCGCTCGCGGGCCTGCCGGGCGGCGACGTCGCCGTGCTGCCGGACGACGTCCCGTACGCCTACGCGCTCCCCGGCTCCCCGGGGCGGGTGATGGTCTCCACGGCGCTGCTCGCCTCCCTCGAACCGGCCGAGCACCGGGCGCTGTTCGCCCATGAACGTGCCCACCTGGCGGGACGCCACCACCGGTTGCTGCTCGCGACCCGGCTGGCCGGCTGCGTCAACCCGCTGCTGTGGCCGCTGCTCGGGGCCCTGGTCTACAGCACCGAGCGCTGGGCGGACGAGGAGGCGGCGCGGGTCACCGGCGACCGCCGGCTGACGGCGCGCGCGGTCGGCAAGGCGGCGCTCGTCTCCCGCCCGGTGCCCGGCGGCAGGGCCTTCGCCGCCTTCGCCGCGGCGGGCCCGGTGCCGAGGCGGGTGGCGGCGCTCCTGGGCCCGGTGCCGCCGGACCGGGGCTGGCCCCCCGCCCTCACCCCGGCCGGCGTCGCCGCGCTCGTCGCCGCGGCCGGGACGACCGTCTCCGCGCTGTCCGCGCTGAACGCGGCCGTCGCGCTGTTCCTCGTCCTGGAGGCGGCGACACCGCTGTAGCCCGCCGGCCGGAGCGCCACCCCGCGGCCGAGCGCCCCGCGGAAGACGCGAAGCCGTGCCCGTCACCCTTCGCCCTTCACTACAGGGTTGTAGAGTTCATCAGCCGCGGAACGCGGGCCCCGTCGACGGCGGCTCTCCAGCCGCCCGGCATGCAGAATCGTGCCCGGGTGCTCACCTCCCGCCGGAGTGCGTCCCACTCGAACCCATGGCTGGAGAACCCAGCCGGACAGGAGTCACGCGTTGTCCGCCAGTCCGGGCCCCTCGGGGCCCGACCCCCACCGTCACCGACCCGCGGCCCCGGGCAGGGCCACCCGCCGCCTCCCGCGCGGGGCGGGTGACCGATGACCTCCGCCCTGCTCGGCCTGCTGGCCGTGTTCGTCCTCACCGCCGGGACCGGCTACTTCGTGGCCCAGGAGTTCGCGTACGTCTCCGCCGACCGGCTGACCCTCGGCCGGGAGGCCGCCGCCGGGGACAAGCGGGCCGCCCGCGCCGTGAAGGTGCTGGAGCGGCTCTCCTTCATGCTGTCCGGCGCGCAGCTCGGCATCACCGTCACGGGGCTCGTCGTCGGCTTCCTCGCGGAACCGTCGGTCTCCGCCCTCCTGCGGCCCGTCCTGAGCGGTACGGGCCTCTCCGACGGCCTGGTCTCGGGCATCTCCGTGGTGCTGTCGTTCGTGGTGGCGACCGTCATCCAGATGGTCCTCGGTGAACTCGCCCCCAAGAACCTCGCCCTGGCCGTGCCCGAGAGCATGGCCAAGTCCCTCGCCTCCTCCACCCTGATCTACCTGCGGATCGTCGGACCCGTGGTCCGCGTCTTCGACGGCGTCGCCAACAGGCTGCTGCGCCGCATCGGCATCGAACCGGTCGAGGAGCTCCACCACGGCGCGACCCTGGAGGAGCTGGGCCACCTCGTCGGAGAATCCCGCGAACAGGGTGAACTCCCGGCCGCCACGGCCGAACTCATGGACCACGCGCTGGAGTTCTCCGAGCGGAACCTGGGCGAGGTGATGGTGCCGCGCGCCGACGTGGCGTTCGTCCGCCGGGACGCCCTCGCCACCGAGGCCGTCGAGCTGATCGCCCGGCACGGGCACTCCAACTACCCGGTGCTCGGGGACCACCCGGACGACCCCGCCGGAGTCCTGGGCGTACGGGAGCTGATGCGGCTGCCTGCGGCCGATGTCGGGCGCACCACCGTCGGCTCCCTGGCCCGCCGCCCCCTCCTGCTGCCGGAGCTCCTCAGGCTCCCGGCGGCGGTCGCGCAGATGCGGGAGCGCGACGACGAGTTCGCCGTCGTCCTGGACGAGCACGGCGGCCTGGCCGGGATCGTTACGTACGAGGACATCGCCGAGGAACTCGTCGGCGACATCGCCGACGAGTCCGACACCGTCGTCGAACTCGCGGTCGCCGACGGCACCGGCTGGATCGTGGACGCGGGGCGCCGCCTCGACGAGATCGAGGAGGCCACCGGCGTCGAACTGCCCCAGGAGAGCGACGACTACGACACCCTGGCCGGGCTGATCATCGACCGGCTCGGACGCTTCCCCACCGTAGGCGACCGGCTCGCCGTCGGTGCGGCCCGCATCGAGGTGCGCACCCTCGACCGGCACGTCGCCGAGTACGTCCGCATTGAACCCACCGAATCCACCGAACGTGTCGGACCCACCGGACCCACCGAACAGGAGCCGCAGGCATGAGCTTCCCCATGGCGCTCTTCGTGACGGTCCTGCTCCTGATCGGCAGCGGATTCTTCGTCGCCGCCGAGTTCGCCCTGGTCGCCTCCAAGCGGCACCGCATGGAACAGGCCGCCGCCCGGGGGCAGCGCGGGGCCAGGGCCGCGCTCGCCGGGATGCGCGAGCTGTCGCTGATGCTCGCGGGGGCCCAGCTCGGCATCACCATCTGCACCCTGGGCCTGGGCTCCGTGTCCAAGCCCGCGATCTCCCACGAGCTGGACCCGCTGCTGGAGCGGCTCGGGCTGCCCGCGGCCCTCAGCTACGGCGTCGCCTTCGCGCTGGCGATGATCGTCGTCGTCTTCCTGCACATGGTGATCGGCGAGATGGCCCCGAAGTCCTGGGCCATCGCCCACCCGGAGCGCTCCGCGATGCTGCTGAGCCCGGCCTTCCGGGCCGTGGTGGGCGCCGTGCGCCCGCTGATCCGGCTGCTGAACGCGATCAGCAACGCGCTCGTGCGGCTGTGCCGGGTCACCCCGCGCGACGAGCTCGCCTCGGTGCACAATCGCGACCAGCTCACCCACCTGATCGAGGAGTCCGAGCGCCTCGGACTGATCAGCAAGGGCGACTCCGGACTGATGACCCGGTCCCTGACCGAACCGGCGACTCCGGTCTCCGCGCTCCGGATCCCCGTGGAACGGATCGCGACGGTCCCTGCGGACGCCGGACTCGACCGGATCCTGGCCACCGCCGCCGAGGCCGACCGCACCCGCCTGCTGGTACGGGACGGGGCGGAGGTCCTCGGATCGGTGCACGCCCGGGACGCCCTCGTGGCCCGCGCCGCAGGGCGGGACGTCCTCGCCCGCGACCTGGCCCGTCCCGTCCCGGAACTGGCCCCGGACGCCACCGCCGCACACGCGGTGGAGCAGTTGCGCGAGCGGCGGGCCACGATCGCCGTCGTCCGCGACGGGGCGGGCGGGCTCACCGGACTGGTCAGCCTGGACGACCTGCTCGCCCGACTGCTGCACCCGCCGACACCCCCCGAGCGCATCCTCTAGGGAGCGTCCCGCTCGGTCGTCTCCCCGCGGATGACGCGGGGGGCCGGCCTGGGCAGGCCGCCGTCCTCGTCCTTGAGCGCCTGCTTCTCGCTCTTGAGGATGCGCGCGGCCTTTCCGGCGGACCGCATGAGATCGGGCAGCCTCTTCACGGCCAGCACCGCCACGATCACCAGGAGGAGGAGGGTGAGTTCGCCGATCCCGAACATGGTCGCTGCTTTCTCTGGGGCGGAGCGGACGTGGAGTCAGCCGGATCCCTGACGGGGTCGCAGACCGTAATCTACAGGCTTGTAGAGCATTGGTTCGCGGAACCGGGGATCGGGCGCCTCTCCCGGCCGGCGGGCAGCAGCCGCACGGTGGCGCTCGGGAGATGGTCCCACCAGTGGCCGTAGCGCCGGTACACCTCCGGTTCCCGGTCGGCCAGGAACCCCGTCAGCGACCGGGCCTCGACGGCGAGCCCCTCCCAGACCTCCTCGGGCAGCGGATGGAACGCGGCCGCCTCGACACCCCCGGCGACCGGCCGCCACACCCCCGCCACGTACCCGTCGACCAGCAGCGTCGGCAGCACGTCCCCGTTCGCACGGATCACAACCCTGCGGTACGCGGGCGGGAGGACCCGGCCTCGATCCGCGTACGCCAGCAGAACGCTGTCCCACATCGCCATCAGCCGGGGCGGCGCGGGCGTCGTCGCGTCCGGCCGCGGAGCGCCCGGCAGATCGAACAGTTCCTCGCCCTCCGGCCCCTCCAGCCGCTCCAGCTCCCCGGCCAGATCCGCGAGCGCCGCCCGCGCCCCGGTCCGCCGGACCATCGCGAACTGCGCCACGTCCGCGACCGACGCGGGCCCGAACCCCGAGAGATAGCGCACGACGAGCGTCCGCAGCGAAGCGGCCGACGCCGCCGGATCCGTCCGCGGAGGGCTCGTCCGCGGCGCGATGTACGACGGCCGGTGACCGAACGACCACGGCGGCGCGGTGGGCGCGTGGAGCAGCGGCGTGTACTGCCGCAGCCCCCACCAGGCGCCCGGACCCGGCGGGGCGCCCAGCCGCTCGCCCAGCCACGCCTCGCACTCGGCGGTGGTCCGGGGCCGCTCCGCGAACGCCAGCAGCCGGGGGACGAGCGCGTCGGCGTCCTCGGCGCTCAGCCCGGAGCGGGTGAAGCGGGGACCCAGCCGGGAGGCTCGAACCACCGGATGCATGGCCTCCCGGAAGGCCGGATGATCCTCGGCGTGCACGGCATGGAGCGTGAGCCGCATCAGCGTCGCCTTGACGACGGTGTGATCCGAGAACGCGGTGTCGAGCCCGGCCGGATCGAAGTCCGCGAGCCGGTTCCAGAGGGCGATGTAGGGCGAGGCCGGCTGCTGCGCCTGGAGCGCCACCACGCGCCGCACCCCCTCGGCGGCATCCAGCGGCTCGCGTCGCAACAGCAACTGCCGGGCGAGCGTGGAGCGGTTGAGCTCGCGAGCGGTGACGCCCATGCCGTCCTCTTCCCTCGGTCTCCTGTGATCCGGTCCTCGTCGGACCCTACGCCCGACACGATGGCGGGATCCGATCCGTCTCCGCCGCGAATCTGCGTACCGGCCTCGACCGGATCCGGCTGCGCGGCGTGGCGGACCCGGGGGACGTGCTCGGACAACTGCTGACCTCCCCGGGCACCGAGGCGCTGGAGCCGCACTTCGACGCCCGCTGTCGGCAGTACCGCCGGCTGACGGCCGACCGGCGGCTGATCGTGCTGCTGGACAACGTGCGGTACGTCTCCGAGGCCGCTCCCCTGCTTCCGCCGTCCGGGGACGCCCTGGTCATCGTGGTGAGCCGGGGTCCGCACCCCGACCTGGCCGACGGCACGGCCCTGGAGATCCCCCTCCCGCCCTTCCCGGAACCCGTGGCGCTGGAACTGCTCGGCCTTCTTGCGCGGGACCGGCGGCCGACCGCGGATCCGGCGGGCGCCGCGGAGCTGGCGCGGCTCAGAACGTCCGGCTCTCCTCGTCGGCCGTCGCGGCGGCGTCCGGTGCGTGCGATCGCAAGGCGGAGGGTCGCCCCGTTACCGGCTGTATCGGGGTGATCCCGACAACGCGGCGAGGGATGGGGCCTCCCCTGCTCGAGCGAAGCCGAGAGCTTGGGGAAGTGCCAGGCGCCGCCGAGCAGGCGGGACTTTCGAATCACGCCCTAGTCTTCTGAGTCAGGAATTCTGTTCAGATATGAGGCGAGGCGTTCGAGGATCTCGTCCGCGGTCTTGGTCCAGACGTAGGGCTTGGGGTCT
>NZ_JBIWLQ010000010.1:0-89503 GCF_044766265.1 Streptomyces sp. NPDC102283
CAGACCCCAAGCCCTACGTCTGGACCAAGACCGCGGACGAGATCCTCGAACGCCTCGCCTCATATCTGAACAGAATTCCTGACTCAGAAGACTAGAACGGGCGGGTCACGCGTCCTCGTCGTCCTCGTCGTCCAGCCGGGCCAGCCAGGTGGCGAGGCGCTCGACCGGCACCTCGAAGTCGGGGTTGAGATCGACGAACGTCCGCAGCTGCTCGGCGAGCCACTCGAAGGTGACCTCCTCCTCGCCGCGCCGCTTCTCCAGTTCCTCGATGCCACGATCCGTGAAGTACATGCGCACAGGATATCGAGGGCCGGGACGGCCTCCGGAACGCCGATTACACCGGATACACCGGATACGCCAGGGACCCGGCCCCGCGACGAGCGCGGAACCGGGTCCCTGTGGCGTACGAACAGCTCGTACGGCTGCCGCGTGGTCCTAGGCCTCGAAGACCTCGTTGACCAGCTGCGTCTGCTCCGCCTGGTGACGCTTGGCCGAGCCGACCGCCGGGGACGAGCCGTGCGGCCGCGAGATGCGGCGCAGGCGCTCGCGGGCCGGGAGGTCCGCGCCGACGCCGAGGTCCAGGTGGTCGATCAGGTTGAGCGCGATGAACGGCCACGCACCCTGGTTCGCCGGCTCCTCCTGGGCCCACAGGTACTTCTCGGCGTTCGGGTACTTCGCGATCTCGGCCTGGATCTCCGCACCCGGCAGCGGGTACAGGCGCTCCAGCCGGATGATCGCCGTCTCCGTGTCGCCGCGCTTCTCGCGCTCGGCGTCCAGGTCGTAGTACAGCTTGCCCGCGCAGAAGACGACCTTGCGGACGTTCTCGGGCTTGACCGACGCGTCGCCGATCACCGGGCGGAAGCCGCCGGTGGTGAACTCCTCGATGGACGAGGCCGCGGCCTTCAGACGCAGCATCGACTTCGGGGTGAAGACGATCAGCGGCTTGTGGTGCGGGTTGTGCACCTGCCAGCGCAGCAGGTGGAAGTAGTTCGACGGCAGGGTCGGCATCGCGACCGTCATGTTGTCCTGCGCGCACATCTGGAGGAAGCGCTCGGGGCGGGCGGAGCTGTGGTCCGGGCCCTGTCCCTCGTAGCCGTGCGGCAGCAGCAGCGTGACGCCGGAGGTCTGGCCCCACTTCTGCTCGGCCGAGGAGATGAACTCGTCCACGACGGTCTGCGCGCCGTTGACGAAGTCACCGAACTGGGCCTCCCAGATGACCAGCGACTCCGGACGGGCCAGCGAGTAGCCGTACTCGAAGCCCATCGCCGCGTACTCCGAGAGCAGCGAGTCGTAGACGTTGTACCGGGCCTGGTCGTCGGCCAGGTACAGCAGCGGGGTGTAGTCCTCGCCGGTGACCTGGTCGACCAGGACCGCGTGGCGCTGACCGAACGTGCCGCGGCGGGTGTCCTGGCCGGCGAGCCGGACCGGGGTGCCCTCCATCAGCAGCGAGCCGATGGCCAGCGTCTCGCCCATGCCCCAGTCGATCGTGGCGTTGTCCACCGAGGCCGCGCGGCGCTGCATCTGCGGCATCAGGCGGGGGTGGACGGTGATCGAGTCGGGGATGTTGACCTGAGACTCGGCGATCCGCTTGACGACCTCGGCGGAGACGGCCGTCTCCACGGTCACCGGGAACGCGGCCTGCGGCTCCGGGACGTGCGGGGCGGCGGGCTGCGAGGTGGCCTCGCGGACCTCCGCGAACACCTTCTCCAGCTGGCCCTGGAAGTCCTGGAGCGCCTGCTCCGCCTCTTCCAGCGTGATGTCGCCGCGACCGATGAGGGACTCGGTGTACAGCTTGCGCACCGAGCGCTTCTTGTCGACCAGCGTGTACATCTGCGGGTTGGTGAACTCCGGGTTGTCGGTCTCGTTGTGACCGCGGCGCCGGTAGCAGATGAGGTCGATCACGACGTCCTTGTTGAACGCCTGCCGGAACTCGAAGGCGAGCCGCGCGACGCGGACCACGGCCTCCGGGTCGTCGCCGTTGACGTGGATGATCGGCGCCTCGATCATGCGGGCCACGTCGGTGGCGTACATCGAGGAGCGCGAGGACTCCGGGGCGGCGGTGAAGCCGACCTGGTTGTTGATCACCACGTGCACGGTGCCGCCGGTGCGGTAGCCGCGCAGCTGCGACATGTTGAGCGTCTCGGCGACGACGCCCTGGCCCGCGAAGGCCGCGTCGCCGTGGAGCGCGACGGGCAGGACCGTGAAGTCCGTGCCGCCCTTGTTGATGATGTCCTGCTTGGCGCGGGCGATGCCCTCCAGGACCGGGTCGACCGCCTCCAGGTGCGAGGGGTTGGCGGCCAGCGAGACCTTGATCTGCTCGCCGTCCAGACCGGTGAAGGTGCCCTCGGCGCCCAGGTGGTACTTGACGTCGCCGGAGCCGTGCATCGAGCGCGGGTCGAGGTTGCCCTCGAACTCGCGGAAGATCTGCGCGTACGACTTGCCGACGATGTTCGCCAGCACGTTCAACCGGCCGCGGTGGGCCATGCCGATGACGACCTCGTCGAGGCGGGCCTCGGCGGCGGAGTCGATGACCGCGTCGAGCAGCGGGATGACGGACTCGCCGCCCTCCAGCGAGAACCGCTTCTGGCCGACGTACTTCGTCTGCAGGAACGTCTCGAACGCCTCGGCCGCGTTCAGCCGGCGCAGGATGCGCAGCTGCTCCTCGCGCTCGGGCTTCGGACGCGCGCGCTCGACGCGGTCCTGGAGCCACTTGCGCTGACTCGGGTCCTGGATGTGCATGAACTCGATGCCGGTGGTGCGGCAGTACGACTCACGCAGCACACCGAGGATGTCGCGGAGCTTCATCATCGTCTTGCCGGCGAACCCGCCGACCGCGAAGTCCCGCTCCAGGTCCCACAGGGTGAGGCCGTGCTCGGTGATGTCCAGGTCGGGGTGCTTGCGCTGGTGGTACTCCAGCGGGTCGGTGTCGGCCATGACGTGGCCGCGGACCCGGTAGGAGTGGATCAGCTCGAAGACCCGCGCGGCCTTGGTGACGTCGTCGTCGTGCGAGGCGTCGATGTCCTTGAGCCAGCGGACCGGCTCGTAGGGGATCCGCAGCGCCTTGAAGATCTCGTCGTAGAACTCGTTCTCGCCGAGCAGCAGCTGGGACAGCACCCGCAGGAACTCGCCGGAGGCGGCGCCCTGGATGACCCGGTGGTCGTAGGTCGACGTGAGCGTCATGACCTTCGAGATGCCGAGCTTGTTCAGGGTGTCCTGCGACGTGCCCTGGAACTCCGCCGGGTAGTCCATCGCGCCGACGCCCATGATGAGGCCCTGACCGGGCATCAGGCGGGGCACCGAGTGGACGGTGCCGATGCCGCCGGGGTTGGTCAGCGAGGCGGTGACGCCGGAGAAGTCGTCCATGCCGAGCTTGCCGATGCGGGCGCGGCGGACGATGTCCTCGTACGCCTGCCAGAACTCGAAGAAGTTGAGCGTCTCGGCCTTCTTGATGGCCGCGACGACCAGCTGGCGGTCGCCGTTCGGCTTCACCAGGTCGATGGCCAGACCCAGGTTGATGTGCTCCGGCTTCACCAGGGTCGGCTTGCCGTCCTTCACCGCGAAGGAGTGGTTCATCGACGGCATGGCCTTGAGGGCCTGCACCATCGCGTACCCGATGAGGTGCGTGAAGGAGATCTTCCCGCCGCGGGCGCGCTTGAGGTGGTTGTTGATGACGATGCGGTTGTCGAAGAGCAGCTTCACCGGGACCGCGCGGACGGAGGTGGCCGTCGGCAGCTCCAGCGAGGCGTTCATGTTCTTCGCGACGGCGGCCGAGGGGCCGCGCAGCGTCACGTACTCCGGGCCGCCCGGGGCCTCGGTGGAATCGTCGGCCTTGGCCTTGGCGGGCGCGGCGGCGGGCTTCGCCGGGGCAGGGGCAGGGGCGGCCTTGGCGGGGGCCGGCTGCGCGGGAGCCGCCGGAGCGGGCGCGGGCGCGGCCTTCGCCGGAGTCGGAGCGGCCGCCGGAGCGGGCGCCGGAGCGGGCGCGGCCGGGGCGGCGGGCGCCTCGGTCACCGGTGCGACGCCGGGAACGGGCTTGTCCGCCGTGCCGGAGGCACCCGGCTTGTAGTCGGCGAAGAAGTCCCACCAGGCGCGATCGACCGAACTGGGATCCTGGAGGTACTGCTGGTAGATCTCGTCGACGAGCCATTCATTGGCGCCGAACGCAGCGGCCGGGTTCGTACCCGGGCTGGCTTGGTCGGTCGAGATGCTCGAGTTACTGGGGGACTGAGACGACACGGCGGCAACCGCCCTCTTCCGCTTCACAAGGTGATGGACAGCGGAAATCAAGGCTACGCCCCCCGAACCGTTCCTTGCAGGCCGGGCCGGTGCTTCGTCGTGCACATCACATCAGAAGGCGGGTTTCGGCGCAGGAAATGGCGGGAAACAAGCGAGGTTCCACTGCACTTCGGGTACGCGGGACCGAGGATACGTTCATCCGACCGTATCCCCGTGGGTCCCGTGCTGGAAGGACACAGGAGAACGTGCCCTTTCGGTTCGACCCTATGTCAA
Organism: Streptomyces sp. NPDC102283; assembly: GCF_044766265.1. Taxonomy (NCBI): domain Bacteria; kingdom Bacillati; phylum Actinomycetota; class Actinomycetes; order Kitasatosporales; family Streptomycetaceae; genus Streptomyces; species Streptomyces sp. NPDC102283. The sequence goes on from NZ_JBIWLQ010000010.1 coordinate 4,507, forward strand.
GCGCGCCGTCAACCGCGCGGCTCGGGGATTCCCGGGAGGGTGACCTGGATGCGGCAGCCCTTCGCGGATTCGGCCACTCCGATCCGGCCGCCGTGCAGATCGACCGCCCAGCGGGCGATGGCCAGCCCCAGTCCCGTACCGCCGTCGCTTCCCGGACCGTGCGGGGAGGGCGCCTGGCCCCGGTTGAAGCGCTCGAACACCCGGTGGCGCTCCGCCTCCGGGATGCCGGGCCCCTCGTCGACGACCTCCAGCTCCAGGGACTCGGGACGGTCCCCGCGCCGCGCGAGCACGGTGACCCGGCCGTGCGGCGGGCTGTGCTTGACCGCGTTGTCGATGAGGTTGGCGACCACCTGGTGCAGCCGCTCCGCGTCCGCGTGCGCGGTGAGCTCCGGCGGCGAGACGTCCAGATGCAGGTGGACGTCCGTACGGGAGTGATTGCCCGAACCCGAGGACAGGCGTCGGTGGGAGGCGGCGAGATTGGCCTCTTTCAGTACGCCCGACAGATACGGCCAGACCTCGAAACGGCGGGCCTTGAGCGCCACCACCCCGTTGTCCAGCCGCGACAGGTCCAGCAACGTCTCGACCAGCCGGCCGAGCCGCTCCGTCTGCTTCAGCGCCGTGCGCATCGTCTCCGGATCGGCGGCGGACACCCCGTCCACCACGTTCTCCAGCACGGCTCTGAGCGCCGCGATGGGGGTGCGCAGCTCATGGCTGACATTGGCGACCAGCTCTTTTCGATGCCGGTCCTCCGCCTCCAGATCGTCCGCCATGCGGTTGATCGTCTGCGCCAGGTCCCCCAGCTCGTCCCGCCGCCCGGCGCCGCTCACGCGGCGGGTGTAGTCGCCGTGCGAGATGGACCGGGCCACCGCTCTCATCTCGTCCAGCGGCGCGGTCAGACCGTGAGCCACGAACTGGGTGATCAGCAGCGTGGCGATCACCGAGAACACCGTGATGAAGCGGAACTCCGTACGGGTCCGCAACGCGACGATCAGCAACCCCGTGGTGATGAACACCGAGACCACGACGAGCGTGCCGAGCTTGGCCTTGATCGAGAAGGGCCGCAGTCCGGACCCTGGCCGCGTCATGGCGCGGGAGTCTCCAGGGCGTAGCCCACGCCGTGCACGGTACGGATCCGCTCCGCGCCGATCTTCCGGCGCAGCGCCTTGATGTGGCTGTCGACCGTGCGGGTGCCCGAGGCGTCCGCCCAGTCCCACACCTCGGCCAGCAGCTGCTCCCGGGAGAGCACCGCGCGCGGGGTGTTGGCGAGGCAGACCAGCAGGTCGAACTCGGTCGGCGTGAGGTGGACGTCCTCGGCGCGCACCCGGACCCGGCGCTGCGCGTGGTCGATCTCCAGCTCACCCAGACGCAGTATCCCGCTGCGCGGGGTGACGGCGGCCAGCGCGGCCCGCTCCACCCGGCGCAGCAGCACGTGCACCCGGGCGGCCAACTCCCGCATGGAGAACGGCTTGGTCATGTAGTCGTCGGCGCCGACCCCGAGCCCGACCAGCATGTCGGTCTCGTCGTCGCGTGCGGTGAGCATCAGCACCGGTACCGGACGCGTCGCCTGTACCCGGCGGCAGACCTCCAGCCCGTCGAAGCCGGGAAGCATGATGTCGAGCACCATCAGGTCGGGCTGCCAGGCCTCGGCCGCGTCCACGGCCGCAGGGCCGTCCAGTGCGGTCTGCACGAGGAAGCCCTCCGCCCGCAGGCGGGCGGAAATGGCGTCGACGATCGTGGCGTCGTCCTCGACCACCAGCACCCGGCGCTGAGCCCCCGGGGTGGCCGCGACGCCGTTGTGGGTGGTGTGTGTCTGTTCCATCGCCCCGCCCCTGCCCGTTCTCGCGGGAGCCATTCCCCCGGAGGCACGGTTTTCGCTCGTGGATTTCGTGGGTGATCCCGTGTGCCGGTCAGCAGCGTAAAGGCAGCGGAGGGCTTCCGGCTACGCAGGGTGTTGCCCCGGAGGTGCGAGTTCAGGCCGACCGCGCGGCCGGATCGTCGGCCTTGTGCCGGTTGGCCCGTGCCACCGCCGGTGCGCGCATACCGGGAGGGGGTTCACGCCGCCCGAAGTGCGAGATGGACCACGTCGGGCACACCTCGGGCAACGGCCACCTCTTCCGTCCGTACCCCGCTGAACCCGGCATTCCGCAACGCCCGTTCGAAGGGCGGCGACGGCTGCGCGGACCAGACGGCGAGCACTCCGCCCGGGGTCAGCCGGTCGTGGCAGTGCGCCAGGCCGCCGGGGGAGTAGAGGGTTCCGTTGTCCTCCGTGACGGTCCAGTCCGGCCCGTTGTCGATGTCCAGGCACAGGGCGTCGTAACGCTCCGTGGTGGTCCGGAGGTGGGCGACGAGATCCGTGTGCAGGATCCCGGTCCGGGGGTCGGACAGCGCCGGCCCGGAGATCCGGCCCAGCGGCCCGGCCAGGTGCCAGTCCACGATCGCCTGCTCCCGCTCCACGACCACGATCCTCCCCCAGCGCCCCTCCTCGGCGGCCCGCACCAGCGAGAACCCGACGCCCAGCCCGCCGATCAGCACCGAGGGGCCGGTCCGTCCGGCGGGCAGGGCGGTCAGCGCGGCGTCGATCAGCAGCCGCTCGGAGCGCCCGTCGGAGGTGTCCATCAGGAAGCAGCCGTTGGCGATGATCTCGAAGTGCTCCCCGCGCTCCCGCAGCGCGACTTCGCCGAAGGGGCCCTCGCGGCGGTCGAGGACGACGGGGGTCTCGGCGGAACGCGTCGGCATCGGGTCGGGGGCGTGCGGCGCGGACATCGCGGGCATCGTGTGGCTCTCCGGTCTCCGGTCGTAGCGGTGGGTGTTCGTCATCCTGTCCCGCGCCGGGGGCGAAGGCCAGCGAGTTCCTCCTTCCGGGTGCGGGGAACAGTGGCCCGCCCCGCGGTGCTGTCCCCGGAGGCGGTCCGGGGCCGGAAAGCGGCTGATCGCTCAGAGCAAACAAGTGATGGGGAACATTCGGCGGCTCATGAGCATTGAGTCGACATAGCTCAACTTGCCTGCCGAAGGGGAGATCATGACTAACGAGTCCGAGGCGTTCACACCGATCGACCTGCCCGTGCTGCCGCTCGACGACGAGGTCGTCCTGCCCGGCATGGTCGTGCCGCTCGACCTGTCCGACGCCGAGGTGCGCGCCGCCGTGGAGGCCGCGCAGGCCGCCGCCCGTCCCGGCGGGGGCAAGCCCCAGGTGCTGCTGGTCCCGCGGATCGACGGCACGTACACGGGGACCGGTGTCCTCGGCACCGTCGAGCAGGTCGGACGCCTGTCGGACGGCGACCCGGGCGCGCTCATCCGGGCCCGCGACCGGGTCCGCATCGGCGCCGGGACCAGCGGGCCCGGCGGGGCGCTCTGGGTCGAGGGAACCGTGCTCGAGACCGCCGCCCCCGACCCGCTGCCCGGATCCGCCGCCGAGCTGGTCAAGGAGTACAAGGCGCTCGCCACCAGTTGGCTGAAGAAGCGCGGCGCCTGGCAGGTCGTGGACCGGGTCCAGCAGATCGACGACGTCTCCGCGCTCGCCGACAACTCCGGATACTCGCCGTTCCTCACCACCGCCCAGAAGGTCCGGCTCCTGGAGACCGTGGACCCGATCGCCCGGCTGAAGCTCGCCGTCCAGTGGCTGAGCGAGCACCTCGCCGAGCAGGATGTGGCCGAATCCATCGCCAAGGACGTCCAGGACGGCGTCGACAAGCAACAGCGCGAATTCCTGCTGCGCCGCCAGCTGGACGCCGTGCGCAAGGAGCTCTCCGAGCTCAACGGCGACCCGGATGACGAGTCCGACGACTACCGGGCGCGTGTCGAGGCCGCCGATCTCCCCGAGCACGTCCGCGAGGCCGCGCTCAAGGAGGTCGAGAAGCTGGAGCGGTCCAGCGACCAGTCGCCCGAAGGCTCCTGGATCCGCACCTGGCTGGACACCGTCCTCGAACTGCCGTGGACCGAGCGGACCGAGGACGCCTACGACATCCGCGGCGCCCGGGAGATCCTGGACGCCGAGCACGCCGGACTCGGCGACGTGAAGGAACGCATCACCGAGTACCTCGCGGTGCGCAAGCGCCGTGCCGACCGGGGGCTCGGCGTGGTGGGCGGCCGCCGCGGCGGCGCGGTGCTGGCCCTCGTCGGCCCGCCCGGCGTCGGCAAGACCTCCCTCGGGGAGTCCGTCGCACACGCCATGGGCCGCGAGTTCGTCCGTGTCGCGCTCGGCGGTGTCCGGGACGAGGCGGAGATCCGAGGCCACCGGCGTACGTACGTGGGCGCGCTCCCCGGCCGTATCGTGCGGGCCATCAAGGAGGCCGGTTCGATGAACCCGGTCGTCCTGCTCGACGAGATCGACAAGGTCGGCTCCGACTTCCGGGGAGACCCTGCCGCCGCCCTCCTCGAAGTCCTCGACCCGGCGCAGAACCACACCTTCCGCGACCACTACCTGGAGGTCGAGCTGGACCTCAGCGACGTGGTCTTCCTCGCCACCGCCAATGTGCTCGACGCCATCCCGGAGGCCCTGCTCGACCGCATGGAGCTGGTCCGCCTCGACGGCTACACCGAGGACGAGAAGGTCGTCATCGCCCGGGACCACCTGCTCCCGCGCCAGCTGGAGCGGGCCGGACTGGAGAAGGACGAGGTGGCCCTGGAGGAGTCGGCGCTGCGCAAGCTGGCCGGCGAGTACACCCGCGAGGCGGGCGTACGGAATCTGGAGCGGGCCCTGGCCCGGCTGCTCCGCAAGGTCGCCGCCCAGCACGAACTGGGCGACCGCGAGCTGCCGTTCGCGGTGACCGACGCGGATCTGCGCGGCCTCATCGGCCGCCCGCACCACGTGCCCGAGTCCGCACAGGACCCGGCCGGGCGTCGCACCGCGGTGCCGGGCGTGGCCACCGGGCTCGCGGTGACCGGGGCGGGCGGTGACGTCCTCTTCGTCGAGGCGTCGCTCGCCGACCCCGAGACCGGGGCGTCCGGGCTGACCCTGACCGGTCAGCTCGGGGACGTCATGAAGGAGTCGGCGCAGATCGCGCTGAGCTTCCTGCGGTCGCACGGCGCTGAGCTGGAGCTGCCGGTCGCGGACCTCAAGGACCGGGGTGTGCACATCCACTTCCCGGCGGGCGGCATCCCCAAGGACGGTCCGAGCGCCGGCATCACCCTGACGACCGCCCTCGCCTCGCTGCTCTCCGGACGCCTCGTCCGTACGGATGTGGCGATGACCGGTGAGGTCTCGCTGACCGGGCGGGTGCTGCCGATCGGCGGCCTCAAGCAGAAGCTGCTGGCCGCCCACCGGGCGGGCATCACCACCGTGGTGATCCCGCAGCGCAACGAGGCCGACCTGGACGACGTCCCGGCCGAGGTGCTGGAGAAGCTGGACGTCCACCCGGTCGCCGACGTCCGCCAGGTGCTGGAGATCGCCCTCGCCCCGGCGTCGGCCGCCCCCGTGGCCGTGACCGGGGCCAGGACCGAGGAGAGGCTCCCGGCCGCGGCCTGACGGTGGAACGGCCGTACGCCACGGCCCGCGAGCGGCCCGCTCCCCGAGTCAAGGGGGAGCGGGCCGTCCCGTGTGCCGTGCCGGTCCGGTCCGGTCAGGGGCGGTAGATCGTGCCCGGCTCCGGCACGGCCGGAGCCATCAGCTCGGGGACGGTCACGAAGGTGTAGCCGTCCTTCTGGAGCGCGTCGATGATCCCGGGCACGGCGGGGACGGTGCCCTTGTAGATGTCGTGCAGCAGGATGATGCCGTCCTTGCTCGCCTGGTCCAGGATCCGCTTCTCGATCAGCGCGGAGTCGTTCGTGGAGTAGTCCTTGGCGGTGGCGCTCCACAGCACCTGGGAGAGCCCCAGGTCCTTGCTGATGTCCGAGACGGCGTCGTCGGTGCGGCCCTGCGGCGGGCGCATCAGCCGGGGCTTCTTGCCGGTGATCTTCTCGATGGCCAGCTGCGTCTTCTCCAGCTCGGTGCGTATCTCGTCCGGCTTCTGGTCGGTCAGCACCTTGTGCGTCCAGGTGTGGTTGGCGACCTCGTGGCCCTCGTCCTCGATGCGCCGCACCGTGTCGGGGTGCTTGATGACGTGGTGCTTGCCCAGCAGGAAGAAGGTGGCGTGCACCTTCTTCTCCTTCAGGATGTCCAGCAGCCTCGGTGTGTCCTTGCCCGGGCCGGCGTCGAAGGTCAGGGCGATGCACTTGGCCTTGCGGCAGTCCACCGGCCCGAACGAGCCCTTGGCGTCGGAGGCCGCCTCGCCGCGTGCCGTGCCCGGTGCCGTGGTGTCCATGGAGCAGCCACTCACTGTCAGTGTGAGCGCCGTCACCAGCGTCGCGGTCAACCCGATGGTGGACGACGGCATCTTTCCGGGCACGACACATCACTCCTCTGAGCGGGGAAATTCCGCACAGGTGTGCGGTACACCCAGGACTATACATAGCGCGTATACATGCTGTGCATAGTGGGGTCGGGGCCGCGAAGAGCCCCGGTGACCTGGGATGCGGTCGCCGGGGCCGGTCGAGCGGTCGGTCGGTGCGGGGCCGGCCGGATCAGCCGTTGGCCAGTGCCTGTACGCGGTCGAGGGCGCCGTTGAAGCGGTTGTGGTCGCCGACCGTCGGGCCGGTCGAGGTGTACTGCCACATGGTGTGGAAGCCCCAGCCGGCGGGCAGCTCACCGACCGTCGTGTTGTACCGGGCCACCCACAACGGGTTGGTGGCGCCGAAGCCCGCGTTGTTGCCGGTGCAGTCCTTCCACCAGCTGGTCGCGGTGTAGATCACCGCGTCCCGGCCGGTGCGCGCCCGGTAGGTGTTCGTGAAGTCGCGGATCCAGTTGACCATCGCCGCCTGGCTGAGCCCGTAGCACTGGGCGCCGTACGGATTCCACTCGATGTCGAGCACGCCCGGCAGGGTCTTCCCGTCCCGTGACCAGCCACCCCCGTTGTCCACGAAGTAGTTCGCCTGCGCGGCGCCGCTCGTGGTGTTGGGGGTGGCGAAGTGGTACGCGCCGCGGATCATGCCGACGTTGTACGAGCCGTTGTACTGCTGCGCGAAGTAGGGGTTCTTGTAGTAGGTCCCCTCGGTGGTCTTCGCGTAGGCCCACTTCACGCCGCTGTTCCACAGCGTCCCCCAGGCGACGTTGCCCTGGTGGCTGCTGACGTCCACGCCCTCGGTCTGGGCTGCCCGGGAGTCGCGCGGCAGGCCGCCCTGTCCGTCGTGCTCGATGACGCCCTGTCCCATCCGGGCGGTGCCGCGGGCGGGGGCGTCGTCGGCCGCGGCGGCCGTGGCCGCGCCGGGCAGGGTCAGGAGGAGGGCGACGGCGGCCAGGAGTGAGCCCGCGGCGGCGAGGCGCCGACGGCGGGGCCCGCCGGGCGTGCGGGACGTCTGGGGCGTACCGGATCTGTGCGCGGGCATGAGCGTGCCTCCGGGGTGGGGTGGGGCGCAGGGAAGGGCGGGGGTGCGGGTGCGGAGATGCGCCGGACCCAGGACATGGTGTGTCCATGTCATGAGCCCTGCCGTGGTCGACGCTACGCACGTAGACCCGGGTGCGGAAGAGGGCCGGACCGCCGCCGTTGGTCTACTCCTGCGAAATACTGGCCGAACTGCGGCGTCGACCGGTCGCGGAGGAAACTTTCATCGGCAGGAAACCGTACGAGGGGTACTGACGTGCGCGGGAACGACAGCGAGCCGGAGCCGGGCGCGACGGGCGGAAGTGGTGTGGACCATGAATTTCTGGCACTGGAGCGCGAGCTGGCCGTGTTCCTGCGCCGGGCGCGCGCCACCTCGGGCGACATGGCCCGGGAGGTCCACCCCGAACTGGAGCCCGCCGCCTACGGCCTGCTCGTCCGTCTGGAGGCGGCGGGCCGGCAGCGGGCCACCGAGCTGGCCGCCTACTTCGGCGTCGGCAAGGCCACCATGAGCCGCCAGCTGCGCTCCCTGGAGAACCTCGGGCTGGTGGCCCGCGAACCCGACCCGGCCGACGGGCGGGCCTGGCTCGTCCACCTCACCGACGACGGCCTGGCCCGCTTCCGCAGCGTCCGGGACGCCCGCCGGGGGCGCTACGTGCGCAAGCTGGCCGACTGGGACCGGGCCGAGGTCGCCGAGCTGGCCCGGCTCCTGCGCCAGCTGAACGCCCGCGCCGAGAGCTGAACCGCCCTGCCGCCCGTCGTGCTCAGCCCAGCTCCACCAGGAGTGCGGTGGCGTCGTCATGCGTCTTGCCGCGCCCCAGCCGTACGCGCCCGGCCTCCGCGTCGGCGTCCTCCAGCTCCCGCACCCGGTCGATCAGGCCCTGCGGCCCCGCCTTCCGCAGCAGCTCCAGCGCATCCGCCCAGTCGCCCTCGCCGAACACCTCCGTCCAGCGGGCCGCGCCGTCCGTGAGCGCGGCGAGGGCTCGGACGCCGGCCGCGGGCGTGCTGCCCGTCACCGCGCGCGCCGCCACCGACGGATCGGCGGCGGCGGTGAAGAAGCCGCCCTCCTTGTTGCGCACCGTGGCGTCGGCGATCTCGTTCGAGGCGAGCGAGCCCGGCGGCAGCCGGTCCAGCCGGTCGTCGAGGACCGCCCGGACCGTGCCGTCGGGGGACTCCAGCAGCAGGGCCGAGTCGGAGAGCACCAGGTGTTCGATCGCGCGTTCGCCCCAACGGGCCAGCACCACGGTCGCCTGAGGCGTACGCACGTGAGAAAGGTCACAGGTGACTCGATGCGTGTCGGCTGTACGGGAGATGGCCTCGGCCAGAACCTCGGTCAGCGTCAGGTCGGCGCGGGAACCGGACAGTTCCACCAGTGCGCCGCCCAGCCGGGAGGTGAACCACGGGACCGAGTGCACACAACCGTCGTCCCCCCGTGGTGGGGTGACGCCGTCCAGCAGGACCAGCACACCGCCCTGGCCGGACGCGGGAAGGGCCCCGGAGGCCCAGTCCTCGTTGGGGCGTTCGGGGCTTCCGGGCGCGGTGGCGAGTTCGATGCGCATGCCGCCAGTCTGCACGAGCCCTTCACCATCTCCCCACGCGACCGGAAATGGCCTGTACTAGCAGGTCAACGCGGGCACACGGGCCGGAAGGGGCTGCTCCGGACCGATGCGGGCGGGCATCCTGCCAAAGGCTGCGCGGAAGTTCCACCCCATGGTCCACGCATGGTCAGAGGCGCGTCAGGGGAGACTTGTTCGCCAACTCAAGAGTGATGTTCACTCCTTCGAGTGGCGGAGCGGTTGATGCGCGCCCCCCTCTCAAAAGCGCTGGAATGGTCAGAAGCCGTACCAGGAGCGGGGCGCCCTTCCATGTGACCGTGCGTCACCTCTGCTTCAAGGGTGGACGAGTCAAGATTGCGAGCACCGGTGCAGAAGAAGCGGCCGCGGAGCAAGGGCACGACGCGCGACGGTTCCGGGGCGACGCCTCCGGCGCCCGGCGCGGACAGGCGGACCGTGCGGGTGCGCAGCCGACTGGTCGCCGGTGTCGCGGTCGTCGGCGTCATCGTCATAGCGGCGGGCGCCCCCGCAGTGCTCGGCGCCTCCACCGATCTGACCGAGTCCCAGCGGCTGGTCACCCTCGCCGAGCTGAACCAGCAGGCGGTCACCCTCGGGCACTCCCTCGCCGACGAGCGCGACGCCGTCACCGCGTACATCGCCGACGGCCGTGACGAGAAGGATGACGACGGCGCGAAGAACCGCACCGCCCGCACCACCCGCGTCGACCAGCAGATCGACGAGATCCACGAGGCGGCCTCCGCGGCCCTGCGTCGCGACCTCTCGACGGTTCCCTCACTGCGCCGTGAAGCGCTGACCGGCAAGGGCTCCGCCCTGGAGGCGCACCAGGCGTACTCCGACGTCATCGCCAAACTGCACGGCATCGCCGCCGAACTGGCGGAGAAGACCCCGCCGCGCGCCGCCGACGCCACCCGGGCCCCGCTCACCCTCGGCGGCGCGTCCGAACAGGCCGCCGCCACCCGCGGGCTCCTCCTCGCCGCGCTCGCCGTGCCGAGCCCCGAGCCGACCACCCGGACGGACCCCTTCACCGGGCTCCCCGTGGCGACCCGGGACGAGGGCGACACCCGGGCCGGCCGCGAACGCGACGAGCTGAGCGCCGCCGCCCAGCAGGCCCGCGTCCGGGAGCTGGCCGCGCTGGCCGACTTCGACCAGGCGGCGGACCCGGAGGCCCGCGACAAGCTCTCCGCCACCGTCACCGGATCCCAGGTCAACAACGCGGAGAAGTACCTCACCCGCCTCACCGACCGCCCCGAACTCTCGGAGGCGGAGCGCGGGATCAGCCCCAAGAAGCTGGAGGCCGCGCTCTCCGCCCGCGTCGACCGGATGCGCAGCGTCGAGTCGGCCCTGACCACCGGCCAGGTCCAGCACCTGGAGGGGATTCGCGACGACGACGTCACCGCCCTCGAACTGAGCATCGCCCTGCTCGGCGGCTGTTTCCTGCTCGCCGTCGGCGTCTCCACGGCCGTCGCCCGCACTCTCACCCAGCCGCTCGCCGTCCTGCGCATCGGCGCCGCGCGCCTCGCCGAGGACCCCGAGGGCGCCGAACAGGTCCGCTACACCGGCCGCAACGACGAGTTCGCCCAGGTCGTCCGGTCGATGAACTCCCTGCACGGCAGGCTCACCACCCTCCACCAGGACCTCGGCGGACGCGTCGAGAGCCTCACCGGCGAACGGTCCAAGCTGATCGCGGGCCGCGAGACCCTCGTCGCCCAGCGGGCCGAACTCCAGACACGGGCCGCCGAGCTGGCCACCCAGCTGGAACAGCTGCGGAACACGGTCAACCACACCTTCGTCAACCTCTCCCTGCGCACCCTCGGGCTGGTCGAGCGGCAGCTCGGCGTCATCGAGGGCCTGGAGGAGCGTGAGCAGGACCCGGAGCGCCTGGCCACCCTGTTCAAGCTCGACCACATGGCCACGGTCATGCGCCGGCACAGCGAGAACATGCTCGTCCTCGCGGGCGCCGAGCACGGCCACGGCCACGCCGGGCCGATCCCGCTGGTCGACGTGGCGCGCGCTGCCGTCAGCGAGATCGAGCGGTACGAGCGGGTCACCATCCAGTCCCTGCCGCCGCACGCCCAGATCGCCGGGTTCGCCGCCGACGACCTCAGCCACCTCCTCGCCGAACTCCTGGAGAACGCGACCTCCTTCTCGCCGCCCGACTCCCACGTCGAGCTGTCCGGCTGGCTGCTGGAGAGCGGCGAGGTGATGCTCTCGGTGTCGGACGCGGGCATCGGCATGTCGACGGTCCGGATGGGCGAGCTCAATGCCAGGCTGGCCGACCCGGCCTCGTTCGAGCCGGGGGAGCGGCACATCGACATGACCGGGGCCGGACTCGGCCTCCAGGTCACGTCGTTGCTGGCCGCCCGGCACGGTGTACGGGTCCAGCTGCGCGAGCAGAAGGGGAGTGGTGTGACGGCCGTCGTCGTCCTGCCGAGCGCTCTGCTTCCCAACTCCCTGCCCGCCTCCTCGCCGCCCGCCGTGCAGCTGCCCGGTGAAGCGCCCACGCTCAACCTGCCGGGCTCGGTGGCGGAGGCGAACTCCAACGCTCTGCCCAGCCGGTCGCCGCTCCCGCTCGCGGCGCCCGTGACCGGGGAGCCCGCCGAAGCGGAGCCCACCGCGACCCCGGCACCGACTCCGGCCCAGGCCCAGGTACCGGCACCGGAGCCCGAGCCCGAGCCCGAGGCCGTGTCGGACCCCGGGGCGGAGAACGCCCCCGAGGCGGCCGTCGAGCCCCTGCCCGCCGTCGACCCGCTGATCGTCGCCGCCGAGCGGACCATCCGCGAGAACGCGATCCAGGAGACGGCGAGCCAGAAGGCGGCAGCCGAGAACGCGGCGCTCGACGAGGCCCCGGAGGCGACCGCCGTACCGCCGGGGGAGCAGGAGCAGGAACAGGAGCGGGAGCAGGACGCGCGGCAGCCGGTCGCGGAACACGGGACCGGGTCCGAAGCCGGGGCCGAAGCGGAATCCGGGGCCGGGACCGAATCCGGAACCGAATCCGGAACCGAATCCGAGTCGGACTCCGAGATCACCCTGCAGGTCCGGCTCCCGAAGCCTCCCCCGGCCCCGGCCGACCCCGTGGCCCCCGACGCCCCGGCGGCAGGCGACACCCCGGCCGTTCCGGCCACCGCCGACCCGTACGCGATCGGCCCCGACCGCCATGAGCGCCCGGCCGAGACCGGCCCGGAAGACCAAGGCCCGGACGGGCCCTCGTTCCGCCCCGCGCCCCACGCCGAAGCGGCCGCGGCCCCCGCCGAAACGGTCCCCGGCCCCCGCCGGCCCGAGGCCGGACGGATCACGGACAAGGGGCTGCCGAAGCGCACCCCCAAGGTGGTCCGGCCCGACGCGACCCCCGCCGCCGGGCGCACCGGCAGCCTCGACCGGGACGCCCTGCGCCGCCGCCTCGGCAGCTTCCACCAGGCGGCGAAGGAGGGCCGGCGCGACGTCGAGGCGGAGATCGCCGGGAGCGGCGGCATCACCGTCGCCGGCCCCGGGGGCGTACCCGACGGGCGTACGGGGCACGAGAGCACCACCGCACACGCCACAGGCGCCGCACAGGACGCACGTGACGCAAGGACCGCACGGGCCGCCGAGACCGGCGGCCGGGCGGACGGCCGGAACGAAGAGACGGGGGACACAGTCGAGGAGGCACGCAGTTGACTGCGCCCAGCACATTCGGGCTGAGTACCGAAGCCCGGAACCTTCACTGGTTGCTGAGCAATCTCGTGGAGGAGGTGCCAGGGGTCCACTCCGTCACCGTCGTCTCGTCCGACGGCCTGATGCTGCTCTCCTCCGACCCCGGCCATCACGGCCCGAAGCCGGCCGGACCGTCGGACGGCCCCAAGGGATCCAGCGCCGACCTGGCCACGATCGTCTCCGGCATCGGTTCGCTGACGGTAGGAGCGGCCAAGCTGATGGACGGGGGCGGCGTCAAACAGACGATGGTCGCCATGGACGAGGGCAGCGTCTTCGTCATGTCGATCAGCGACGGCTCCCTCCTCGGCGTCCACGCCACCCCGGACTGCGACATGAGCATCGTCGCCTACCACATGGCCCTCTTCGTCGGCCGGGCCGGACACGTACTCACCCCCGAACTCCGCAGTGAGCTGCGCACATCGATGGAGAGCGCCCTGTGACCACCGCCGCCGCAGAACCCGCCCCCCGGCTCCCCCTCCGCGGGGCGGACAAACGCCCCGCCCGGGTCCGCCCGTACTCCCTCACCGGCGGTCGCACCCGGTTCGGGCACGTCCTGCTGGTCGAGACGTTCGTCGCGGCCCTCGAAGCACCCGACGAGCGCCGCGAACTCACCAACGGCAACCTCGCCTCGCGGGTCATGCCGGAGCTCCGGGCCATCGTCGAAATCTGCCGCCGGATGCGTACGGTCGCGGAGATCTCGGCCCTGTTGAAGATGCCGCTCGGAGTCGTCCGGGTGCTGCTCAGCGATTTGGCCGACCAGGGAAAGATCCGCGTGTACGGAACCGGCCACGGCACCGGCCAGCCCGACCGCGCACTGCTCGAAAGGGTGCTCAATGGACTCCGCCGTCTCTGAGGCGCCGCTCTTCGCCCCGCGCCAGCCGGGGCCCCGGGAACAGGCCGAGGAGTCCCTCCAGGCCTGGCAGCTCGACCACACCCGCGCGCCCACCGCCACCAAGATCGTGGTGGCGGGCGGATTCGGCGTCGGCAAGACGACGTTCGTCGGCTCGGTCTCCGAGATCACACCGCTCCAGACCGAAGCGCTGATGACCCAGGCCAGCGAGGAGACCGACGACCTCTCCGCGACGCCCGAGAAGACCACCACCACCGTGGCCATGGACTTCGGCCGGCTCACGCTGGAGGACGACCTCGTCCTGTACGTGTTCGGCACCCCGGGCCAGCAGCGCTTCTGGTTCATGTGGGACGACCTGGTGCGCGGGGCGATCGGCGCGGTCGTCCTCGCCGACACCCGGCGGCTGGAGGACTGCTTCCCCGCGCTCGACTACTTCGAGAGCTGCGGGCTGCCGTACATCGTGGCCGTCAACCACTTCGAGGGGACGCCCGGTTACGAGGCGGAGGACGTCAGGGAGGCCCTGACCGTACCCCCGCAGGTCCCGATAGTGATCATGGACGCTCGTAACAGGATCACGGTCGTCGAGTCGCTGCTCGCCCTGGTGGGCCACGCTCTCGACGCCACCCCCGCCTAGGCCCTGTCGGGGTGGCCCCCCTGGACCTCCTCGAAATCAGAGACAACGGAGAGCCGCGATGCGGAAGATACTCATAGTCGGAGCCGGCCAGTCCGGGCTCCAGCTCGCCCTGGGCCTGCAGTCCAGAGGCTACGAAGTCACCCTGATGTCCAACCGCACGGCGGACGAGATCCGCACCGGCCGGGTCATGTCGACGCAGTGCATGTTCCACACCGCGCTCCAGCACGAGCGGGACTACCAGCTGAACTTCTGGGAGTCCCAGGCCCCGAGGATCGAGGGCCTCGGCGTCTCCGTCGCCGCCCCCGACTCCTCGCGCGCCGTCGACTGGGTCGGCAAGCTGGACGGCTTCGCCCAGTCCGTCGACCAGCGCGTGAAGATGGCCGGCTGGATGGAGACCTTCGCCCAGCGCGGCGGCCAGCTCGTCATCCACGGGGCCGCGGTCTCCGACCTGGACTACTTCTCCCGCACCTACGACCTGGTGATGGTCTCGGCCGGCAAGGGCGAGCTGGTCTCCATGTTCGGCCGGGACGCGGCCCGTTCGCCGTTCGACGCCCCGCAGCGCGCGCTGGCCGTCGCCTACGTCCACGGCATGGGCCCGCGCCCCGAGCACCCGGAGTTCGACGCGGTCCGCTGCAACCTGGTGCCGGGTGTCGGCGAGCTGTTCGTGATGCCGACGCTCACCACCTCCGGCCGCGCCGACATCCTCTTCTGGGAGGGCGTCCCGGGCGGACCGCTGGACGCGTTCCAGGGCATCAAGGACCCCTCCGAGCACCTGGCGAAGACGCTGGAGCTCATGGAGAGGTTCACGCCCTGGGAGTACGCCCGTGCCACCAAGGTCGAGCTGACCGACGCCAACGGCACCCTCGCCGGCCGCTACGCCCCCACGGTCCGCAAGCCGATCGGGCGGCTGCCCGGCGGCGGCCTGGTCCTCGGCGTCGCGGACGTCGTGGTGGCCAACGACCCGATCACCGGCCAGGGCTCCAACTCCGCCTCCAAGTGCGCGAACGCGTACCTGGACTCGATCATCGAGCACGGCGGGAAGGAGTTCGACGCGGAGTGGATGCAGTCCACGTTCGACCGTTACTGGGAGACCGCGCAGCACGTCACGAAGTGGACCAACGCGATGCTCGGCGCCCCGCCGGAGCACGTGCTGAACCTGATCGGCGCCGCAGGCCGGCTCCAGCCCGCCGCGGACCGCTTCGCCAACGGGTTCAACAACCCGGCGGACTTCGAGAACTTCTTCTACGAGCCCGAGAAGACGAACGCCTACCTGTCCTCGCTCACCGGCGCCTGACCGCCCCTCCACCGCTTCGGCGGCCGGACCCGCACCGCCGGTCCGGCCGCCGAGCTCTGTCCGTACCGGTCTACGGGGCGTCCGGCGCCGCGTCCGTGCCGTAACCGGTGTCCGCGCCGTCGCGTGCGCCCTCGGGCAGCTCCGGGAGCGTGTACGCGGACAGCGGGGTGCCGCCGGGGTCGGGCCGGACGGCGCCCAGCAGCGGGTTCGACGCCAGCGGTGAGACCTTGACCTTCGATCCGGGGCGGGGGGCCTGCACCACCAGGCCGTTGCCGATGTACAGCGCCACGTGGGTCGCCTTCGGGAAGTAGATCACCAGGTCACCGGGGCGCAGGGCGGAGACCGGCACCTTCGGGAGCCGCTTCCACTGTTCCTGCGAGGTGCGCGGGATCGTCCGCCCCGCCGCCGACCAGGCCCGGGAGGTGAGCCCGGAGCAGTCGAAGGAATCGGGCCCCTCGGCCCCCCACACGTACGGTTTGCCGATCTGCCGGACCGCGTACGCGACGGCGTCGCCGCCCTGCCGGGTGGGCGGCCGGGCGGAGCTGAGCGCTCCGGAAGCCACCAGGTCGCGCTGCGCCTCGGCCACGCCCCGCTGTTCGAGACCGGCCAGCTGGGCCAGCTGCTCCTCGGAGAGCGTCGCGAGCAGCCCCTCGATCTCCTTGAGCTCGCCGCGCACGGCGTCGCGCTGCTTCTTCTGCCGGTCGGCCAGCTTCTTCTGCTGGTCCAGCGCCTTGCGGGCGGCGGCGGCCAGCCGGTCGGTCCGCCGGGCGTCGCCGGTCAGCCGGTCGACCGTGGCCGCGCGGTTCGCGGCCAGCCGCTCCACGACATGGGTCTGGTCCAGGGCCCGCAGGGGGTCGCGGGACAGCAGCAGCCGGAGGTACGCGGAGAACTCGGTACGCCCCCGGTACTGCTCCCGGGCCAGCCGCCCCGCGTCCCCGCGGCTCAGTTCCAGCGCGGACCGCGCCTTCGCCAGGTCCGCGTTCACCTTCTTCACCTGTGCGGTCCGCTGCTTCAGCTTCTCGGCGGTGGCGTTGTAGGTCTCGCTCGCCTCCTCCGCCGCCTGGTAGCGGGCCCGCAGCTCGCGCAGCAGGGCCGCGACGCTCCTGGTCGCCCCGGGCGCACCGAGGGCGGTCCCGGCGTCGACCTCCGCGGCGTCCACCCCGCCGGAGTCCTCCACCTCGTCCGGATCGTCCGCGCCGGAGGACTCCTCCGCCGCGTCCGGGTCGGCTCTGTCGGAGGGCTCATCCTCGGTGCCCTCCGCGCCCTCGCCGGCCTCCGCGTCGGTGGGGGCCGCCCCCGCGGTCTCCTCGGCGAGCGGTACGGATTCCCCGGACGGTACGGGGCCCGGCCCGGCCGACGAGGCGGTGGCGGGGGAGACCGTGAGCGCCGCCGCCAGCGCGGTCGTGCAGACCGCGCGCAGGAGTCTGCCTGACACGACACCACCTCCGTGACGGAGACGTAGCCCGGCTACGGGCTCGTCCATAAATGGGCGAATCCGATCATCCGGTCACGTGGTGTCAGGTGATGCAAGCACCGGTCGGCGCGCCGTCCGGGGGACCCCCCGGACGGCGGTGGTGATGGTGAAAAGAGGCGGGCGGGCAGGGCCTCAGGCCACCGGGAAGCCGTAGAAGGCCCTGTCCCGCTGGACGACGACGATCTCCCCGGCGGCGAGCGTCCGGTACGCCGTGCTCACCGTCGCCCCCTTCGGATCGGCCGACCCGATGTCCTGGAACTTCCACAGACGTTCGCCGTCGGCCGCCGAGAACGCCGTGACCTGGACGGCGTCGGAGGCGATCAGAGTCTTCTCGCTGCCGCTGAGAGTGAGCGACGGGGCGTTCCCGATGCCCGGCACCTCCGTGGAGCGCCGCCACACGAGCCGGCCGCTCTCCCGTTCCACCGCGCCGACCAGCCGACTGCGCTCGGTGGTGTGGAGCAGGGGCCCGGCGACCAGCGGGGTGCCGAACACCGAGCCGTCGCTGCCCTCGACGCGCCACAGCGGCTTCGTCGTGTCCGCCTCGAAGGCCTGGAGGCCGTTGCCGACCGCCGCGTACAGCGATCCGTCCTCGTCGGCCGCGGTGGCGGCCTCGGGGGAGGCCGCGCCGTACTGCTCGGTCCACAGCAGCTTGCCGGTCTTCTGGTCGAACGAGCGGACGGAGCCCTTCTTCTTGGCCGCCTTGACCTCGGCCGCCGTCAGGCTGGCCGCGTCCTGTCGTACGAGGACGTCGGCGGAGCGTTCCACGACCACCCGGTAGGCGGGGGTGCCCGGGGCGCGGCCCGCGGGCACGGCAGTCCGCCACAACTCCTTGCGCTGCACGATGTCGTACGCGAAGAAGTAGGCCCGGACGGCCTCCTTGTCCTTGCCCTTCTTCTTGCCCTTCTTCGGCTTCGGGGCCTTCACCGTGACCGTGTGCGAACCGGTGAACCAGATGACCGGCCCGGAACTCCCGGCCAGCCGCCCGACGTCGAGGCCCGGCAGGTCGGCGAAGGCGTCCGTGTAGCGATCGCGGTGCACGACCTTGCCGTTCTTCGGCGACAGCCACAGGAACTCCGTCGGGCTCGCCAAGAAGACCAGCTCGGCGCCCGCCGCCGGCGCGGCCTGCCCCTTCGCCCCGTCCGCGCGCTGCCACAGCCGCTTGCCGGTGCGCAGGTCCACGGCGCTCGCCTGGCTCTCGCTGGTCACCACGAGGAGCTTGTCGCCCCAGACGGCGGTCGTGAGCGGGGACGATTCGGAGGCCGGGTGCGCGTAGGTCCAGCGCGGCTCGGGGGGCTGCCCGGGGAGCGTGCGGCGGGGCTTCGGCGCGGGCTTGTCGTCCGTCGCCACGGCGGTGTCCCCGGACCCGAGTGCGGCCACCGAACCGCCGCCGACGACCAGCCCGCCGACGGCCGCCGCCGCGACGGTCAGCAGGGTCCGGCGGCTCGCGGCGGGGTCGGGCGCCGGCGCCGGCGCGGGAGGCAGTGGCAACGACACCATCGGGCCCCCGCCCGCGCCGCCGGGTCCGCCGGGTCCGGCAGGGAGCGCCGCCGCGGGGTACGGGGCGGGCCCGCCGTGCGGATGGCCCGGCCGCTGCTGCGGGGCGGCGGGCGTGAAGGGTGCGGTGGACGCGGCGGGTGCGGCGGGCAGGGCGGGCGGCAGCGGGTACATCGCCGGGGGCGCGGTGAGCTCGTGCGGGAGGGAGAGCTGCGTCGTCGGGCGGTCGTTGTGCGGCGGCCGCGGCCCGGTGTTGAGGAACCGGGTGGTGCCCCGGTCCTCCCCGATGTCCCCGTCGCCCGAGGAGACCGGTGCGGCGACGGGCTCATCGGGTGCGGGTGCGGGTGCGGGCGCGTCGATCGGTCGGGCGTCCTCAGGTCGGGCGTCTTCCGGCTCCCGGGTCGCGGGGCTCCGTGCGGGCTCCGGGGCCGCGGAGGTCGCCACCGGCGCGGCGGGCGCGTCCACCGACGGCGCGCTTGCCGGCCGGGCGTCCTCGGGCTCCTGGATCGCCGGTCCTTCCCCGGGCTCCGGGGCCGCCGCGACAGGAGCCAGGGCCTCCTCCGGAGTCTGCCGGTCCTTCCCCAGCGCCTCCGCGCTCTCCTCCGGCGCCTCCGCGTCCTCCTCCGGCGCCTCCGCGCTCTCCTCCGGTGCCTCCAGGGCCAGGACCCGCGCTTCCTGGTCCGCGACCGCCGCCGCGAGCCGTTCGGGGAGCCAGCCGCCCCGCGCGAGGCCCGCCGCGCCCTCCAGGGCCAGTTCGGCGGCGACCGTGCCGGCGGTGGGCCGCTCGGCCGGGTCCTTCGCCAGGCAGTTCGTGATCAGCTCGCGCAACGCCTCGGGTACGGCGTCGAGTTCGGGCTCGTCCCCGGCGATCCGGCGGGCGGCCTCCTCGGCCGGGCCCTCCGTGAACGGGGTCGTCCCGGTCGCCGCGTAGGCCAGCAGCAGCCCCAGCACGAACACGTCGGAGGCGGCGGAGACCTCCTTGCCCTCGATCTGCTCGGGCGTCAGATAGCCGAGCCGTACCGAGAGCTGGCCGCCCGGCCGCGCCTGCGCCGACGCGGCCGCGCCCAGCGGGCCGAAGGCGGTGAGGCGGGGGCCGTCGGCGGCCAGCAGCACCGTGCCGGGGGCCAGCCCCTGGAGCACGGAACCGGCGGCGTGCACCCGGGTGAGGATCTCGGCGATGCCCGCGCCCAGTATCCGCAGGGCCCGCTCCTCCAGCGGCCCGGCGATCCCGATCGCCTCGGCCAGCGGCAGCGCGGGGACGTAGGCCGCCGCCGTCCACAGGGGTTCCGGCCCGTCCGCCGGGGCCTCCGGCTCCTCGCCGGTCTCCAGGGGCTGGGCCACCCAGCCGCCCGCGAGGCGTTCGGCGGTGCGCGCCTCGGCCTGGAAGCGGCGGCGGTAGGCCGGTACGGCGGCCAGCTCGGGGCGCGCGGCGGTGATGAGGGCCACCTCGTCGGACGCGGTGTCCCGCGCCACGTATTGCACGGCGCTCGCGCCTTCGTGGAAGCGGGCCAGCGTGGTGAAGCGACCGAAGCGGCGTGGATCGTCCTGACGCAGCGCCTCCATGGCGCACCCCCCTTGTGACCGTCCTACGGCGACCGGGTGACCCGTCCTCCGGCGCCTGACCGTCGATCTTAGGGCCTGTGCCCCACGGGCCGTCCGCCCGCCGCTCAGTCGCGGCCCGGGGAGCTCGTGGGAGTCTTCGACCAGGGCCACTTGAGGGCGCGGTGCTCGCGGCCCCCGGGGGCGTACTCGTACACCCAGCCGCGCTGGAGCCCGAGGCGTCTGGTGTAGCCGGCCGGGACCCGCTGGTAGGCGTACACGGTGGCGGGGCCGCCGTCGGGGGAGGGCACCGGGACCTCGTACCACTTCGGCGGATGGCCGGTCGGGCCGAGCAGGATCGGCAGGACCCGGCCGTCCAGGGGGCCGCCTCGGAAAGGGGTGTTCTCGCTCTTCACCCGGTCAGTCTGACGCAGCGGCGGCGGGCAGCAGGTGCGCCGCCTCCGCGACGACCGGAATCACCCGTACCGCCAGCTGCCCGGCCGGTCCTTCGGAGGTCTCCAGGGCCAGCAGGTCGTTCACCACGGCCGCGGTCTCCGGGTCGGTGGCGGCGGTCGCGGCGAGCAGGGCGATCAGATGGTCGACCAGCCAGCCGCGCAGCTCGGCCGCGGCGGGTCGCTTCCCGTCGTCCAGCCAGATCAGGGAGGCCGCCTCGACGGCGGCGATCCAACTGCGCACCATCATCCGCAGTCGCGGCCCGGCGGGCTGCTCCCCGGCCTCGCCCATCCGCCCGAGGTGGCGCAGGATCTCGTCCGCCGCCGCCCGTCGCACCCCGTCCACGATCGTCGTCGTGCGGGAGGTCTCCACGACGCTGCCGCCGCGCAGCAGGGCGCTGAACCCGGTGTCGTGCTCGTCGACGAAGCGCAGATAGCGGTCCAGCACCCGGGCGACCCGCTCGGTGGGCGGGCCGACCGGCGGCTCGGTGAAGCACAGCGTCAGCTCGTCCGCCGCCGAGCCGAGCGCGGCCTCGTACAACTGCTGCCGACCGCCCGGGAAGTAGCGGTAGACCAGCGGCCGGGACACCCCGGCCGCCACCGCCACCTCGTCGAGCGAGACCTCGTCGGGCGCCCGGTGGGCGAAGAGGCCGAGTGCGGCGAGCAGCAGCTGGGCGCGGCGCTCCTCGACGCTGAGCCTGCGGTACGTCGCCCGGGGCGGCGGGACTGCGGCGGTGGAGGTCATGCCACCGACCCTAAGGCCACCGGGGACCGCACCTCCCGTCCGCAGGGCTTTCAGGCCAGCAGACCGGAGCTGCGCCACAGCCGGCGGCCGACGCCGTTCAGCAGGCCGATGTCGTCGAAGAAGTCGGTCAGCCGTTTCGCGCCGGACTGCATCACCTCGGCGCGGTGGCCACTCGCCTTCACCTGGGCGACGGCCTCCCGGCGGTCCAGGCCGACGTTCTCGTACACCTGCGGGTTCACGAAGCAGATGGAGAAGACCCGGGCCGCCTCGCCGCAGCTGACCTTGGTGAGCTCCCGCTCCCAGCGCGGGGCGGTCACCATCTGGCGGCGCAGCTCCTCGCGGGCGTACCGGACGTGCCGGGCCTCCTCGATCACATGGATCCGGGTCACCCCGCGTACCAGGGTCTGCACGCGGTCGTCCGGGAAGGTCAGGCGCTGCATCCAGTCGAGGATCTCCTCGCCGAGCAGGGTCGCGGCGAACGAACCGGGGGTGGTGGAGACGGTCTTCAGGACCCGCGCGAGGTTGTGGTAGACGCGCGGCACCGGATACGCCGGGGCGCCGCCCCAGTCGATCATGCGGCCGAACATCATCGAGTGCCGGCACTCGTCGGCTATCTCCGTGAGCGCGTAGCGGACGTGATTGCTGGTCACCGGCTTGTCGTAGACGTGCCGGACCAGCAGCTGCATCAGGATGATCTCGAACCAGATGCCGAGCGAGGCGAGCGCGGCGCCCTCGTGCCGGGAGAGGTCCAGGCGCTGCTCCTCGGACATCCGGTCCCACATCGGGGTCCCGTACAGCGAGAGCAGCTCCGGCGGCCAGAACCACCTGCCCTCCTCGACGGCCGCGTCCCAGTCCAGTTCGGTGTCGGGGTCGAAGGAGTGCTTGGCCGAGGATTCGAGCAGCCGCAGGGCGACCTGCTCGCGGTCGCGGAGCGGACCGAGTGCGTCGCGGAGCGCGGTGACATCGCGAGCGGTGACGGGCGTCATGGCGGGAGCACCTCACACGGGGGTTGCCGGAAACGGGAGTTACCGGCGGTCACCTCTTATGAGACTGCTTGTCAGCAAGGCCGTCAATCCCTTGGGTGCGACTCCGTACGACTTGTTGACCCGCCGTCTACCAACGTGTGAACCTGCCAGGGAGGCGGCCGGTGCACCTGCTCGCGCGCACTCAACTGCCGTCGGTGTCACGGAACTTGTCCATCAGGTCGAGTCAGTCGAGGCGAAGGAGCCGTCCGTGTCCACCCATGACCTCTACACCACTCCGCCCGCCGAACCGGTCTGGCAGGTCCCCGCCACCGGAGCCGCCCGTTTCAGCTGGGACTACGACGACGGCCGCGAACGCCTCCTCGCCCTCTACCAGAAGGGCAAGGACAAGCAGTGGGACGGCAACAGGCGCATCGACTGGTCGCTGGAGGTCGACCCCGCCGATCCGCTCGGCACCCCCGACGAGGCGCTCACCCTGTACGGCACCGCGCACTGGGCGAAGATGACGGAAAGGGACCGGGGCGAGCTCCGCACGCACTACACCTCCTGGCAGTTCAGCCAGTTCCTGCACGGCGAACAGGGCGCGATGGTGTGCGCGGCGCGCATCGTGGAGTCCGTCCCCGACCTGGACGCCAAGTTCTACTCCGCCACACAGGCCATGGACGAGGCCCGGCACGCCGAGATATACGGCCGCTTCCTGCACGAGAAGATCGGCATGCTCTACCCGGTCAACGACAACCTCCAGGGGCTGCTGGGCGACACCCTGCGCGACTCCCGCTGGGACATGCCCTACCTCGGGATGCAGGTGCTCATCGAAGGTCTGGCGCTGGCCGCCTTCGGGATGATCCGCGACACCACGACCAAGCCGCTGCCCAAGCAGATCCTGGCGTACGTCATGCAGGACGAGGCCCGGCACGTCGCCTTCGGGCGGATGGCCCTGCGCGACTACTACCGGCAGCTGAGCGACGCCGAACTCCGTGAGCGCGAGGAGTTCGTCATCGAGGGCTGCTACCTGATGCGCGACCGGCTCAGCGGCGTCGAGGTCCTGGAGAACTTCGGCATCGGCAAGCAGGAGGCGAAGGAGCTCTCGGAGCAATCCGAGTTCCTCCAGCTCTTCCGCAAGCTGCTGTTCAGCCGGATCGTCCCGTGCGTCAAGGACATCGGCCTGTGGGGCCCGCGGCTCCAGAAGGCGTACGTCGACATGGGCGTCCTGGAACTCGGCGACCTCGACCTCGACCTGCTGATGTCGAGGGACGAGGAGATAGCGGAGGAACTGGACCGCGAACGCTTCGCCGTCGAGGAGGGGGCCCGGGTGGCGGAGGTCGCGGAGGCGATCGAGGAAGGCGCGGCCGACGCCGCCTGAGGGGGCGCGGTACGGCGGCGGCGGCAGGACCGGTGCGGGACCCTCCCCGGGTGCGGGGCGTGGCCCCCGGTGCCGGGCGCGGCCCTCGGCCCGAGCAGGCCGAGGGGGCGGCCCGCCGTCCAGGTCGGCGCAGACCTCCTCGAAGTCCCGGGCACGAGCCGGTGCGCTGCCCCGCGGGCCGATAATGGATGTACGCCACCGGGCCCCGGCGGTCACGATGCGGGCATGACGACGAACCCGCCCGCAGCCACCGCCGCCGGACGCGCCGCCGCCCGCCGCAGCCTCGAAGCCCTCGCGCTCGGCGACGCGTTCGGGGAGCGCTGGTTCCCGCTCTTCCGCGAGCCCCGGCAGGCCGTGAACGAGATCCGGGCCCGCCGCACCCCGCCGGAGCCCCGCTGGCACTGGACCGACGACACGGCCCTGGCCCTCGCGCTGAACCGCTCCCTCGACGAGCACGGCCACGTCGACCAGGACCACCTGGCGCTCTGCTACGCCCTGGCTTTCGACGCCGACCAGGCCCGCGGCTACGGCCACGGCATGCACCTCCTGCTGCCCCGACTTCTTCAGGCCCCGGCCGACTGGCGCACCCTGGCCCCCGGGCTCTTCGAAGGCGGCAGCCTCGGCAACGGCGCGGCCATGCGGGTCGCACCGCTCGGAGCCCGGTTCCACGAGGACCTGGACCACGTCGCGTGGCAGGCCACGCTGTCGGCGGAGGTCACCCATGCCCACCCGGACGGCATCGCGGGCGCGGTCGCCGTCGCGGTGGCCGCGGCGCTCTCGGCGCGCGGCGAACTGACGCTGGACGCGGTGGCGGACCGCACGCCCGACGGGCCGGTACGCGACGGAGTGCGGCGCGCCGCGCGGACGCCGTTCACCACGGAGCCGTGGAAGGCCGCGGACCTCCTCGGCAACGGACAGCGCATCCGGGCCGACGACACCGTGCCCTTCGCGCTGTGGACCGCGACCCGCCACGGGGACGACCTGGAGGCGGCGCTCTGGGCGACCGCGGAGGGCCTCGGCGACGTCGACACCACGTGCGCCATCACCGGGGGCGTGGTCGGGGCGGCGACGGGGACGGCGGGTGCGCCGGAGGGCTGGCTGCGCAGGCGCGAGCCGTTGGGGTGAGGCGACGGCCCTGGGCGGCGCGAGGGCTCCGGCCGCTCGGGGCCGATGCTCTCGACCTGGTACCGATGTCGGACACGTCGAAATTCCGTTCGCAAACGTGTCGTACGGTGAGCGCATGACCACCCCGCCGCACCCGCCGCAGGGCCCGTACGGGCCGCCGTCCCCGCAGAACCCCTACGGCCAGAACCCCTATGGAGCGCCGCCCACCGCGCCGGGCTCCGCGCCGCAACAGCCCTACGGCTACCCGCAGCAGCCCCCGGCGCCGCCCCAGCAGGGCGGCTGGGGTCAGCCCGGCTGGGGGCAGCAGCCCGGCATACCCGGCGGGGGCGGTCCCGGCGCGGCCGGGTGGCCGCCCCAGGGGCCGCAGCCGCCGCGGAAGAAGCGGGCCGTACTGGTCGTCGGGATCGTGGCCGGCGCGGTGCTGGCGGCGGGCGGAATCACCTACGGTGTCTCCCAGCTGTTCGGGAAGGCCACCGACGCGGCGTTCCCGGAGGCGGAGTACGAGCTCGTCCTGCAACAGGAGTTGATGGACGGCGAGTTCACCCTGGCCCAGGACCTGTCGTCGGGCGAGGGCAAGAAGATCGAGGACATGTACGACCCCACCGTCCGGGACGCGAAGGCGGTCGTCGGCCAGTACAGCTCGGCCAAGGGCGGAGCCCTGGTGATCTCCGGGATGTACGGGCGGTTCACCAAGCCGGAGGCCATGCCCGGCAAGATGATGAAGGGCGGGGCCGAAGGGAAGGGCGCGACCGTCGCCGTCCCCCCGAAGGAGTTCACCCCCGCCGGTCACGACATCACGCTGAAGTGCCAGGTGCTCCAGTCGAACCAGAACGGCGTCAGGGCGAACATCCCGATGTGCGCCTGGGGCGACGACAACACCGGGGCGTCCGTGGGGATCATCCGTCCCGAGACGGCCCTCGAGGACCCTGCGGCGATCGACCTGGAGGCGGCCGCGGTCGAGACCGCCGAGATCCGCGAGGAGATCCGCCGGCCGATCGGCTGACCCGTCGCGGTCCGGGTGCGCGGGCCGCGGCTCTCCCCGCCCCGGCGCCGGTCAGTGCACCCCGGCCGGTGCAGGGAAGCGGGCGCGCAGGGTGAACGCCCGCTCGGTGGGGCCGTGTTCCCGCAGATGCAGCAGCCGCTCCTCGGCGTCCGCCACCGTCGGGCGTTCCCCGGCCGGCACCCACCACAGGGCGGTCATCGCCTCCCGGATCTGCTCGAACCACTCGCGGCGCCGGCTCATCAGCTCCCGGTGCCGCCCGGCGAACATGAAGCCGGTGAGCGCTTCGACGTCCCGCCACACCGACATGTTCACGATCATCCAGTCGTCCCCGAAGACCGGGACGTCCGTGGCGTTCCCGGATTCGGAGCGCAGGCGCCAGACGAAGCCGTCGGCATCGTCGGCGACCGCGTTCACCGGGTCCAGTCCCTCGACGAAGTCCTTCAACCGCGGTGAATCCAGAGGGAATCGGAGGCGTGAGATGTTCACCTGCGCCAGCTCGTGTGTGCCGCGGCCGAGGTCGGTCCCGATAGAGGTCATGGCGGCACGGTAGGCAAGACGCTCTGCGCCGCGCGGGCCATTCCGAGCAGCGAGATGTCCGCCCCGCGTGCCGCCACCAGATGGAGCCCCACCGGGCAGCCGTCCGCGGTGAATCCGGCGGGCAGGCTGGCCGCCGGATGGCCGCTCAGGTTGAACGCCCAGGTCAGGGCGGTGGAATAGAGGTCGCCCGGGCCCTCGTGCCCGTGCGGCCGATTCGGCGTGACCGGGGTCAGCAACAGGGGCGCGGCGGCGAAGAGGTCATCGAGCCGGTCGTCGTTCGCCCGCCGGACCGCCGCCGCCTCCGGGTCCCCGGGTGCCCCGCCCCGTACCGCCTGCCAGGCCCGCACCGGGTCGAGCAGGGCGCAGTCGGCGTCCAGCAGGCGTACGGTCCCCGCGGCGACGAGCCGGCCCACCGCCGCCCGGACGACGGCCGCCACCTCCGGGTCCACGTCCGCGAAGCCGAGGTCCTCGCTGTACACGGCGGGAAGCGGGAGAGCCGGGGCGGCGGTCGGCTCGTATCCCTCCAGCACATGGCGGAGATACCGCTCGGCATCCGCAGCCGTCCGGGCCAGCACCCCGGCCGAGGCCAGCCCCGACCGGTCGGGGGAGGGGAGCAGCCCGTTCGTCGTCTTCAGCCCGAACACCCCGCACCAGGCGGCCGGGATACGGACCGACCCGGCCCCGTCGCTGCCCGTCGCCAGCTCCACCATGCCCGTCGCCACCGCGACCGCCGAGCCCGCCGACGAACCGCCGGGCGTACGGTCGGCCCGCCACGGGTTGACCGTACGCCCGTGGGCGCCCCGGCCCCAGGTCTGCCAGACCGTCCCGGGACCGGCGACGGAGGTCGCGCCGACCGGGACCCCGCCTGCCGCGATCAGCCGACGGGCCGCGTACGAGCGGATGCCGGTGGGGCCCTTCACCGCGAACGGCAGACCGCCCAGCGGGAGTCGCCGCGCCAGGGCCTCGCGTTCCCGGGCGAGCGCCTCGTCGGGCCAGACCTCGACGAACGCGTTGAGCGCCGGATCCAGCCGGCCGATCCGCTCCAGGGCCCGCTCCACCGCGGACGGTCTCCGTGTCATGCCCCCAAGTCTCCAGGAGAGCGCGGGTCACTCCTCCAACGCCGCCTCCATCACGGCCCGGGCGATCGGGGCCGCGCTGCCGCCACCGCTGATGTCGTCCCGGTCGGCGGCGGCGTCCTCCACGACCACCGCCACCGCGACGGCCGGGCGGCCGGAGTCGGGAGCCTGGGCCCAGGAGATGAACCAGGCGTACGGCAGACCGGAGTTGTCGACGCCGTGCTGCGCGGTACCGGTCTTGCCGCCGACCCTCACCCCGTCGATCGCCGCGTTCGCCCCGGTGCCGTTCTCCACCACGTCGACCATCATCCGCTGGAGCTGCACGGCCGTCGAAGGGCTCATCGGCCGCTGTGACGGGTCCGACCCCCGCTGCCGGACCGTGTCCCCGTCGTCGGTGGTCACCCGGTCCACCAGATGGGGGCGGCGCAGATCCCCGCCGTTGGCCACCGCCGAGGCGACCATCGCCATCTGGAGCGGGGTCGCCGTCGTGTTGAACTGCCCGATCGAGGAGAGCGCGAGCTGGTCGTCGCTCATGTCCGTGTCGAAGTTGCTCCTCGCCACCCCGGACGGGATGCGCAGCCCGGTGTCGTTGAAGCCGAATCCCTCCGCCGTCTCCACCATCCCCTCCAGGCCGACCTCCACCCCGAGATGGGCCATCACCGTGTTGCAGGAGACCCGGATCGCGTCCGCCAGGGACGCCCGCTCGCAGCCTCTCGCCTCGTTCGGCAGGGTCGTCCTCGTGCCGGGCAGGACGTACGGCGACGGGGTGTCCGTGGGCGCGTCGGCGTCCGTCGCGGCCCGCGCGTCCAGGGCGGCCGCCGCCGTCACGATCTTGAAGGTGGAGCCCGGCGGATAGGTCTGCCGGATGGCCCGGTTGAGCATCGGCAGACTCTTGGCCGCGTTCAGCCGCGCCCACGCGTCGGTCACCGCGGAACCGGTCCCCGACAGCCGCTCGGGGTCGTACGACGGGGTCGAGACCAGCGCCAGGATCTCGCCGGTCGACGGATCCAGCGCCGCGACCGCCCCCCGCCGCCCCCTCAGCCCGTCGTACGCGGCCTGTTGCATCGACGCCCTGATCGTGGTGACGACATCGCCGCCCGGCTGCCGGCCCCGGGTGAACTCGTTCCAGAAGGGCAGCGGCGCCAGCACCGAGTCCGTACCGGACAGGACGGGGTCCTCGGCGTTCTCGATGAGTGTGGTGCCGTACGTCTGCGAGGCGTATCCGGTCACCGGGGCGTAGAGCGGGCCGTGCAGATAGGTGCGCTCGAAGCTGAGCTGCTCGCCGGTCTCCTTGCTGCCGGTCACGGGCCGGTCGCCCACCAGGATGTTGCCGCGCGGCTGGTCGTAACGGGCGATGGCGTTGCGGCGGTTGGCCGGATTGCCGTCCAGCTCGTCGGCCTCGAAGACCTGGATCCGGGCCGCGTTGACGAGCAGCGCCACCAGCAGCAGCAGACAGAAGGCGGCGGCCCGCCGGATGTAGCGGATCACCGGTCCTCCTCCGCGGCCGCCGCGATGACGCCGGTCTCGGCCTGTTCCGGGTGGGGTCTGCGCGCGACGTCGCTGAGCCGGATCAGCAGCGCCACGATGATCCAGTTGGTGACGACGGAGGAGCCGCCCTGCGCGAGGAACGGCATCGCCATCCCGGTCAGCGGGATCAGCCCCATCACCCCGCCCGCGATCACGAACACCTGGAGCGCCAGGATCGACGCCAGGCCGATGGCGAGCAGCCGCCCGAACGGGTCCCGCAGGGCGAGCCCGGCCCGGTAACCGCGCGCCACGAGCAGCGCGTAGAGCAGGAAGACCGCGGTCAGCCCGCTCAGGCCCAGCTCCTCGCCCGCGGTCGCCAGGATGAAGTCGGACTTGGCGGCGAAGCCGATCAGGATGGAGTGGCCCGCGCCGAGCCCGGTCCCGAGCATTCCGCCCGCGGCGAAGGCGAACAGCGACTGGGCGAGCTGGCCCGGCCCCTGCCCCGCGTCGATCGAGGCGAACGGGTCCAGCCAGTCCTGCACCCGGCTGTGGACGTGCGGTTCGAAGGAGCCGACGACGAAGGCCCCGACGGCGGCCAGGAGCAGTCCGACCGCGATCCAGCCGGTCCGGCCGGTCGCCACGTACAGCATGATGACGAAGAGTCCGAAGAACAGCAGCGAGGTGCCGAGGTCCCGCTCCAGCACCAGCACCCCGACGCTCAGCAGCCAGATCGCGACGATCGGCCCGAGCACCCGGCCGGAGGGCAGTTGCAGCTTCCAGAAGGTGCGGCCGGTGTACGCGAGCGCGTTGCGGTTGGCGGCCAGGTAGGCGGCGAAGAACACGGCGAGCAGGATCTTGGCGAACTCGCCCGGCTGGAAGGAGAGTCCGCCGATCCGGATCCAGATCTTCGCCCCGTTGACCGCCGGGAAGAAGATCGGCACGGTCATGAGCGCGAGCGCCGAGGCGACCGAGAGGTACGCGTACCGCTGGAGCACCCGGTGGTCGCGCAGTAGCACCACCACGGCGGCGAACAGCGCGACGCCGAGCGTGGACCAGACGAGCTGGGTGGGCGCGGCCTGGTCCCTCGGGGTCTCCAGATCGAGCCGGTAGATCAGCACCAGGCCGAGCCCGTTGAGCAGAACGGCGATCGGCAGCAGCAGCGGATCGGCGTACGGGGCCCGGAAACGGACCGCGGCATGGGCGAGCAGCGCGAGCGTGCCGAGTCCGGCGCCGTACCCGGCGACGTCGGGGGGCACGACGCCGTCGTGGGCGAGGCCGACCGCCGCGTAGCCGAGGACGGAGATCAGGACGCCCCCGACGAGGAGGGCGAGCTCCACCCCGCGCCGCTTGGGCAGGCGTAGCTCGGGCGGGGGAGCGTCCGCCGTCGTTGCGGTCATGCCCCGCAACGTAGCAAGAGGTGTGCGATATTTCCTTTATGTCACACCTTTGCCTCTGTCAGTGCCTATCGGACACGCGCCCGCCCGCGGAGCCGACGGCGACGCGGCCGGGCTCCACGGGCGGGCGGTGTGCGGGTGACGCGAGGTCAGCACCACTTCGGCGCGGCGCCGATGTTCTCGATGTAGCGCGCCGAACCCCAGGCCCAGGTGCCGTTGGTCAGCAGGTACCAGCGATTGTTGTTGTCGACGTTGTCACCCTTGGTCTTGCAGAAGATGTTGACGATCTCGCCGTACTCGGCCGAGCCGACGACGCGGCTGCTGCGGGTCGGCTTGTCGCGGAGCAGCAGGTACGGCTTGGCGATGACGCGTCCCTTGTAGGTCCGCTTCGGCGCCTGGGGCTTCGCCTGCCCCTGCTTCTGCGCCTCCTCGCGAGCCTGCTTCTGCTGCGCCTCGTGCTCACGCTGCAGGGCCGAGGCGGAGAGCTCGTCGGACGTCGGGTCCGGAGCGACGGCCTCCGCGCGCTGCCCGACGGGCTGGGGGTCGGCCGCCAGCGCGGCGGGAGCGGCGGCGGTGAGCGCCGCGAGCGTGCCGGTGGCCACGCAGAGACCGAGCCGGCGGAGCCGCGAGGAGCGGGACAGGGGGGACATGCTGCCTCCATGCGATGAGGAAGGGACCGTGGGGGACACGAGCTGGGCTCGTGATCGTCACGCTAGGTTCGCCACACACGGTCGGCAACGCGTCACGGTACGTGAGAGCGGCTCCCTGTTGAGCCGTCCGGGTCGTCCCGGCCCTCCGGACCCCCGTCACCACCGGGATTCCGGTCGCATTCCCCGTCATCCAGGCGTACGTACTCCGGCAGGGTCATCCGGGCGATCGCCCCGCCGTCCGGCGGATTGTCGAAGTCCAGCCGGGCGCCGATGACCTGGGCCTGGCCGACGGCGATGGTCAGCCCCAGGCCGTGCCCCTTGCCCGCGCCGTCCGTGCGGAACCGCTGCGGCCCGCCGTCCAGCAGATACGCCGGGAACCCCGGACCGTGGTCGGTCACGGAGACCACCGCGCCGTCCACGCTCAGCACCACCGGAGGACGCCCGTGCCGATGGGCGTTGGCCACCAGATTGCCGATCACCCGCTCCAGGCGCCGCCGGTCCGTCTCCACCCGGGCCGCGTCCGTCACCCGCACCTCGGTGTCGGTGCCCGACGCCCGGACGACCCGCTCCGCCAGCGGTGCGAGGTCGTGCACGGCGAGGTCGACCTCCTCGGTGCGGGCGTCGAGCCGGGAGATCTCCAGCAGGTCCTCCGTCAGCGCCCGCATCGCCCGCACCCGGTCGCGCACCAGCTCCGCCGGGCGGCCCGGCGGCAGCAGTTCGGCGGCGGCCGACAGGCCGGTCAGCGGGGTGCGCAGCTCGTGCGCCACGTCGGCGGTGAACCGCTGCTCGGTCTGGAGCTTGCGCTGGAGGGTCGAGGCCATGGTGTCGAGCGCGCCCGCCACGATCGCCACCTCGTCCTGGGCGCGGACCGGGCGCGCGGTCCGGGGGTCGTGCACCCGGGCGTCGAGATCGCCCGCGCTGATCCGGCGGGCCACCCGGGCGCTCTGGTGGAGTCTGCGGGTCACCCGGCCGACGGCGAACAGGCCGACGAGCAGGGTGGCGGCGATGGCCAGCAGCGAGGAGCCGATGATCGCCCGGTCGAGGCCGCCGATGGTGCGGGCGCTGTGGCTGTAGTCCGTCCAGGTGGCGAGCGCCCGCCCGTCCGCCGGGCCCGCCGCCCACATGGCGGGGCCGCTCCGCCCGTCCGGGTCGCCGGGCCGGTGCGGACCGTCCGCGACGAGGGTGCCCCGCTCGCCGCCCGCGGCCAGGGCGCGCAGCGAGGCGGGCAGGCCCGGCGGGTCGACGCCGGACCCCGGCGGCAGCGGTTCCCCGGCCTCGTACGCGTCGGTGACCGTCTCCAGTCGGTCCAGCGTCTTCTCCCGGGCCTGCTCGACCGTCTGCCGGGTGACCGCCGTGTGCACCAGGAGGCCGAGGAGGGCCGCCAGGGTGCAGCACATGACGGTCAGGAAGACCGCGGACTTCCAGGTGAGGCTCGCGGTCCAGGAGGGCGAGCGGAACCGACGCCGCCTCATCGCGTCCCCGTGGAGGACGTGGAGGACGTGGAGGACGTGGAGGACTCGGAGGATTTCGGAGTGGGTTTCGGCGCCTTCCGGTGCTCGGGCGTCCGCAGGATCTCGTCCCGGGTGGGCAGCATCGCGCGCTGCCGGTCGTCCCAGGACCACGCGGTGCGGTACTCGTACCCCGGGATCACCGAGGGAGCCCGCATGATCAGGTCCCGGCCCGCCAGCTCCACGCTGATGACGGCGTCGTAGGTGGACATGATCCGGGTCAGCCGGCCCCCGTCCGGCATGTAGACGCGCACGGCGAGCTGCCGGTCGGGCATCCGGATGCCGAGCACCAGTTCGTCCCTGCCGTCGCCGGTCAGATCGCGGTAGTACGGCGGGAGGACCGGGCAGTCGTCCGGGGCGGTCCGGCACGCCTCGATCCGCCGGACCGTCCCGTCCGGCAGCTCGTCCAGGCCGCTGTCCCGGTCCGTCTTCGCCTTCAGCCCGGCCTGCGCCACGGTCACCGGGTCCAGCCGCCGTACATCGCCGCCGGTCACCCGGATCCCCGGGATGCGCGCGGTCTCGCCCTCGCCGTAGTCGTACGGGGCGGCGGAGGCGGGCGGCAGCTCCGGCCACAGGCTCTTGGGCTCGACGGCGGACGGCGCGTCCCCCGCGCTCCTCAGCCCGCCGGCCGCGCCGCAGCCGGACAGCAGGATCAGCCCGGCGAGGGCGGACACGGCGGTACGGGTCGCCGCCGGGGCGCGGTGCGGACGCACGGCTCGCCTCCTCTTCGACGACGGACGACACAGCGGTCTCACACCCTAATCGGACGACCGTGCGCAATGCCGACTTCGTACCCCTGTGTGACGTTGTGCGGCCCCGCAGTCGTGGGACCACGGGGCCGGGGCGGTCAGGAGGGCCGCAGGACCAGCGCCGGCAGGAGGTCGGCACCGGTGTGGTTCAGCGCTGGTGCGGGTCGAGCGCCGGTGCGGCTCAGCGCTGGTACGGGTTCTGCCCGGGAGGCGTGAAACCGGGCTGCTGCGGGGCCTGGCCGTGGGCGTTGCCGTCCTGCCCGGCCGCGGCCTGGGCGAGCAGCCGGTCCGCCTCCTCCTTGGGTATCTGCCGCTCCCCGCCGCAGAACGTGCACTGCGTGACGTACTTCGTCGAGAACGGGAACAGCGGCACGAAGAACAGCGTGAACTTCGTGACCCGCTTGCGCAGGGTGTGCGCCGCCGGATTGCCGCACCAGCCGCACACCATCGTCAGGATGGCCAGCTGGTAGAGGTAGCCCTTGGTACCGAAAATGATCATGCCGTGGTTCCTTTCCCCGTCCCCCGGAGTGCCCGTCGGCACAGCGCCAGGAGCTTCTCGTCCTCGTGGATGTCATGACTGCCGTACCCGCCGTCCATCGCGTTGTGACGGCGTACGGAGGCGAGTTCGCTCCGCAGGACGTGTGCTGCGGCCGACCCTTCCGGGACCGGCCCCATCCGTGCCACGCATTCTGCCACCCGGACCCGCACATGACGGCTCCGATCCCAGTCGGCGAGCAGTGCTTCGAGGGTCTCCCGGGACCGGCCGGACACCTCCCACAGCGCGATCGCCGCGTCGACCCGCAGCCACAGCTCCTCGTGTGCCAGCAGCCCGCGCAGCCGGGGCGCGACCACCGCGGCGCGCGGCCCGAGGGCGCCCAGCGCCACCGCCGCCGCCCGCCGGTCGTGCACCTGGTGCGACTGGAGGCCCTCGATCAGCGCAGGCAGCACCGCCTCGGCGTCCCCGGAGATCGCCCACAGCGCCTCGGCCGCCTCCGTCGCGGAGGCCGCCCCCGGGCGGCGGATCAGCGCCCGCAGCTCCGGGACGGCCTCCCGCGCCGCGGGCCCGAACGAACCCAGCGCCCGCAGCGCCGCCGTACGCAGCCACTCGCCCCGGTACTCCGGGGCGCCGCGCAGCACCCGCAGCACCTCGGGGGTCGCCTCGCCCGCCCGCAGCCCCGTGAGCCCGGCCAGCAGCGGGCTCGCCCGGTCGTAGGCCCCCTCGTCCAGCTCCACCTCCGCGAGCCTGCGCCGCAGCGCCCCGGCGAGCGGCTGGGCCGCCGTCCCCAGGTGGCCCACCGCGAACCCCACGTCGTGCGCCACCTGCGGCAGCTCCAGCGCCGCCGCGAGCGCGGGCAGCACCCGGGCGTCACCGAGGCGCGCCAGGGCCTTCACGGCGGAGCCGAGCCCGGGCGGACCGCTGGCCCAGGACCTCACCCAGTCCCCGGGGCGGTCGGCCAGCCGGGCGGCCAGGGCGTCCGCCGCGGGCGCGGCGAGGCCGAACAATTCCTCCAGCACGTGGGACGCGGCCTCGGCCAGCCGGGGCTCGGGGTCGGACAGCTGGTCGCCGACGAGCGCCACCAACTCCTCGTAGGGGCCGCGCCAGGCCCGTATCAGCCCCCCGCTCATCCGTACGGCGTCGATGCGCTGCCGACGGTCGGGGCTGCGCAACTGGTCGGCGAGCAGCGCCGTGCGGTCGCCCACCCGGTCGTCGAGGCCGACGTGCAGGGTACGCAGCAGGTCCGCCGCCCAGGGAGCGCCGCGCCCGGCGTTCTCCTGCGCGGAAAGGGACCGCAGCTGCCCCACGAGCGTCGGCGTCGCGACCTGCTCGCCCCGGCAGGTCTCCGCGGCGGCCACCGGCTCCGTCTCCACCGGCTCCGTCTCCACCGGTTCCGCGTCCACCGCCTTCGTGTCCGTCGGCTCGGCGTCCGGGTCGCGCGGCTCCGCTTCCGGTTCCCGGCCGGGAACCGCCTCGTCCCCCGTCGGGGCGGACTTCTCCGGCGGGGAACGCATCTCGCGCAGCAGCCCCGAGACCACCGGCACCACATCGCCGGGCAGACCGTCGGGCGCACAGCGCGCCAGCTGGGCCAGGGCCGCGAGCCGCAGCCCCGGGGAGTGCGCCCGCGACGCCAGCCGGCCCAGCCACTCCGCGACCCGCCCCGCCAGCGGCCGGTGCCGCAGGGCGATCCGCCCGGCCGCCTCCACGAGGGCGAGCCGCACCTCCTCCTCGGGCTCCACCGGCAGCCGCTCCCGCAGCAGCGCGAGCACCCGCACGGGGTGCCGGTGCAGCGTGGCGAGCGCCAGCGGTGCCGCGAGCCGCACGCCGGCGTCCTCGTCGGCGACCAGCTCGAAGAACACCCCCGCGCCCGCGGTGACCGCCGCCGCCGCCATCGCGTAGTTCGCGGCGCCCTCGATCTCGTCCTCGTCGATCTCCGCCTCGTCGTCCTCGTCGAGGTCGAAGCCGCCGATGCTGGTGAGCAGTTCGACCACGCTGCCGCGGTCCTGTACCCCCGGGTCCACGGCCAGCTCGAACAGGAACGGGATGCACGCGAGCGTGCACGCGTACACATCGCCCTGGTGGTGCACCGCGCCGTACATGCCGTCGAGCGCCGTCTCGCGCTCCGCCGGATCGTCGGATGCCAGCCCCCGCAGGAGCTCCGGAACATCGTCGGCAGGCCCGTAGGCATGCTCCATCGAGGCCCAGTCGACCTCGTCGATCCCCGAGAACACGCCATCCCCTCCCCACGATCACGGCGGCGCCCGGACCGGCGCGCCCCGTGGCGCGTCCTGTCCGTCACACCCCTCCCGGCGCGCCCTGGAGAAAGCGCCTGCGCAGAGTGTGCACCACCGGTCCGACAATCCACCCGCCACTTGTGGCCTTTCCTCGCGCCGTAACCAGGTCATGACCCGGTCAAGACGATTCGGCCGTGGATTCCTGTGCACCGGGGGAGTGTCACGCGGGCAGCGGAAAGGCCTGTTCCGGGTCGTTCAGCGGTGCGAGCAGATCGCCGTGCCGATCCAGCCGGGCCGCCATGTCCCCGGCACGGAACACCAGCGCACCGGCCTCCCGGCACCCCGCGATCTCGTCCCAGGTGACCGGGGCCGACGCGGTGGGCTCGGGCCCGGCGCGCAGGGTGTAGGGCGTGGCGGTCGTCTTCGCCGCGGCGTTCTGGCTGAAGTCGACGAAGACCTTCCCCGGCCGCAGGGCACGCTTCATCCGGTGCAGGGCCAACCCCGGAAGGGCCGCCTCCGCCTCCACGGCGAGCCGCTTCGCGTACGCGGACACCTCGCCGGACGGGGTGGGCTCCAGCGGGACCAGCAGGTGCAACCCCTTGGACCCGGACGTCTTCCCGTACGCCGCCAGCCCGTCGGCCGCGAGACGCTCCCGCAGCCAGAGCGCCACCGCGCAGCACTCCACGACGGTCGCGGGGGAGCCGGGGTCCAGGTCGAAGACCATCCGGTCGGCGATCTCCGGCGCGTCGTCACGCCACTGCGGGGTGTGGAACTCCACCACCAGGTTGGCCGCCCACATCAGGGAGGCCAGATCCCGCACGACCACCTGCCGGGCGCCCGGGTCCTCGCTCCGCGGAACCGCGGTGGTCCCCACCCAGGCGGGCGTACCGGGCGGCGGGTTCTTGGTGAAGAAGACCTGGCCGTCCGGCCCGTCCGGGTAGCGCAGGAAGGACACGGGGCGATCGCGCAGATGGGGCAGGATCACGCCGCCCGCGGTGGCCGCGTAGTAGTGCAGCACCTCGCCCTTGGTCGTCCCGGTGGCCGGATACAGGACCTTGTCGAGATTGCTGAGCGAGACCCGTCGCCCCTCCACCTCGGTGATCGGCGTCATACGATAAGAGTCACACGAAATCATGCCAGAGCGTCATCAACGGCTTCTTCTCTTCGGCGGCGTCTTCAATGCCTCGGAGTGCTCACGGGTCGGCAAGGGGTGAACGGTGAGGTCCATCTGGAATGGCGCGATCTCCTTCGGGCTGGTCAGCATCCCGATCAAGCTGGTCAACGCCACCGAGAACCACTCGATCAGCTTCCGGCAGATCCACCTCGCCGACGGTGGCCGGATCCGGTATCGCAAGGTCTGCGAACTCGACGAGGAGGAGGTCTCCGGCGGCGAGATCGGCAAGGCCTACGAGGACGCCGACGGCACGATGATCCCGATCACCGACGAGGACCTCGCCCAGCTCCCGCTGCCCACGGCGAAGACCATCGAGATCGTCGCCTTCGTGCCCGCCGACCGGATCGACCCGCTCCAGATGGACTCGGCGTACTACCTCTCCGCCAACGGGGTCCCGGCCGCCAAGCCGTACGCCCTGCTCCGCGAGGCCCTCAAGCGCAGCAACAGGGTCGCCGTCGCCAAGTACGCCCTGCGCGGCCGCGAACGGCTCGGCATGCTCCGCGTCGTGGACGACGTGATCGCCATGCACGGCCTCCTGTGGCCGGACGAGATCCGCGCCCCGGAGGACGCCGCCCCGGACGGCGACGTCACGGTCCGCGACGCCGAACTCGACCTGGCGGACGCCCTGATGAACACCCTCGGCGAGGTCGACATGGACAGCCTCCACGACGACTACCGGGAGGCGGTCGAGGAGCTCGTCGCCGCGAAGGCCGCCGGCGAGAGCGTGCTTCCGGCCGCACCCGAGGACGCCGGCGAGGGCAAGGTCATCGACCTGATCGCGGCCCTGGAGAACAGCGTGCGGGCGGCCAGGAAGTCCCGGAACGTCGAGGGTGCGGGCGCCGGCGAGGGCGATGGAGGCAGCGGCGACATGGCCGACGTCCACCCCATCGGGAAGACGTCGTCGAAGGCGCCCCGTAAGTCCGGGCGGGCCGCCCAGCCCGCGAAGAAGACCACCCACCGCACTCCGACCGGCAAGACGGTCACCCGTTCCGGAAGCTCCGCGACGAAGAAGTCCGCACCCAAGTCCACCGGCGCGAAGAAGTCCACGGCGAAGAAGGCCGCTTCGAAGAAGACCGCGGCGAAGAAGGCCACGGCGAGGAAG
Organism: Streptomyces sp. NPDC102283; assembly: GCF_044766265.1. Taxonomy (NCBI): domain Bacteria; kingdom Bacillati; phylum Actinomycetota; class Actinomycetes; order Kitasatosporales; family Streptomycetaceae; genus Streptomyces; species Streptomyces sp. NPDC102283. The sequence goes on from NZ_JBIWLQ010000010.1 coordinate 42,466, forward strand.
GGGACGTCGTCGAGCGGCGGCACGGCGGCGAAGAAGACGGCATCCTCCCACGGACGCACATCGGCCTGACGCGGACGCGGACGAGGCCCGAGGCCGCCGCGGCCCGACCGCGCCTCGCGAACGGGGCACGGCCGAAGGCCTGTTGCGGCCCGGCAGCCCCTTCCGCCCCGCCGCCCCGCTGTCCTGAGTCCCCCGTACGCTACGGCCCATGAGCGCAGAGGCCCCCTCGGGACGGGTGATCGACGGCCGCTTCACACTGGTGGAGCGGCTCGGCAGCGGTGGCATGGGCATGGTCTGGCGGGCCCGCGACGAGGCGCTCCACCGCGATGTCGCCCTGAAGGAGGTACGGCCCCCGGACCCGGCGCTCGCGGAGTACGACCCCGAAGGCGCCCGCACCCTGCGCGCCCGGGTGCTGCGCGAGGCCCGCGCCCTGGCCCGGGTCGACCACCCCAACGTGGTCACCGTCCACCACATCGTCGACCCCGGCGAGGACGGCTACCCGTGGATCGTGATGGAGCTGGTGGCCGGCTCCTCCCTCCACGACCGGCTCGCCCACGGACCCATGGAGCCCGCCGAGGCCGCCGAGCTGGGACGCGGCATCCTCTCCGCCCTCCGCGCCGCCCACGCCTCCGGCATCCAGCACCGCGACGTCAAGCCCGCCAACGTGCTGCTGCGCACCGACGGCCGCCCCGTCCTCACGGACTTCGGCATCGCCGCCATCCGCGAGTCCACCAGCCTCACCATGACGGGCGCCCTCATCGGCTCGCCCGACTACATAGCCCCCGAGCGGATCCGCGGCACCGAGGGCGACCCGTCCTCCGACCTCTGGTCCCTCGGCATGATGCTGTACGTGGCCGTCGAGGGCCGCCACCCGCTGCGCCGGGCCACCACCCTGGCCACGCTGGCCGCCGTGCTCGACGAGGAGATCCCGCCGCCGGTGCGGGCCGGGTCCCTCACCCCGGTGCTCAAGGCGCTCCTCACCAGGGACATCCCGGCCCGCCCGGACGCCGAGGCCCTCGACCGCCTGCTCGCCGAAGCCGCGCGGACGGGCGGGAGCCCGGTCCCGACGCCCACGGAGCCCGTACGGGAGCGGCCCGCGTCCGCGCACTCCGGGTCCGTGCACGCCACGCCCACGCAGACGGCCGCCACGCCGCCGCCCGGGAGGGGTCCCACCTCCGCGCCCGCGGGCCCCAAGGACCGCATCCCGACGGGCTACGGTGTCCCGCCCCGCGCTTCCACCCCGACGCCCGCGTCCGGCGCCAACCCGTACCAGCGGCCCGCCACCGCTCCTCACGACGCCTCTCACGAGCGCGGCCGCCGCGTCGAGCGCCGGGTCTGGCGGATCAGCGCCGCGTCCTCCGTCGTCTCGGCCGTGGTGATCGCGGGCGCCATCATCTGGACGGCCGACCCGTTCTCGTCCAGGGGCTCCAACAGCGACGACCGCCCGCGCGACCGGGCGAGCGCCCCGCAGGTCTCCGCTCCGGCGCCGGACCCGGTGGCCGGTGACACCGACGGGCCCGGTGGCACCGGCGGTTTCGAGGAGGAGGCGCCGGAGCCCGTGGACCTGCTGACCCCGGACGGGGCGCGCACCGCGATCAAGGCGCTGAAACCCCTCATGGGCGGCACGAAGGTCACCGACTTCACTCTCTACGACGTGCACGCCTACGCCGAGGCCCCGCTGAGGTCCAACTCCGCGCTGTACGACCGCTTCAGCTACCGCGACGGCCGGGCGAAGAACGACGACATGGGCGGCACGCTGATGTCCGGGTCCAGGACGATCGACCTGGACTCCATCGACTGGGACGCGCTGCCCGCCCTGCTGAGGACGGCGGAGAAGACGCTCAACGTCGACGAGCCGGAGAGCCGCTACGTGATCGTGGACCCCTCGTCGCCCTTCCACAACGACCGCCCGGTGCTGCGCGTCCACGTCTCCGACTCGCACGGCGGCGCCTTCCTCACCGCCGAACCGGACGGCCGGGTCATCGAGAAGAACCCGCGCCCCAAGGGCTGAGCACCGGCTTGACCGGATCCGGAAGCTGCGGCAGGTCCAGGTCGAACGGGCTCCGCTCGATGACATACGTGCAACTGGTGTAGGTGTAGCCCGGCTGGACCTTCGTCCCGGAGGAGTAGCTGTCCACCCGTGCGGTCGCGCCCGTGCCGTGCTTGTACAGGAAGTGGTACTCGCCGGCGGGAAGCCGGAGCCGGGCCTTCGGGTAGTTCCTGCCGCTCGCCTTGCAGGCCCGCCGCGAGCCTTCGGAGGCGCTGTAGCGCTCGCAGCCGGCGCAGGTCTTCAGCCTGACGGTGCCGGTGACCGGACCGGTGTAGAGCACCTCGACCGCGTTCGGCGCGTCGTTGCTGATGACCAGCTCCATGCGGGCCCCGCCGGGCCGTTTCGTCGGCGGCAGTCGCTTGCCCGCCGACGGCCGGTCGGCGGCGATCTCCGCGGCTATGGCGATGTTCCGCGCCTGCCGTACCCGCCCGTCACTCCTGTACGTCCGCGCGAAATCGCTCAGCGTCGTGCGAGCGTCGTCGAACTTCTCGTCCTCGAACTGGTCGACCCCACAGGCGTACACGCCGTCCACGACACCCTTGTCGGCATCGCCGCGCAGCGCCTTCACGCCTTCGGCGGGCAGTTCGGACGCGGTGGCGCCGAGGTCCCGCAGCACCTCGGTGGCGGCACACGGCTCGGCCCCCTTCAACGCCGCGACCTGGTCCTTGATCCGCGTCCCGATCGCGGGCCCCACCTGCTGCGCGGGAGCGGAATCGGGGAACGTACGCAACAGCTCACCCAACTCGGCGGCGCCGCCGCCCGCCCCGCCCAGACGCGACACACCGCACCCGTACAACGACGCGGCGAGCGGTTCGTCGGGCCATGCGGCGAGCGCGCCCAGCAGCTTTCCGTCCACCGAGTCGGGAAGCGTCCGCAGATAGGTCAACGGCGCGACGGCTTCACAGAGCCGCTTCTCGGCGTACGGGGCGGAGACGGCGTCGTAGTAAGCCTTCAGGCGGTCCGGGACGAGCTTCGCGGCCCGGGAGCCCGGATGGTCCTGACCGAGCGTGCGGTAGATGTCGAGCGCCCGCTCGTACTCGCCCTTCGCCGTGCCGAACTGCTGCCGCGAGGCCGCCGTGACCCGCTCGTCCCCGGCCGCCAGCCGGTCCAGCAGCATCTGCTCCCGCGCCTCGTCCCGTGCGGAGCCGTACACCACCGCCCCGCCCGCCGGCACGGCCAGCAACACCACGCCGAGCCCGACCGCCAGGACGGGCCGCCACGCCCCGCCCAGCGCCGAACGCCGGGCGACCCACGCCCCGTCGGCGGCGGCGAGCACCAGCACGAGCAGATACCCGCCGAGGACGCCCCCGGGCACTCCGTCCGGATCGGCCGGCAACGCCGCCCACAGCAGCGCCGCCGTGGCCGCCCAGCACACCGCGGCCCGCGCCCAGCGCCCCAACAGGGCGTAACCGAGCCCGAGTCCGGTCAGATTGAGCAGCGCGGCACCGGCCATACGCAGGGGCGCACCGGGCGGCGGCGGCCCGACGGCCGGCGCACGGGAGGGCGGCGGTGGCACAGGCCCGCCGAACCCGAATCCGTCGGCTCCCTGCCCCGCAGCCCCGTACCGATCGTCGGACTCCATAACGGTCCCCCCACCGCCGAGCCGTAAAAGTCACCCTGACTCTGCCCGGTTCCGTCCCGCTCCACGCACGAGGGCCATCGGTGCTTTCCGTGCGGTCACCTCGAAGGCCGCCCCGGCCCGGCCGGCCGGCCTACTGGGCCTTGCCCACGGGAGGCGTCACGGATGGTTCGACGGTCGACCGGACATAGATCCGCGTGGTGCCCGCGTCGAGCTCGTGGGCGAAGAGGTCGACGCAGCGCTGGAGGTACGTGCCTTCCGGAGTCATCAGGTCATCGGGGCAGAGGCTGGTTCGCCGCAGCCCCTGCACGAGCGTCTCCGGCTCGGGAAGACCGAGGTGGCCGAAGGCGGCCGCAGGGCGGTATCCCTTCTCCTCGGGGTGGGAGTTATCGATCATCACCGTGTCCTTCTCGACGAGCCGGCCGGTGTACGCCTCCGCCTCCTCGCTCGGAAGGACGAAGGACAGCAGACCGGTGTCGTAGCGTTGCCCGACCTTGTAGCCCGCCCGTCGGTCCGATGCTCCCTCCGGAATGCGGATGCCCAGCTGACCGCTCATCCAGGCGGGCGTGGCCCCGTCCTCCCAGCAGCAGGTCATCTCCTGGTCGGTCAGGTCCGACGACACCTCGTCGGCGGCCCAGGAGACCACACCGATCGTGGCGGCGACGCAGGCGAGGAGCACGAGAGCGACGACGGCCGGGACCGGCACACGACGGCGACGCACCGGATGCACGGCGGCAGCGTTCTCACGGGAGGTGTCCATCGGAGCATCATGGGCCCTCGGCCCTGTGCACATGACACGGTCCGTGCGCCGTCTTCACCCGTTCTCCGCCCTCCGCACCGCCCGGTGTGGCACCGTGGATCAACTGACGACTCGGATGTCCGGGCGTCCGCGTAGGGGGTCTTCATGCGATTTCGCACCGTCGCGGTCTCAGCCGCACTCGTCCTGTGCGCCTCGGCGGGCGTAGCCGCCTGTTCGTCCTCGTCGGACACCCCCGACGCCACCCGGCCCGCCGACCCCGCCGCCTCCGCGACGCCCGTTCCCGTGGACGGCATGGCGGGCTACATCGAGACGGGCGAGCGACGCGCCGGTCCGCCCGAGACGGACGGACGGGTCGGGGCGGGCCCCGCCGCGTGCGAGACCTCCGCCGCCGCCATCCCGGCGGAGTGCGCCCTCGATCTCTCGTTCCACGACATCGCCGAGGGGGAGCCGGCCGCGGGGCCTCCCGCGCGGTGACACCGGTACGCAGGAGGGGCGGGCGCACACTGGTGTGCCCGCCCCTCCTGCTGTGCCCACGGCGTGCCCGCCGCGTGTGCGTCATCCGCACCATGGAGCCCCTGCGTCACAGAAGCCCCTTCCATCCGTCACGACGATCTCTTAGTCTCACACTCTGTTCACATATTGATATTTGATGATCTCGCAACAGGGATCAGGCGCGGGGGTAGTGCGGCATGCGTGGAAACTGGCGCTCGAGGCTGAGCGTTCTCGCTGGTGCGTCAGCACTGGCGCTCTCGGCGGTCACCGGGCCGCCGGCGCTGGCCGACGACGCACCGGCGAGCCCCCAGGAAGTGCGGATGCCTGCCGACGTACGGATCGTCGAGGGCGGGGCCACGGAGCCTGGGGAGACCGTTCCCTCCCCGGCGGGACCGGTGGAAACCCCGGCACCGGGCGGACAGGCGGAAGCCGTGGCCGCGGCCAAGGCCGCTCCGTCGTCGAGCACGTGCCTCGGTTCGACCACCGCCTACGGCTCCAGCGGGTGCTTCCAGCACAACGGCGACATCATCTGGGCGGGCGACACGAAGAAGGACGGCATGTCCGCGGCCATCGGGGTCTACACCGACTACGGCCGCGCCGAGGAGGTCTGCGTCAACAAGCTCGGCGTGGACAGCTGGGCGACCTGCAACAAGGACTACCGCGAGACCGGGAACGTACGTCTGCGCGTCCTGCGCTACGACGGCGACACCGGCAAGTTCTACCAGCCCGAGGCCTGGTCCGGCTGGGTCCCGGTCGACGGCAAGTACTGACCTGCCCACCTCGCGGGGGCGACCGGACCACGCTCCGCTCGCCACCGCGAGGGCGCGGCCCACGCGGTGCGTATGCGACGCATACGAAAAAACCGGACCAGCCTCTGCTGGTCCGGTTCTTCAATCCGGAAGTGCCCCCGGCAGGATTCGAACCTGCGCACCCGGCTCCGGAGGCCGATGCTCTATCCCCTGAGCTACGGGGGCGTATCGCGGTGCTGCTCTGCGACGGGTGAAACACTACCAGCTCCCACGGGGTGTCCGTGAACAGGTATTCCGCCGTGCCTCCGCTCCTTTTCCTCCCGGCCGGGAGGCCGGTGCGGGCGGTGGCCACCCGTCCGGGGCGGAAGTGGACAAAACCCGGACGCCGCACCTCCGGTCGACCTACTCTCGAAGGGTGTCAGGGGCGTACGGCCGCGTGCTTGTTGTCGACGACAACAAGGTCATCCGGCAGCTGATCAGGGTCAATCTCGAGCTGGAGGGCTTCGAGGTCGTGACCGCGGCCGATGGTGTCGAGTGCCTGGACCTGGTCGAGCGGGTCCGCCCCGACGCGATCACCCTCGACGTCGTGATGCCCCGGCTGGACGGTCTGGAGACCGCCACCCGTCTTCGCTCCGACCCACGGACCCGCCGTCTTCCCATCGCGGTCATCAGCGCCTGTACGCCCTACGAGGTCGACGCGGGCGTGGCCGCCGGGGTCGACGCGTTCCTGGCGAAGCCGTTCGAGCCGAGCGAGCTGGTGCGGATCGTGCGCCGGCTGGTGACGGGGGAGGAAGAGCCCTCGGCGGACGGGCGGCGCGGCGCCGGACGGGCGGGGAGCGCCACCGGCTGACCGGGGCGAGGACTCCGGGTCCGGCCGCTGCCGCGGCGTCGAACCGGATCCGGCGGTCGAGGGCGCCGGACCGGGGCCGGCCGACCGGATGGCGAAACCGGGTCGCGGAGTGCCCCCCTCTCTCACCTAGGCTTGACCCGTGACTCCCGCCGACCTCTCCCGGACCGTGCTGCACGCCGTGCGCCGCGCGGTCGACGAGGATGCCTTGCGCGCACCCGTGCCCGCGCGCGTGCGGGTGGAGAGGACCCGGCCCGGCGGCAGCGGGGACTACGCCTGCGCCGTCGCGCTCCAGCTCGCCGCGCCCGCCGCGCTGCCCGCCCTGGAAGTCGCCCGCATCCTGCGGGAACGGATCGCCGCCGAGCCCGGCGTCGGGCGGGTCGAGATCACCGGACCCGGGTTCCTGAGCTTCACCCTCGACGCACCGGCCGTGGGCGACCGGGCCGTGCTCGACGCCGTACGGCAACAGGGCCTCGCGTACGGGCACGGGGGCGCGCTCCGGCACGAGATCCTCCAGTTCCACCACGCGCGGGAGGTCCGCGCCGCCGTCACCACTCACGCCGTGCGTCGGCTCGTCGCCGCCCAGGGCGCCCGGGTCCGGGTCAGCTGCGAGGAGGCGTCCGACCCGGACTGGGCCCGTCTCGGCGTCACCGTCGACGCCCACGGGACGCCCCCCGTGCCGCTCACCGAGGTCCGGCCCGTCCCCGCCGGGGCCACCGCGGGAGAGCTGCTGGAGCGGCTCGGGCCCGACGCCGCCCGCTGGGGGCTCCTGCGGCCCGCCGGCCACGACCGCGCCGCCCTCGGCCCCGAACTGCTCGTCCAGGGCGAGGCCAACCCGCTCTTCCGGGTCCGTTACACCCACGCCAGGACCCGTGCCCTCACCCGCGGGGCCGCCCTCCTCGGCTTCACCGCCGAACCCGCCCCGCACGCCGGGCACAGCGGAGGCCACGCCGAACCCGCCCCGCACTCCGAGCCCGTCGCCCATGGCGAAAGACCCGATCAGCACGTCCCGTACGCCCCGCACGTCCCGTACGGCGCCGCCGCCGTCCCTCACGACGGCGCGGCCCGCCCCCTCCTCGACCTCCTCGCCGACCACCCCGGCGTCCTGCTCGCGGCAGCTCGTCACCGCGCGCCCGACCGGGTCGCCCGGCAGCTGGAAGCCGTCGCCCACGCGTTCTTCGACTTCCACGACTCCTGCCCGCCCCTGCCCTCCGGCGACGAGAAACCCTCGGCCGCCCACCGTGCCCGGCTGGCTCTCGCCGAAGCCGCCGGGACGGTGCTGGCAGGCGGCCTGACCCTGCTCGGCATCCGCGCGCCCGAACACCTCTGACGCGATCAGAAGAGACCCGAAAGAACCCTCACGATGAGCCGCTCCGCACACCCCGCAGGACCCCGTCACGCCGACGTCCTCACCGAGGGGCACTACTCCGCGCCCGCCGCCGACCTCAACGTCCTCGACGAGAAGGTCTGGTCGCGCACCGTCACCCGCGACGCGGAGGGCGCCCTCACCGTCGGCGGGATCGCCGTCGCCCGGCTCGCGGAGGAGTTCGGCACGCCCGCCTACTTCCTCGACGAGAGCGACTTCCGGGCCCGCTGCCGCGCCTGGTCCGACGCCTTCGGGCCGGACGCCGACGTCTTCTACGCCGGGAAGGCCTTCCTCTCCCGCGCCGTCGTGCGCTGGTTGAAGGAAGAGGGGCTGAACCTCGACGTGTGCTCCGGCGGGGAGCTGACCACCGCGCTCGACGCCGGAATGCCCGCCGAGCGCATCGCCTTCCACGGCAACAACAAGACCGTCGCCGAGATCGAGCGGGCCGTCGGGGCGGGCGTCGGGCGGATCGTGCTCGACTCCTTCCAGGAGATCGTCCGCGTCGCCCACATCGCCCAGCGCCACGGCGTCCGCCAGCGGGTGCAGATCCGCGTCACCGTCGGCGTCGAGGCCCACACCCACGAGTTCATCGCCACCGCGCACGAGGACCAGAAGTTCGGGATCGCGCTCGCCGACGGGCAGGCCGCCGAGGCGGTGCGCCGCGCCCTCGCCCTCGACGGCCTCGACCTCATCGGCGTCCATTCGCACATCGGCTCGCAGATCTTCGACATGGCCGGCTTCGAGGTCTCCGCCCGCCGTGTGGTGCAGCTGCTCGCCGAGGTCCGCGACGAGCACGGCGTCGAGCTGCCCGAGATCGACCTGGGCGGCGGTCTCGGCATCGCCTACACCTCCGAGGACGACCCCCGCGAACCGCACGAGATCGCCAAGGCGCTCAGCGCCATCGTCACCCGCGAGTGCGAGGCGGCGAAGCTGCGCACCCCCCGCATCTCCGTCGAGCCGGGCCGCGCCATCGTCGGACCCACCGCGTTCACGCTGTACGAGGTCGGCACGATCAAGCCCCTGGAGGGGCTGCGGACGTACGTCAGCGTCGACGGCGGCATGTCGGACAACATCCGCACCGCGCTGTACGACGCCGAATACAGCGTCGCGCTCGTCTCCCGCAGCTCCGACGCCGAACCCATGCTCGTCCGGGTCGTCGGCAAGCACTGCGAGAGCGGCGACATCGTGGTCAAGGACGCGTTCCTCCCCGCCGACCTGGCCCCCGGCGACCTGATCGCCGTCCCCGCCACCGGCGCGTACTGCCGTTCCATGGCCAGCAACTACAACCACGCACTGCGCCCGCCGGTCGTCGCGGTGCGCGACGGCGAGGCACGAGTGATCGTCCGGCGCGAGACGGAGGAAGATCTCCTGCGCCTCGATGTCGGCTGATGAAATAGTCATCTCAGGATCCGGACGAGGGTCAGAAACTCCCGTCCGGTGAGTGAGACTGGTCCCCAATGAGCATGTCCTTCCGGCGATGGGAAGGTGGGGCGCCGCCCCCTGATCGCCGGAAGGTCCAGGTATGAGAAACGAGGTCGGATGATGCGTACGCGTCCGCTGAAGGTGGCGCTGCTGGGCTGTGGTGTGGTCGGCTCAGAGGTGGCGCGCATCATGACGACGCACGCCGACGACCTCGCGGCGCGCATCGGCGCGCCCGTCGAGCTCGCCGGCGTGGCCGTCCGCCGGCCCTCGAAGGTGCGTGAGGGCATCGACCCCGCACTGATCACCACCGACGCCACCGCGCTCGTGGAGCGCGGCGACATCGACGTCGTCATCGAGGTCATCGGAGGGATCGAGCCCGCCCGGGCGCTCATCACCACCGCCTTCGAGAACGGCGCGAGCGTCGTCTCCGCCAACAAGGCGCTGCTCGCCGAGGACGGTGCGGCCCTGCACGCCGCCGCCGAGAAGTACGGCCGCGATCTGTACTACGAGGCCGCCGTCGCCGGTGCCATCCCGCTGGTGCGGCCGCTGCGCGAGTCGCTCGCCGGGGACAAGGTCAACCGGGTGCTCGGCATCGTGAACGGCACGACCAACTTCATCCTCGACAAGATGGACACGAGCGGCGCCGGCTACTCCGAGGCGCTCGACGAGGCGACCGCCCTCGGATACGCCGAGGCGGACCCGACCGCCGACGTCGAGGGCTTCGACGCCGCCGCGAAGGCCGCGATCCTCGCCGGGATCGCCTTCCACACCCGCGTGAAGATCGGCGACGTGCACCGCGAGGGCATCACCGAGGTCTCCGCCGCCGACATCGCCTCGGCCCGCCGGATGGGCTGCACGGTCAAACTGCTGGCCATCTGCGAGCGCGCCGCGGACGGGGCCTCCGTCACCGCCCGCGTCCACCCCGCGATGATCCCGCTCAGCCACCCGCTGGCCTCGGTCCGCGAGGCGTACAACGCGGTCTTCATCGAGGCCGACGCGGCCGGGCAGCTCATGTTCTACGGACCCGGCGCCGGCGGCTCGCCGACCGCGTCCGCGGTCCTCGGCGACCTCGTCGCCGTCTGCCGCAACAAACTGGGCGAGGCCACCGGCCCCGGTGAGTCCGCCTACACGCGCCTGCCGGTCAGCCCCATGGGCGAGGTCGTCACGCGCTACCACATCAGCCTCGACGTGGCCGACAAGCCGGGCGTGCTCGCCCAGGTCGCGACGGTCTTCGCCGAGCAGGGCGTATCCATCGACACGGTACGTCAGCAGGGACGTCCGGACGGAGACGGCGAGGCATCCCTCGTCGTCGTCACCCACCGCGCGCCCGACGCCGCCCTCTCCGGGACCGTCGAAGCGCTGCGCAAGCTCGACACCGTGCGCGGTGTCGCCAGCATCATGCGTGTTGAAGGGGAGTAAAGGACCCATGACCAGCAAGGGCACCCACCAGTGGCGCGGCATCATCGAGGAGTACCGGGACCGGCTTCCGGTCACGAGCACGACGCCCGTCGTCACGCTTCGTGAGGGCGGTACGCCGCTCGTTCCGGCGCAGGTCCTCTCCGAGCGCACGGGCTGCGAGGTGCACCTCAAGGTCGAGGGCGCCAACCCCACCGGTTCGTTCAAGGACCGCGGCATGACCATGGCCATCACCCGGGCCAAGGAGGAGGGGGCGAAGGCCGTCATCTGCGCCTCCACCGGCAACACCTCGGCCTCCGCCGCGGCGTACGCCGTGCGCGCGGGGATGGTCTGCGCCGTCCTCGTACCGCAGGGCAAGATCGCGCTCGGCAAGATGGGCCAGGCGCTCGTGCACGGCGCCAAGATCCTCCAGGTCGACGGCAACTTCGACGACTGCCTGACCCTGGCCCGCTCGCTCTCGGACAACTACCCGGTGGCGCTGGTCAATTCGGTCAATCCGGTCCGTATCGAGGGCCAGAAGACCGCCGCGTTCGAGATCGTCGACGCGCTCGGCGACGCCCCCGACATCCATGTCCTGCCGGTCGGCAACGCGGGCAACATCACCGCGTACTGGAAGGGGTACACCGAGTACGCCGGTGACGGCGTCTCGACCCGCTCCCCGCGCATGTGGGGGTTCCAGGCCTCCGGTTCCGCGCCCATCGTGCGCGGCGAGGTCGTCAAGGACCCCTCGACCATCGCCACCGCGATCCGCATCGGCAACCCGGCCTCCTGGGACTACGCGCTCGCCGCCCGCGACGAGTCGGGCGGCTTCATCGACGAGGTGACGGACCGGCAGATCCTGTCCGCGTACCGGCTGTTGGCCTCCCAGGAGGGTGTCTTCGTGGAGCCCGCGTCGGCGGCTTCCGTCGCCGGCCTGCTCAAGGCCGCCGAGGAGGGCAAGGTCGACCCCGGCCAGCGCATCGTCTGCACGGTCACCGGCAACGGCCTCAAGGACCCCGACTGGGCCGTCGCGGGCGCACCGCAGCCGGTCACCGTCCCGGTCGACGCGGCCACCGCCGCCGAGAAGCTCGGACTCGTCTGATCCCTCGCGCGCCGGTCGCGGCCGAGCGCCGCGGCCGGTCCGGGCCATCGCGACAACCCGCTCAACCAGCCCCTTTCCCGGGCCGAGAGCGCATGGGAGGCGGGCGACACGCATCGTGCGCCTCCTGTGCGCCCTATGTCGCCACAGAACCTTCCTTCGATAAGCTGTACCCCATCCGCCCGGCATCCGCCCGCCGGACCGCCACGCCTGCGGTCCCCGTCGTGGCCGCCGGGCCGGCCGCCGGATTCCCGCACCGTTCCGGAGCCCGCCGCACAGCCGCGACCCCCCACCGCCATGACCCCCGCCGTTCACCCCCGCCCCTGAGCCCCGCCCTCGGGCCCCGCCGCCGCAGAGCCACCGCACTGCATCCCCGCCGCCTTACAAGGAGTGGTCCGACCGATGGCCGGTCCCGCGTTCCGAGCCGCCGCCGTCAGGGTGCGCGTCCCCGCAACCAGCGCCAACCTGGGTCCGGGTTTCGACGCCCTGGGCCTCTCACTGGGGTTGTACGACGACGTCGTCGTCCGGGTCGCCGACTCCGGGCTGCACATCGACATCGCAGGTGAGGGCGGCGAGACGCTGCCCCGCGACGAGAGCCACCTGCTCGTGCGCTCCCTGCGCACCGCGTTCGACCTGCTCGGCGGCCAGCCCCGCGGGCTGGAGATCGTCTGCGCCAACCGCATCCCGCACGGCCGCGGCCTCGGCTCCTCCTCCGCCGCCATCTGCGCCGGAATCGTCGCCGCCCGCGCCGTGACGACCGGCGGTGACGCCCGTCTCGACGACGCGGCGCTGCTGGAGCTGGCGACCGAGATCGAGGGGCACCCCGACAATGTCGCGGCCTGTCTGCTCGGCGGCTTCACGCTGGCCTGGATGGACGGCGGCGCGGCCCGGGCGATCAGGATGGATCCCGCCGCATCCGTCGTCCCGGTCGTCTTCGTACCCGGGCGCCCGGTGCTCACCGAGACGGCGCGCGGCCTGCTGCCGCGCACCGTCCCGCACGTCGACGCGGCCCTCAACGCCGGCCGGGCGGCCCTGCTCGTCGAGGCCCTGACCCGTCGTCCGGAACTGCTGCTCGCCGCGACCGAGGACCGGATCCACCAGGAGTACCGGGGCCCCGCCATGCCGGAGAGCGTGGAACTGGTCCACCGCCTGCGCGCCGACGGCGTGCCCGCGGTCATCTCCGGCGCGGGGCCCACGGTCCTCGCGCTGACGGAGGAAGGCTCGGCCGACAAGGTCGCCCGACTGGCGGGGGAGGGCTGGGCGGCGAACCGGCTGGCCCTCGACGCGACGGGCGCCAGTGTGCTGCCGCTGGCCGCGTGACCACAGGTGATTACCGGTGAGCGAGAGGGGGAATGTTTGTTGGAGCCGGTAGTGTTAACCTCAAGTCTGCAACCGACGTCTTTGAGGCGCGTTGCTTCGTGTCCCCCTCCGGGACCACCATTCTTCCGGGAGCCTCCCCAACTGCCTGAGCAGCCTGCCTGAGCAGTTTCGAGCACGCTCCGGAACCGGCACGACACCCCTCGCTCGTCCAGGAGTGGGCCGAGCAGGGGGATCTCGCGCCGGACCCCGCACGTTCATCTCTCCGCCGTACACCCGGCGGACCACCGCCCCGGCAAGGTCCGCGATCCAGCAAGATCAACAGACCGCAGTCGGACAGCACAACCGGTCGCCGAGCCAGAAGGCCGACGTCCGCTCCAGGGAAGGACCCTTCGTGAGCGACACCACCGATCTGATGGGCGTGACTGCCGACAAGAGCGTCGACAGCGCCGCGCCCGCCGAAGGTGCTGCCACTGGCACCACCGCACGGCGCCGCCGCTCCGGCACCGGCCTCGAGGGCATGGTCCTGGCCGAGCTGCAGCAGGTCGCGTCCGGCCTCGGCATCAGGGGCACTGCGCGGATGCGCAAGAGCCAGCTGATCGAGGTCATCAAGGAGGCGCAGGCGGGTGGCGGATCCGCAGCCCCCAAGGCCTCCTCCAAGGCCGCAGAGGCCCCCGCCGAGGCGGAGAGCAAGCCGAAGCGCCGCGCGACCTCGAAGGCGCGCACCGGGGACGAGGCCGCCGCTGCCGCAGCCGAGAAGGACGCGGCCCAGCAGCAGATCGACATCCCCGGTCAGCCGGCCAGCGACGACCAGCCCGCGGGCGAGCGTCGTCGCCGCCGTGCGACGGCGCAGGCGGGCAGCCCCGACACCAAGACCGAGGCGAAGGCCGAGGTCAAGGCCAAGGCGGAGCCCCAGGTCGAGCAGAGGACCGAGGAGCGGGGCGAGCCCAAGGGCGACGCCAGGGCCGAGGCCTCCGCCGACACGGCCGAGGGCCGTCGCGGAGACCGTCAGGGCCGCGGTGAGCGCGGTGAGCGTCGTGAGCGTCAGCGCGACCGTCGCGGCAAGGGCGACGACCAGGGCCAGCAGGGCGGCGGCGGGCAGCGCCCGCAGCGCCAGGGCCAGGGCGGTGGCGGCCAGGGGCAGGGCCAGGGCCAGGGCCAGCAGAACCGTGACAACGGTCCGCAGGACGACTTCGACGACGAGGCGGGTGGCCGTCGTGGCCGTCGCGGCCGGTACCGCGACCGCCGTGGCCGTCGCGGGCGCGACGACTTCGCCAGCGATGTGCAGGTGGCCGACGACGACGTCCTGATCCCCGTCGCGGGCATCCTGGACATCCTCGACAACTACGCGTTCATCCGCACCTCCGGCTACCTGCCGGGCCCGAACGACGTGTACGTCTCGCTCGCCCAGGTCCGCAAGAACGGCCTGCGCAAGGGCGACCACGTCACCGGCGCGGTGCGCCAGCCCAAGGACGGCGAGCGGCGCGAGAAGTTCAACGCGCTGGTCCGCCTCGACTCGGTCAACGGCATGGCCCCGGAGTCGGGCCGCGGCCGCCCCGAGTTCCAGAAGCTGACCCCGCTCTACCCGCAGGACCGGCTCCGTCTGGAGACCGACTCCAACATCCTGACGACGCGGATCATCGACCTGGTGGCCCCGATCGGCAAGGGGCAGCGCGGACTCATCGTGGCCCCGCCGAAGACCGGCAAGACCATGATCCTGCAGGCCATCGCCAACGCGATCACGGTCAACAGCCCCGAGTGCCACCTGATGGTCGTCCTGGTCGACGAGCGTCCGGAAGAGGTCACCGACATGCAGCGGTCGGTGAAGGGCGAGGTCATCTCCTCGACCTTCGACCGTCCCGCCGAGGACCACACCACCGTCGCCGAGCTGGCCATCGAGCGCGCCAAGCGCCTCGTCGAGCTGGGTCACGACGTGGTCGTCCTGCTCGACTCGATCACCCGCCTGGGCCGCGCGTACAACCTCGCGGCGCCGGCCTCCGGCCGCATCCTGTCCGGTGGCGTCGACTCGACCGCGCTCTACCCCCCGAAGCGCTTCTTCGGCGCCGCGCGCAACATCGAGGACGGCGGCTCGCTGACCATCCTGGCCACCGCGCTCGTCGAGACCGGCTCGCGCATGGACGAGGTGATCTTCGAGGAGTTCAAGGGCACCGGCAACATGGAGCTCAAGCTCGACCGGAAGCTCTCGGACAAGCGCATCTTCCCGGCGGTGGACGTCGACGCGTCCTCCACCCGTAAGGAAGAGATCCTGCTCGGCACCGACGAGCTGGCGGTCGTCTGGAAGCTGCGCCGGGTGCTGCACGCGCTCGACCAGCAGCAGGCGATCGAGCTCCTCCTGGACCGGATGAAGAAGACCCAGTCCAACGCGGAGTTCCTGCTCCAGATCCAGAAGACGACGCCGGGCAGCGGAAACGGCAACGACTGACCGACCGGACGCCGGAACAGTTCGTTCGAAGGACTCCGCACCCTCACTCCGGTGAGGGTGCGGAGTCCTTTTCCGTCTCCGCGGTTCCCTTTTCCTCTTCTTTTCCTTCTCCACACATTCCCCTTCCGTTGTCGATCACGTAATATCCGGACCAGTTGAGGTGGGGGGCCATCGAGGCGGAACGGCAGAGGCGTGAGCCCTGCGGCGACCCGCCCTGCGCTGCGGGCAGTTCGCGCACCCCCGCCGTTTTCCGACCGGCGGGGCTCTCGTGCGCCACCGGTTCCTATCCGAAGGATCACGCGTGCACATACGCACCACGGGGGGCCGGCACGCGCGCCGGCTCAGACTCGCCGTTCCGGCGGCGGCCGTCACCGTCCTCGCCCTCGTCGGCACCGCGCTGACGATGTCCACGTCGCAGGCCGGCGAACCGGCGCCCTCCTTGCCGACGGCCGCACCCGAACGGCCCGTCGCCCCGCCGGAGTCGGAGCTGCGCGAGCGCGTGGCCGACTCGGCCGTGGCGGACCGCGAGGCCCTCCCGCCCGCCAAGTTCGCCGGGGACGACCCGGGCACCGCGGCCCCGATGGTCATCGGCGGCACGCAGACCTCCATCAGCAGCGCCCCGTGGATGGCTCAGCTCTGGTACCACGACGACCGGGGCACCCCGGGCGACGAGAGCGACGACACCGGCTTCTTCTGCGGCGGCGTCGTCATCGCGCCCACGAAGATCGCCACGGCCGCGCACTGCGTCAAGGGCTTCGACTGGAACGCGAACGGCGTGGTCGTCACCGGCAGCACCTCCACCGAGCCGAACAGCAGCGGCACCGTCTCCTGGCCCTACCGCCAGTGGAACAGCCCGCTCTACAAGGACGTGCAGGGTGCGGCCGACAACGACGTCGCGGTGCTCACCCTCTTCGACCCGGTCGAGGCCAAGCCCCTCCCGGTGATGGCGAACACGGACACGGGCCTCTACGCGCCGGGCACCCAGGCCAAGGTCTACGGCTGGGGCCGCACCACGTCCACCAACGACGACATCTCCCCCACCCTGCGTTCGGCGACGCTCCCGATCGTCTCGGACGCGACGTGCCGCGGTTCGTACGGAAGCTCCTTCGTGGCGGGCCACATGGTCTGCGCGGGCAAGACCGGCGCGAGCGACGCGGAGACCGTCGGTGCGTGCAACGGTGACTCCGGCGGCCCGCTGGTGATCGGCGGCAAGCTGGCCGGCATCGTGTCGTGGGGCGTCCTGGACTGTGTCGGAGAGGGCGCGTACAGCGTCTTCGCCAAGGTGAGCACCTATGTGCCCGCCATCAAGGCGCGGGCCTACGACACCAACATGAACTGGGACCACCGTGCGGACCTGATGGCCCGCAACGCGTCCAACAAGACGATGTACCAGTTCAATTCGACCGGCAACGGCATGTCGAAGGCCACGTACAGCAGCGGTTGGGGCGACATCAACGTCCTTCTGCAGACGGACCTGAACCGGGACGACAACCAGGACCTGCTCGTCCGCGGTACGGACGGCAACCTGTACTGGCAGTGGTACAGCTCGGCGGCCGGGGAGTGGCAGACCAAGCGTCTGGCGACCGGCTGGGGCACCCGCAAGCAGATCCTGGCCCCCGGCGACCTGACGAGCGACGGCCACCCCGACATCCTCTCGACCGACTCCTCCGGTGGCTTCTGGCTGTACCCGGGCAAGGGCAACGGCACGTTCGCCGCCCGGACCAGGATCGGCGGCGGCGGCCTCAACTTCAGCATGGTCCGGGGCAGCGGCGACTTCACCAACGACGGCAAGGCCGACATCATCGCCCGGGGCAGCGGCGGCAAGCTGTACCTCTTCAAGGGCACCGGCAAGGCGAGCGCCCCGTTCGCGGCCAAGGCCCTCGTCCGGACCTGGGACGTGGCCACGGCCCTGGTCACCACCGGCGACTTCACCGGCGACGGACACGCGGACATCATCGTCCGGGTGAAGAGCGGGGACCTGTACCTCTACCCGGGCACCGGCAAGTCCGACAGCGGCGTCTTCGGCGCCCGCAAGCGGCTGGGCACCGGAGCCAACAACTACAACCTCTTCGGCTGACCTCGGCCGACCCCGGCCGGCCCGAGACCTTGGCCACACCACCACCGGTCGCCGCATCATCGGCCACATCGCTGTACCGAGCGCGAAACCCCAGGTGAACGCCGCCTCGCGGCCTGTTCGCCCGAACCGCCTGCGGCCCCCGTCCTCCGACGGGGGCCACAGGCGCGTATGCAACCCTTCTTGCTGCTTCGGCCGTCCCTCCAGGAGAGGCCGACCGCACGTGGAACACCACGGCAGGGGGCAGACGGGCAACAGGAGCGACAAGGAGACGCGTGAGCGAGCAGAGCAGGGGCACCGGCCGCATACGCGGCACCGGCAGCCGACGGAGGAAGCCGTCCCGCGGGCACCGTGCCAAGGTCGTCGCGGCCTGGACGGTGGCGGGTGTCGTGGTCGTCGGCGGGGCCGGGCTCGGATACGCCTACCTGGCGCTCGACGGCAACCTCTCCAGCATCGACATCGACGCCAAGCTCGGCACCGACCGTCCCGACGACGTCGACGACGGCTCGCAGGACATCCTGGTCCTGGGCTCCGACTCTCGCTCCGGCGACAACGGGAAGTACGGCGACGACGAGGGCGCGGCCCGCTCCGACACGGCGATGGTCGTGCACGTCGACAAGGGCCACAAGTCCGCGAGCGTCGTCTCGATACCCCGCGACACCCTGATAGAGCGCCCCGCCTGCGCCGGCGACACGACGGGCGACCCGGTCGGCGCCGAGCACCGGGCGATGTTCAACACCGCCTACGAGGTCGGCGGACCCGCCTGCGCGGTGAAGACCGTCGAGTCGATGTCCGGCATCCGCATGGACCACTATCTGGAAGTCGACTTCACCGGCTTCAAGGAGCTCATCGACGAGCTCGGCGGCGTCGAGATCACCACGAAGACCGCGATCGACGACTCCAAGAGCCACCTCGACCTGGAGCCGGGCACCCACACGCTGAACGGCGAGGAGTCCCTCGGCCTCGTCCGTACCCGCAAGAGCGTCGGCGACGGCAGCGACCTCGGGCGCATCCAGCTCCAGCAGGCGTTCATCAAGGCGCTGATGGAGCAGGCGAAGAGCGTCGGGGTGTTCACCAGCCCCACCAAGCTCTACGGCCTCGCGGACGCCGCCACCAGGGCCGTCACCACCGACTCCGGGCTCGGCTCCGTCAAGAAGCTCACCGGTTTCGCGAGCGGCCTCAAGGGGCTGAACGCCGAGAACGTCCACATGGTGACCCTGCCCGTGGAGTACGACCCGGCCGACCCGAACCGGGTCCTGCCGCAGGAGAAGGCCGGCCGGCAGGTCTGGGCCGCCCTCAGGTACGACCGGCCGATCCCCGCCTCCGCCACCGAGAAGTCGGCCGGCGACAAGGGCGACGCCGCGAAGGTCGTCGAATAACCCCACCCGTGACGCGGCCGGCCCGTCACGCAAACCCCGCCCGTCACGCTCCGTGCGCGGCCGGTCGGGGAATACCTGCGCTCCGCCCCCGGTTTTGGGAGATACGGCCGGTCCTGGCAGACTGGTACGTCGGCCCCGGTTCACGGCCGCGCAATCCGCGCGGACGACCCGGTGCCCTCCCGAAACTAGGAGACACCTTGAAGCGCGACATCCACCCCGAGTACGTCGAGACGCAGGTCAGCTGCACCTGCGGTGCGTCGTTCACCACCCGGAGCACCATCGACAGCGGCAACATCCGCGCCGACGTCTGCTCCGAGTGCCACCCGTTCTACACGGGCAAGCAGAAGATCCTCGACACCGGCGGCCGCGTGGCCCGCTTCGAGGCCCGCTTCGGCAAGGCTGCCGGCTCCGCCAGCAAGTAGCGAGCCACTGCGCCGGTTCTCGGCGCCCTCTTCCCGGGGGCGTCGGAACCGGCGTTTTTTCCGGTCGGGTGCCCGGGGGAACCCCCGCCGGACGCCCCACCGGGCAGTACGCCCTCCAGCAGGCCCGCAGACGCACAACCAACCAGGAGCCCCCGAATGTTCGAGGCGGTCGAGGAACTGATCGGTGAACACACCGGTCTCGAGAAGAAGCTCGCCGATCCGTCGGTCCACGCCGACCAGGCCAACGCGCGCAAGCTGAACAAGCGCTACGCGGAGCTGACCCCGATCGTCTCCACGTACCGGAGCTGGAAGCAGACCGGCGAGGACATCGAGACCGCCCGCGAGTTCGCCGCGGACGACCCCGACTTCGCCGCCGAGGCCAAGGACCTGGAGAAGCAGCGCGAAGAGCTCACCGAGAAGCTCCGCCTCCTCCTCGTCCCGCGCGACCCCAGCGACGACAAGGACGTCCTCCTCGAGATCAAGGCGGGCGCCGGAGGCGACGAGTCCGCCCTGTTCGCGGGCGACCTGCTGCGCATGTACCTGCGCTACGCCGAGCGCGTCGGCTGGAAGACCGAGATCATCGACTCCACCGAGTCCGAGCTCGGCGGCTACAAGGACGTCCAGGTCGCCGTCAAGACCAAGGGCGGCAACGGCGCCACCGAGCCCGGCCAGGGCGTCTGGGCCCGGATGAAGTACGAGGGCGGCGTGCACCGCGTGCAGCGTGTGCCCTCCACCGAGTCCCAGGGCCGCATCCACACCTCCGCCGCGGGCGTGCTCGTCACCCCCGAGGCCGAGGAGGTCGACGTCGAGATCCACGCCAACGACCTGCGCATCGACGTGTACCGCTCCTCCGGGCCCGGCGGCCAGTCCGTCAACACGACCGACTCCGCCGTCCGCATCACGCACCTGCCGACCGGCGTCGTCGCCTCCTGCCAGAACGAGAAGAGCCAGCTCCAGAACAAGGAGCAGGCCATGCGCATCCTGCGCTCCCGGCTGCTGGCCGCCGCCCAGGAGGCCGCCGAGCAGGAGGCCTCCGACGTACGCCGCAGCCAGGTCCGCACCGTCGACCGCTCCGAGAAGATCCGGACGTACAACTTCCCGGAAAACCGCATCTCGGACCACCGCGTCGGCTTCAAGGCGTACAACTTGGACCAGGTGCTCGACGGAGAGCTGGACGCCGTCATCCAGGCATGCGTCGACGCCGACTCCG
Source organism: Streptomyces sp. NPDC102283 (assembly GCF_044766265.1). Classification (NCBI taxonomy): domain Bacteria; kingdom Bacillati; phylum Actinomycetota; class Actinomycetes; order Kitasatosporales; family Streptomycetaceae; genus Streptomyces; species Streptomyces sp. NPDC102283. Next base: position 63,070 of record NZ_JBIWLQ010000010.1, read on the forward strand.
CCGCCAAGCTCGCCAACGCCTAAGCGACCCGCCCGCCCCGCACACCCGTAACCCGTACGGAGAACCGCGATGAACCTGCTGCTCGCCGAGGTGGCCCAGGCCACCCAGCGGCTGGCCGACGCCGGTGTCCCCTCACCGCGATTCGACGCCGAGGAACTCGCGGCCTTCGTCCACGGGGTGAAGCGGGGCGCGCTGCACACGGTGCCGGACACCGACTTCGACGCCCGGTACTGGGAGACGATCGCCCGCCGCGAGGCCCGCGAACCGCTCCAGCACATCACCGGCCGCGCCTTCTTCCGCTACCTGGAGCTCCAGGTCGGACCCGGTGTCTTCGTGCCCCGCCCGGAGACCGAGTCCGTCGTCGGCTGGGCCATAGACGCGGTGCGCGCGATGGACGTCGTCGAGCCCGTCGTCGTCGACCTGTGCACCGGATCGGGCGCCATCGCGCTCGCCATGGCACAGGAGGTCCCCCGCTCCCGTGTGCACGCCGTGGAGCTGTCCGAGGACGCCCTCAGGTGGACCCGGAAGAACGCCGAGGGGTCCAGGGTCACCGTGCACCGCGGAGACGCCCTGAGCGCCCTTCCGGAGCTCGACGGCCAGGTCGACCTGGTGATCTCCAACCCGCCGTACATCCCGCTCACCGAGTGGGAGTACGTCGCCCCCGAGGCCCGCGACCACGACCCGGAGATGGCGCTGTTCTCCGGCGAGGACGGCCTCGACACCATCCGCGGCATCGAACGCACCGCCCACCGCCTGCTGCGCCCCGGCGGCCTCGTCGTCATCGAGCACGCCGACACCCAGGGCGGCCAGGTGCCGTGGATCTTCACCGAGGAGCGGGGGTGGGCGGACGCCGCCGACCACCCCGACCTGAACAAGCGCCCCCGGTTCGCCACCGCCCGCAAGGCCATGCCGTGACCGGCCCCCGGCACCACCACCCGTACCCGCACCTGTCCGAGGAGGCCGGCTGATGGCTCGGCGATACGACTGCAACGACGCCACCGACCGGACCACGGGCCTGCGCGAGGCCGCGTCGGCCGTCCGCCGCGGCGAATTGGTCGTGCTGCCCACCGACACCGTGTACGGGATCGGTGCGGACGCCTTCACCTCGGAGGCCGTCGCGGACCTGCTGGACGCCAAGGGCAGGGGCCGCAACATGCCCACCCCCGTCCTCATCGGCTCGCCGAACACGCTCCACGGCCTGGTCACCGACTTCTCCGAGGAGGCCTGGGAGCTCGTCGACGCCTTCTGGCCCGGCGCCCTCACCCTCGTCGCCAAGCACCAGCCCTCCCTCCAGTGGGACCTCGGCGACACCCGCGGCACCGTCGCCATCCGGATGCCCCTGCACCCGGTCGCCATCGAGCTGCTGACCGAGGTCGGCCCGATGGCCGTCTCCAGCGCCAACCTCACCGGACACCCGTCGCCCGAGGACTGCGACGCCGCCCAGGGCATGCTCGGCGACTCCGTCTCCGTCTACCTCGACGGCGGCCCGACGCCCGGCATCGTGCCGTCCTCGATCGTCGACGTCACCGGCGCCACCCCGGTCCTGCTGCGCGCCGGCGCCCTCTCCGCGGAGGAGCTGCGCAAGGTGGTCCCCGACCTCGAGGTGGCCAATTGACCGCCCCCGAGGGGCGTGGCATAGCGGGGCGGACCGACACCTTCCGCATCCTCCATGTCAGCACCGGCAACGTCTGCCGCTCACCGATCACCGAGCGGCTGACCCGCCATGCCCTGGTGGACCGCCTCGGCGACCCGCTCAGCGGCGGCCTCGTCGTGGAGAGCGCGGGCACCTGGGGCCACGAGGGCGCGCCCATGGAGGCCAACGCCGAGGTGGTCCTCGCCGACTTCGGCGCGGACGCCACCGGCTTCGTCGGCCGCGAACTGCTGGACGAGCACGTGATCCGCGCCGACCTGGTCCTCACGGCCACCCGCGACCACCGCGCCCAGGTCATCTCCATGGGCCACTCCGCGGGCCTGCGCACCTTCACGCTCAAGGAGTTCACCCGGCTGGTGCGGGCCATAGACCCGGCCACCCTGCCCGACCCGCGCGACGAGGGCGTCGTCGAGCGCGCCCGCACCCTGGTGCGCGCCGCCGCCGCGCTGCGCGGCTGGCTGCTGGCCCCGACCGCCGAGGCGGACGAGGTCTACGACCCCTACGGCGCCCCCATCACCTTCTTCCGCTCCATCGGCGACGAGATCAACCAGGCGCTCGACCCCGTCGTCACCGCCCTCACCGGCGTACGCGCCCCGCACTGACGGGGAGACGTCCGCGCCGTACCGGGGGCGGGTGCGCCGACCGGCGTACGGCACCCCGCGACAGCGGGCACGGCGCCCGGCCCCGGCCTACATTGGAGCTGACACCGGCATCCCTCGCCGGCGCACCCACCTCCAGGCCCGGAGCCGTCCCATGCCGGTCACCTCGCCCGCCGCCCCCGCAGCCGTGTCGCCCGCGCCCGACGCCCTGCCCCAGGACTTCGACGCCCTGCTCCGCCAGGACCCGGAGATCGCCGGGGTGCTGCGGGCCGAGACCGGCAGACAGGCCACCACCCTCCAGCTGATCGCCGCCGAGAACTTCCAGTCGCCCGCCGTCCTCGCGGCCCTCGGCTCCCCGCTCGCCAACAAGTACGCCGAGGGGTACCCGGGCGCCCGCCACCACGGCGGCTGCGAGCACGCGGACGCCGCCGAACGCATCGCGCTCCGCCGGGCCACCGCCCTCTTCGGCGCCGAACACGCCAACGTCCAGCCGCACTCCGGCTCCTCCGCCGTCCTCGCCGCCTACGCCGCGCTGCTGCGCCCGGGCGACACGGTGCTCGCGATGGGGCTCCCGTACGGGGGACACCTCACCCACGGGGCGCCGGGCAACTTCTCCGGCCGCTGGTTCGACTTCGTCGGCTACGGCGTGGACCCGGCCACCGGGCTGATCGACTACACCCGGCTCCGCGCCCTGGCCCGCGCCCGCCGCCCCAAGGCGATCGTCTGCGGCTCGATCTCCTACCCCCGCCACCCCGACTACGAGCTGTTCCGGGAGATCGCCGACGAGGCCGGGGCCCACCTGATCGTGGACGCCGCCCACCCGATGGGGCTGATCGCCGGGGGAGCGGCGCCGAGCCCGGTCCCGTACGCCGACGTGGTCTGCGCCACCACGCACAAGGTGCTGCGCGGCCCGCGCGGCGGCATGATCCTGTGCGGCGCGGAGCTGGCCGAGCGGATCGACCGGGCGGTGTTCCCGTTCACCCAGGGCGGCGCGCAGATGCACACGGTGGCGGCGAAGGCCGTCGCGTTCGGGGAGGCGGCGACCCCCGCGTACACCCTCTACGCCCACCAGGTCGTCGCCCACGCCCGGGTGCTCGCCGCCGGCCTGGAGGCGGAGGGCTTCGAGGTCACCACGGGCGGCACGGACACCCACATCGTCGTCGCGGACCCGGCCCCGCTCGGCGTCGACGGCCGCACCGCCCGCGAGCGGCTGGCGGCGGCCGGTGTGGTCCTGGACACCTGCGCGCTGCCGTACGGGGACGCCCGGGGCATCCGCCTGGGCACGGCGGCGGTCACCACCCAGGGGATGGGCGACGGCGACATGGCCCGGATCGCGGCCCTGTTCGGCGCGGCCGTACGGGAGCCGGGGGACGTGAGCCCGATCGCGGCGGAGGTCCGCGAGCTCGTCGCGCGCAATCCGCCGTATCCCGGGTAGCGAACTCCGCCGCACCAGGAGTGCGGCACTCCGCCCTGTCCGGGGCACACGAACCCTGTGCAACCATCATCCGTACCGTGGAGTCCTTGTTTCAGAGACTAGGGTGTGGTTTTTGGATGACCGGCGAGTTCTGTGGGGCAGCCCGTGCGTGATTACCTGCTGACGCTCTGTGTCACGGCAGCGGTGACCTATCTGCTGACCGGACCGGTGCGTAAGTTCGCCATCGCGGTCGGGGCGATGCCCGCGATCCGTGCGCGCGACGTCCACCGCGAGCCGACACCCCGGCTCGGTGGGATCGCCATGTTCGGCGGACTGTGCGCGGGGCTGATCGTCGCGGACCACCTCTTCAACCTGAAGGGCGTCTTCGAACTCTCCAACGAGCCGAGGGCGTTGCTCTCCGGCGCCGCCCTGATCTGGCTGATCGGCGTCCTCGACGACAAGTTCGAGCTCGACGCCCTGATCAAGCTGGGCGGCCAGATGATCGCCGCCGCCGTCATGGTCATCCAGGGGCTCACGATCCTGTGGCTGCCGATCCCCGGCGTCGGCACGGTCGCCCTCACCCAGTGGCAGGGCACGCTGCTCACGGTGGCGCTGGTCGTCATCACGATCAACGCGGTCAACTTCGTCGACGGCCTGGACGGGCTCGCGGCGGGCATGGTGTGCATCGCGTCGACGGCGTTCTTCCTGTACGCGTACCGCCTCTGGATCGGGTACGGGATCGAGGCGGCGGCCCCCGCGACGCTGTTCGCGGCGATCCTGATGGGCATGTGCCTCGGCTTCCTGCCGCACAACATGCACCCGGCGCGGATCTTCATGGGCGACTCGGGCTCGATGCTGATCGGCCTGGTGCTGGCGGCGGGCGCGATCTCGATCACCGGCCAGGTCGACCCGGACAACATGAAGATCTTCTTCGAGGGCAGCGAGCGCGGAGCCACCCACGCGATGCTCCCGGTCTTCATCCCGCTGGTGCTGCCGTTGACGATCATCGCGATCCCGGCGGCCGACCTGATCCTCGCCATCGTCCGGCGCACCTGGAACGGCCAGTCGCCGTTCGCCGCCGACCGGGGCCACCTGCACCACCGACTGCTGGAGATCGGGCACTCGCACAGCCGGGCCGTGCTGATCATGTACTTCTGGTCGGCCCTCATCGCCTTCGGCGCCGTCGGCTACTCGGTGCACTCCGCCTCGATGTGGATCGTGTTCGCCATCATGGCGTCGAGCGCGGTGGGCCTCGTCCTGCTGCTGATGCCGCGCTTCACCCCACGCGCCCCGCACTGGGCCAACCGCTTCGTGCCGCCGCGGTACCGCCACGGTGGAGCGGAGGCGTCCGCCGAGGCCGATGACGCTCAGGCCGCTCACGAGGCGGGTCTCAACGGAGCGACCGCGGTAGATGGACGCCAGCGTTTCCATCCGCGACAGAAGGTCGGCAGCGACCGATAGCCGTTCTCCGGGCACGTGCTCCGAGTGACGACATCGAGGCTGGCTGATTTAGATACAGGAAATGCTGGTGCCTGCGCAGCCGTTCCTCTGACCAGCAAAGATAGTCTTCTCCCTTGCTCACACCACTATGCGGTGGTCTTGCACCTTCCAGGAATAAGACATTCCGGTGCGCCCGCCGGAGTCTCTGTCGAAAATCGCGCTTGCGAATATCCGGCAGCGCCGCCCAGCCGATCGGCGTTCGCCTGATCACGTGTGGAAAGAAGTGGAAGTCGCTGACGGGCTGGAAGGACTTCAAGAAGAAGGAGGGGGAGCACTACACCTTCGACAAGTCGGTCAAGAAGGGGACGTGCTTCCGGGTCCAGGCCGGGCGGACCCACGCCGGCGGGGCCTCTGGTACCAAGGGCAAGGTCAAGTACTCCTGACTCCGGCCTGAGCGTGGCACAGGGATCGGCGGCCGCTTCGGTGGCCGCCGATCGTCATGTCCGGCATCGAGTGGACCGCTGGGATCACTCACTCGTACTGATGGTGTTTCAGGATTGCGTGAAACGGCGCAATATCACGCATTTCGCTCATGCTCGCGCTCAAGCGCGCAGGGCTACCCTCACGTGTGACAGTTGGCACACCTTTGAGGTAAAGACCTCATCAAATAGTTTGTGATACCGTTCACGAGACCCGGTGGTGGAGCCGAAGGACCCTGGTAGGACGGTCCATTGGCCCGAAAATCCGCCTCGCGGAGCCGGGCCTACGCTCGTCCATGACGACGCCCCATTCCTCCCCTCAGACCAGTGGAGCTGCCGCCATGCAGTCCGACATGCGCGAACTACTGCGCATCGCCATCCCCGCCGCCGCGGTGGGAGCCATCGCCACGCTTGTCGGCGGGCTCGTCGCCGGCGGCAAGGGGGCGATCGGTGCTGTGGTGGGCTGCCTGGTGGTCATTCTCTTCATGGCCCTCGGACAGCTGGCCCTGCAGTGGGTCGGCAGGTCGATGCCGCATCTCTTCCAGGGCATGGGGCTGCTGGTCTACTCGGTACAACTCGTGCTTCTGCTCGTCCTCATCATGGGCATCAGGAACACCTCTCTCTTCGACCTCCAGGTCTTCGCCCTCACGCTGGTCGCTTCGGTGATCGCGTGGATCATCACGCAGACCGTGCTGCACGCCAGGAGCAAGACCCTGTACGTCGATCCGGAGGCGGAGAGCAGGAACGCTCCGGGCGGAACCGAGGGGAAGCATGACCAGTAGGGCCGGGATAAAGCCCTGTTCGACATGCTGCTATCGTCCGGTCTCGGTTGCGGTACTGCGGGCGCGGACAACACGGCTGTCGCCTGATACATCGCGAGGCTTCGGGCCCGGCCGCCGCCTCCCCACCGTAAGAACCAGTCCGGTGCCGACCTGCGGCTGCCAGCCGCTCCGATACAACGAGGTAGCCGTATCCATGCGCCATGCAGAAGGAGCTCCTGGTGACTGCTGACGCCCAGACGCTCGCCTTCGAGGTTGACTGCCACCTGTTCCAGGGCTCGTGCGGATTCCCAGCCCCGAGCGCGTGGTCTTTCATCTTCGACCCGATCTTCACGATCGGTCCGGTCGAGTTCAACAAGCCGATGCTGCTGGCGATCATCGGGACGTTCGCGATCCTGACCCTGTTCTGGATGGGCTTCTCCAAGCCCAAGGTCGTTCCCGGCAAGCTGCAGATGGTCGCCGAAGCGCTCTATGACTTCGTCCACCGGGGCATCGCCAAGGAGATCATCGGTAAGAAGGGCGAGCCCTTCGTCCCGCTGCTGGTGTCGCTCTTCTTCTTCGTCTGGACGATGAACCTCTGGGCGATCATTCCGCTCGCACAGTTCCCCGTGACCTCGCTCATCGCCTACCCGGTCGGGCTGGCGCTGCTGGTCTGGGTCGTCTACATGTCGGTGACGTTCCGCAACAACGGCTTCGTGGGCGGTATCCGCAACCTGTGCGTACCGAGCGGCCTGCCCAAGCCGATCTACGTGATCCTGACGCCGATCGAGTTCGTCTCGAACATCTTCGTGCGCCCCTTCACGCTGGCGGTTCGACTCTTCGCGAACATGTTCGCGGGTCACATCCTCATTCTGGTCTTCACGATCGCGACGTGGTACATGCTCGGCACCGTGCTCGGCACGGTGTACGCCACCGCGTCCTTCGCTGTGACGCTCGCCCTGACCGTCTTCGAGATGTTCATCCAGGCGCTCCAGGCCTACGTGTTCACCGTGCTGACCGCCACGTACTTGTCCCAGGCGCTCGAAGAAGCGCACTGAGGACTCCCGGGTCACCACCCGGACACCCCCTAGACGTTCGGTGGATGCAATCTCCACCGGCCAATCAAGAGAAGGAATCACAGATCCATGTCTGAGACTCTCGCAGCCGTCACGGGCAACATCGGCACCATCGGTTACGGCCTCGCGGCGATCGGCCCCGGCGTCGGCATCGGCATCATCTTCGGTAACGGTGTGCAGGCCATCGCCCGTCAGCCCGAGGCGGCCGGCCTGATCCGCCAGAACATGCTGCTCGGCTTCGCGGTCATCGAGGCCCTGGCCCTGATCGGCTTCGTCGCCCCCTTCATCTACCCGAAGTAGTCCAGGCGACCTGCCGATACGTTTCCGACGAAAGGTCCACCATGATGTACCTGGCAGCCGAGGAGGCGCAGAGCCCTCTGTTCCCGGTGTGGCCCGAGATCGTCATCGGCCTGATCTGCTTCAGCATCGTCTTCTTCGCCTTCTACAAGAAGCTCCTTCCGGCCATCAACACGGTCCTGGACGAGCGTCGCGAGGCGATCGAAGGCGGTATCGAGAAGGCCGAATCGGCTCAGATCGAGGCCCAGAGCGTTCTTGAGCAGTACAAGGCTCAGCTCGCCGAAGCCCGTCACGAGGCCGCTCGTCTGCGCCAGGAGGCGCAGGAGCAGGGTGCCGTCATCATCCAGGAGATGAAGGCGGAAGGTCAGCGGCAGCGCGAAGAGATCATCGCCGCAGGCCACACCCAGATCGAGGCCGACCGCAAGGCCGCTGCCTCGGCGCTGCGTCAGGACGTGGGCAAGCTCGCCACCGACCTGGCCGGCAAGCTCGTCGGCGAGTCCCTCCAGGACCACGCCCGGCAGAGTGGCACCGTCGACCGTTTCCTCGACGAGCTCGAGGCGAAGGCCGAGGCAGCCCGATGAACAGCGCGAGCCGCGAAGCACTGGCTGCCGCACGCGAGCGTCTCGACGCGCTGACCGACAACACGTCGGTCGACGCGGCGAAGCTCGCCGAGGAGCTGGCATCGGTCACCGCGCTGCTCCACCGCGAAGTATCCCTGCGCCGGGTCCTCACCGACCCGGCCCAGAGCGGCGAGAGCAAGGCCGAGCTGGTCGCGCGTCTGCTCGGCGGGCAGGTCGGCGGCGAGACCGTCGACCTGGTCTCCGGACTGGTGCGGGCCCGCTGGTCGCAGTCGCGTGACCTGGTGGACTCGGTCGAGGAGCTGGCGAACACCGCAGACCTCACCGCGGCCCAGCGCGGTGGCAGCCTCGACGACGTCGAGGACGAGCTGTTCCGGTTCGGCCGGATCGTCGGCTCCGACAAGGAGCTGCGCTCCGCGCTCACCAGCCGTACGGCCACGGCGTCCGCCAAGGGCGAGCTGCTCCGCAGCCTGCTCGGCGGCAAGGCGCAGCCGGTCACCGAGCGGATCATCGTCCGCCTGGTCACCCAGCCCCGTGGACGTAGCCTGGAAGCAGGGCTGGACTCGCTGTCCAAGCTCGCCGCGGAGCGCCGGGACCGCATGGTCGCCGTCGTCACCTCGGCGGTGCCGCTCAGCGACCGGCAGAAGCAGCGCCTGGGCGACGCCCTGGCGAAGCTCTACGGCCGGCAGATGCACCTGAACCTGGACGTGGACCCCGCGGTCCTCGGCGGGATCTCGGTGCGCGTCGGTGACGAGATCATCAACGGCACCGTCGCGGAGCGCCTCGAAGAGGCGACCCGGCGCATGGCCGGCTGACACAGAGCAAGAACAAGCAAGACCAGCGGCCCGGTTGGGCCGTGCAGAATTTGCAGAAGATTCCTGGGGGTCGGCCCCCAGACCCCCTTAAGAAACTTCGGGCCCAACAAGGAGAGCAGGGAACCCAGATGGCGGAGCTCACGATCCGGCCGGAGGAGATCCGGGACGCACTGGATAACTTTGTCCAGTCGTACCAGCCGGACGCGGCCTCGCGCGAGGAGGTCGGTACGGTCAGCGTTGCCGGCGACGGCATCGCGAAGGTGGAGGGTCTTCCCTCCGCCATGGCGAACGAGCTGCTGAAGTTCGAGGACGGCACCCTCGGTCTCGCCCTCAACCTCGAGGAGCGCGAGATCGGTGCGATCGTCCTCGGCGAGTTCAGCGGTATCGAGGAGGGCCAGCCGGTGCAGCGCACCGGTGAGGTGCTCTCCGTCGGCGTCGGCGAGGGTTACCTCGGCCGCGTCGTCGACCCGCTCGGCAACCCGATCGACGGTCTCGGCGAGATCGCGACCGACAGCCGCCGCGCCCTCGAGCTGCAGGCCCCTGGCGTCATGGTCCGCAAGTCGGTGCACGAGCCGATGCAGACCGGCTATAAGGCCGTCGACGCCATGGTGCCGATCGGCCGCGGCCAGCGTCAGCTGATCATCGGCGACCGTCAGACGGGCAAGACCGCTCTGGCCGTCGACACGATCATCAACCAGCGCGACAACTGGCGCTCGGGCGACGTGAACAAGCAGGTGCGCTGCATCTACGTCGCCATCGGTCAGAAGGGTTCCACCATCGCCTCCGTGCGTGGTGCGCTCGAAGAGGCCGGTGCGCTGGAGTACACGACCATCGTCGCCGCCCCGGCGTCCGACCCGGCCGGCTTCAAGTACCTGGCGCCGTACACCGGTTCGGCCATCGGCCAGCACTGGATGTACGACGGCAAGCACGTCCTGATCATCTTCGACGACCTCTCGAAGCAGGCCGACGCCTACCGCGCCGTGTCCCTGCTGCTGCGCCGCCCGCCGGGCCGCGAGGCCTACCCGGGTGACGTCTTCTACCTCCACTCGCGTCTGCTGGAGCGCTGCGCCAAGCTCTCCGACGAGATGGGCGCCGGTTCGATGACGGGCCTCCCGATCGTCGAGACCAAGGCGAACGACGTGTCGGCGTTCATCCCGACCAACGTCATCTCCATCACCGACGGCCAGTGCTTCCTGGAGTCCGACCTGTTCAACGCGGGTCAGCGTCCGGCGCTCAACGTCGGTATCTCGGTCTCCCGAGTCGGTGGCTCCGCCCAGCACAAGGCCATGCGCCAGGTGTCCGGCCGCCTCCGTGTGGACCTCGCCCAGTACCGCGAGCTGGAGGCGTTCGCCGCCTTCGGCTCCGACCTGGACGCGGCCTCGAAGGCCTCGCTGGAGCGCGGTAAGCGCATGGTCGAGCTGCTGAAGCAGCCGCAGTACGCCCCGTTCCCGGTCGAGGAGCAGGTCGTCTCCGTCTGGGCCGGCACCACCGGCAAGATGGACGACGTCCCGGTCGGAGACATCCGCCGCTTCGAGTCCGAGCTGCTGGAGTACCTGCGCCGTGAGCGCAAGGACCTCCTCACCAGCATCGCCGAGGGCGCGAAGATGTCCGACGACACGCTGCAGTCGATCGCCGACGCGATCGCCGCCTTCAAGCAGCAGTTCGAGACCTCGGACGGCAAGCTCCTGGGCGAGGGCTGATCGATGGGCGCTCAGCTTCGCGTTTACAAGCGCCGCATCCAAGCCGTCACCGCGACCAAGAAGATCACCAAGGCGATGGAGATGATCGCCGCCTCGCGCATCGTCAAGGCACAGCGCAAGGTGGCGGCGTCCAAGCCGTACGCGACCGAGCTCACCCGTGCGGTGACCGCGGTGGCGACCGGCTCCAACGCCAAGCACCCGCTCACCACCGAGGTCGACGCCCCGACCCGGGCCGCGGTCCTGCTCGTCACGAGCGACCGCGGTCTGGCCGGCGGCTACTCCTCCAACGCCATCAAGGCCGCGGAGCGACTGCGGGAGCGCCTTGCCTCCGAGGGCAAGGAGGTCGACACGTACATCGTCGGCCGCAAGGGTGTCGCGTACTACGGCTTCCGCGAGCGCAAGGTCGAGGACTCCTGGACCGGCTTCACCGACAACCCGGCGTACTCCGATGCCAAGAGCATCGCCGCCCCGTTGATCGAGGCCATCCAGAAGGACACGGCCGAGGGCGGCGTCGACGAGCTGCACATCGTCTTCACGGAATTCGTGTCGATGATGACGCAGAACGCGGTCGACGACCGGATGCTGCCGCTTTCGCTCGACGAGGTGGCCGAGGAGAGCACCCGCAAGGGTGAGATCCTTCCGCTCTTCGAGTTCGAGCCGTCGGCCGAGGACGTCCTCGACGCCCTTCTGCCGCGCTACGTCGAGAGCCGCATCTACAACGCACTGCTGCAGGCGGCCGCTTCCGAGCACGCTGCCCGCCGCCGCGCGATGAAGTCGGCGACCGACAACGCCGGGGACCTCATCAAGAGCCTGTCCCGGCTTGCCAACGCGGCCCGACAGGCCGAAATCACCCAGGAAATCAGCGAGATCGTCGGCGGTGCCAGTGCTCTGGCCGACGCGACCGCGGGGAGTGACAAGTAATGACGACGACAGTTGAGACGGCCGCTGCCACGGGCCGCGTCGCCCGGGTCATCGGCCCGGTCGTCGACGTGGAGTTCCCCGTCGACGCGATGCCGGAGATCTACAACGCCCTCCACGTCGAGGTCGCGGACCCCGCCGAGGACGGCGCCCGCAAGACGCTGACCCTGGAAGTCGCCCAGCACCTGGGCGACGGTGTGGTCCGCGCGATCTCGATGCAGCCCACCGACGGCCTGGTCCGCCAGGCCGCGGTGACCGACACGGGCTCGGGCATCACCGTCCCCGTCGGTGACATCACCAAGGGCAAGGTGTTCAACACCCTCGGTCAGATCCTGAACGAGCCGGAGGCCGAGGCGCAGATCACCGAGCGCTGGCCGATCCACCGCAAGGCCCCGGCCTTCGACCAGCTCGAGTCGAAGACCGAGATGTTCGAGACCGGCCTGAAGGTCGTCGACCTGCTGACCCCGTACGTCAAGGGCGGCAAGATCGGTCTGTTCGGTGGTGCGGGCGTCGGCAAGACGGTCCTCATCCAGGAAATGATCATGCGTGTGGCGAAGCTGCACGACGGTGTGTCGGTGTTCGCCGGTGTCGGTGAGCGCACCCGTGAGGGCAACGACCTCATCGACGAGATGACCGAGTCGGGCGTTCTGGAGAAGACCGCGCTCGTCTTCGGCCAGATGGACGAGCCGCCGGGGACGCGTCTGCGCGTGGCCCTGTCCGCCCTGACCATGGCGGAGTACTTCCGCGATGTGCAGAAGCAGGACGTGCTGCTCTTCATCGACAACATCTTCCGCTTCACGCAGGCCGGCTCCGAGGTCTCCACGCTGCTCGGCCGCATGCCGTCCGCGGTGGGTTACCAGCCGACCCTGGCCGACGAGATGGGTGTGCTCCAGGAGCGCATCACCTCGACGCGTGGTCACTCGATCACCTCGATGCAGGCGATCTACGTCCCCGCGGACGACCTGACCGACCCGGCCCCGGCCACCACGTTCGCCCACCTCGACGCGACGACGGTTCTCTCCCGTCCGATCTCCGAGAAGGGCATCTACCCGGCCGTGGACCCGCTGGACTCCACGTCCCGCATCCTGGACCCGCGTTACATCTCGCAGGACCACTACGCCGCGGCCAGCCGCGTCAAGGGGATCCTCCAGAAGTACAAGGACCTCCAGGACATCATCGCGATCCTCGGTATCGACGAGCTGGGCGAGGAGGACAAGCTCGTTGTCCACCGTGCCCGTCGCGTCGAGCGCTTCCTGTCGCAGAACACCCACGCCGCCAAGCAGTTCACCGGCCTGGACGGTTCGGACGTTCCGCTCGACGAGTCGATCTCCGCGTTCAACGCGATCTGCGACGGGGACTACGACCACTTCCCCGAGCAGGCGTTCTTCATGTGCGGTGGCCTGGACGACCTCAAGGCCAAGGCCAAGGAGCTCGGCGTCTCCTGAGCCCTCGGCTCACCGAGAGGGGTGGGTGTGTCCCACCCCTCTCACCACGCCCCGTAAGATTGAACCGACACCCGGCCGGGCGGCCGGGTGGTGACCCGAGGAGCCACCCTTGGCTGCTGAGCTGCATGTCGAGCTGGTCGCCGCCGACCGTAATGTCTGGTCCGGCGAGGCCACCCTGGTCGTCGCGCGCACCACGTCCGGCGACATCGGCGTCATGCCCGGTCACCAGCCGCTTCTCGGTGTGCTGGAATCGGGCCCGGTGACGATCCGCACGAGTGAGGGCGGCACCGTCATCGCCGCTGTGCACGGTGGATTCATCTCGTTCGCGGACGACAAGCTGTCGCTGCTGGCCGAGATCGCCGAGCTGGCCGACGAGATCGATGTCGAGCGCGCCGAGCGGGCGCTGGAACTCGCGAAGTCGGACGCGGACGCCGCTGCCCAGCGGCGTGCCGACGTGCGACTGCGCGCGGTGGCGGTGCGCTAGCACCCCCACGAACAGATGTCTTTACTCAGCCGCGGCCCGAGCTGGAGCAATCCAGCCGTGTCGCGGCTGAGGCGATGCAGGTGCAATACGGTTTCGGTGTTCGTTACTCGACGATGCGAGGAGGTCGGTGGAGATGGTCCTCGCGTTGTGGGTGGGCGCGTCCGTCATCGTCACGGTCCTGTTGGGACTGTTCGTCTTCGGCCTGCGCCGGAGGCTGATCCAGCGGTCCGGAGGGACCTTCGACTGCAGCCTGCGCTGGGACGTGTCGGAGGAACCCGATGCGCTCGGCAAGGGCTGGGTCTACGGGGTCGCCCGCTACAGCGGGGACCGCGTCGACTGGTTCCGGGTCTTCTCCTACGCTCCTCGCCCCCGCCGGGGCCTGGAGCGTTCTGCGATCGAGGTGATCGCCCGCCGGCTGCCGGAGGGCGAGGAGGAGCTCGCGCTCCTGTCCGACTCCGTCGTGCTCGGCTGTCTCCACCACGGGACGCGCCTGGAGCTGGCGATGAGCGAGGACGCCCTTACCGGTTTCCTCGCCTGGCTGGAGGCGGCGCCGCCCGGCCAGAGGGTCAATGTGGCCTGATAGGCAGCCCCGCTGGAAGGGGGTCCCCCCGGACGGAGTCTGGGGGAGGGCCGATGTGGCCTGAGAATGTCGCGTAAGCGGGCGTACACAGCGAAAAACCGGGGAGACGGGGGGCGGACCCGTCTCCCCGGTGCTTTTCCGGGTGGTGCTTGCCGTTATGGCGTGGGGAGCACCGTGGTGCTTACTGGAGGCCGGTCTTGATGGCGTTCACCAGTTCACCGTTGTTGGTGTCGCCGGAGAACTCCCAGAAGAACGCGCCACCGAGGCCCTGGTTCTTCGCCCAGGTCATCTTGGTGCCGATGGTGGCCGGGGTGTCGTAGCTCCACCAGTTGGTGCCGCAGTGCGCGTAGGCCGTGCCGGCGATGGTGCCGGTGGACGGGCAGGTGTTCTTCAGGACCTTGTAGTCCTCGTTGCCCGCCTCGTACGTGCCCGGGGCCGCGCCGGTCGCCGTGCCGCCGGGGGCGGACTGGGTGACGCCGGTCCAGCCGCGGCCGTAGAAGCCGATGCCGAGCAGCAGCTTCTTGGCCGGGACGCCCTTGGCCTTCAGCTTGGCGATGGCCTCGGAGGAGGAGAAGCCGGCCTGCGGGATGCCGGTGTACGGGGTCAGCGGCGAGTGCGGGGCCGTCGGGCCCTTGGCCGCCCAGGCGCCGAAGAAGTCGTACGTCATCACGTTGTACCAGTCGAAGGACTGGGAGGCGCCGCCGTAGTCGGCAGCGTCGATCTTGCCGCCGTTGGAGCCGTCCGCGGTGATGGCGGCGGTGACCAGGTACTTCGGGCCGAACTTCGCCCGCATGGCGTCGGCCATGGTCTTGAGCGAGGCCGGGCCGCTGGTGTCACAGGTCAGACCACAGGCGTTGGGGTACTCCCAGTCGAGGTCGATGCCGTCGAAGACATCGGCCCAGCGGGGGTCCTCGACCA
This sequence comes from Streptomyces sp. NPDC102283, assembly GCF_044766265.1. Taxonomy (NCBI): domain Bacteria; kingdom Bacillati; phylum Actinomycetota; class Actinomycetes; order Kitasatosporales; family Streptomycetaceae; genus Streptomyces; species Streptomyces sp. NPDC102283. The sequence goes on from NZ_JBIWLQ010000010.1 coordinate 78,222, forward strand.
GGTCGTGGCAGGACTGGGCGAAGGCGGCGGGGTTCTGCACGGCCTGGCCGAAGCCGCCGGACCAGGTCCAGCCGCCGAACGACCAGAGGATCTTGATGTGCGGGAACTTGGCCTTCAGCTTGCGCAGCTGGTTGAAGTTGCCGCGCAGCGGCTGGTCCCAGGTGTCGGCGACGCCGTCGACGGACTGGTCGGCGGTGTACGCCTTGTCGTAGTCGGCGTACGAGTCACCGATGGTGCACTTGCCGTTCTGCACGTTGCCGAAGGCGTAGTTGATGTGCGTGATCTTCGCGGCCGAGCCGGACGTCACCAGGTTCTTGACGTGGTAGTTGCGCCCGTAGACGCCCCAGTTGGTGAAGTAGCCCAGGTTGACCTTGTCGCCGCCGGGCTGGCCGCCACCGCCGCCGGTGGTCCGCACGGAGACGGCGCCGGAGGCCGGGCCGGTCTGGTCGGCGGTGTCCCGGGCCTGCACGGCGTAGGAGTAGTCGGTGCCGGCGGTCAGGCCGGTGTTGGTGTACGTCGTGCCGGTGACCGTGGCGATCTTCGCGCCGTCGCGCAGTACGTCGTAGTTCTTGACGCCCTTGTCGTCGGTCGCCGCGCTCCACGTGAGCTTGACCGAGGTGTCGGTGACGTCGCTGGTCGTCGGGGTGCCGGGCGCCGAGGGGGCGTTGTCGCCGGGGACGCTGCCGCCGTCACAGGAGGCGCCGTTCAGCTTGCAGCCCGTGGGGGAGCCGGAGCCGGTGCCGTTGAAGCCGAAGCTGATGCTGGCGCCGGGCGCCACCGATCCGTTCCAGGAAAGGTTCTTGGCGGTGTAGTGGCCGCCGCTGCTGGTGAGGGTGGCGTCCCAGGCGGAGCCGGCCGTGGTGCCCGAGGGGAAGTCCCACTCGATGGTCCAGGAGGAGAGCGCGGTGGTGCCGGTGTTCTTCACCGTCCACTGGCCCTCGAAGCCGCTGCCCCAGTCCGACTTCTTGGTGTACGTGGCGGTGGCCGACGCGGCTGCCGCGGCGGGGGTGGCGAGGCCCACCATCGCGGCCAGCGGCACGACCAGCGCGGTCAGGCCCGCGACGACCTTGGAGCGGCCGCTCACGGAGGGGATCCATCTGAATCTGGATCGGCGTTGGGGGGTATCAGTGCTCAACGGTGCTCCTCGGGTGAGGTCCAACAAACGGGGGTGATTCGTGGACTGCAAACCCTGCGCCGCCCTGAGTACGGGTGCTCTCGTACTCACCGCAGTGTGTGACGGTGACAGTAGGAAGGTCTGGACCAATCGTCAAGAGGTCTGGACCAAAGATCAGGACGTGGCCCGGATCCCCAACTCCTGCGCCAGGACGGCCGCCTGAACCCGGCTGCGCAGCTCCAGCTTGGCCAGCACCCTGCTGACGTGGGTTTTCACCGTGGCCTCGGCCATCGAGAGGCGCAGCGCGATCTCCGCGTTCGACAGGCCCTCTCCCAGGCACCCCAGCACCTCGCGCTCGCGCCGGGTGAGCGCGTCCAGGACGGCCGGATCGGCCGCGCCCCGGGCGCTTGCGGGGGACGCCCCGGCGAACTCCGCGATCAGCCGGCGGGTCACGGCCGGGGCGATCAGCCCTTCGCCGCGCGCCACCGTCCGTACCGCCTCCAGCAGATCGCGGGCGTCGGTGTTCTTCAGCAGGAAGCCGGAGGCCCCCGCGCGCAGCGCCCCGAAGACGTACTCGTCCAGATCGAACGTGGTGAGCACCAGGACGTCCGCGAGCTTCTCCTCGACCACCTGCCGCGTCGCCGCCACCCCGTCGAGGCGCGGCATCTGCACATCCATCAGCACCAGGTCCGGGCGGAGTTCACGCGCCAGGCGCACCGCCGCCTCGCCGTCCCCCGCCTCTCCGACGACCTCGATGTCCGGCGCGCTGGAGAGGATCAGCACCAGTCCCGCGCGCACCGCCGACTGGTCCTCCGCGACCAGTACCCGGATCGTCATTTCCGCATCGTCCCTTCCGCCACGGGCAGTTGAGCCCGCACCCGCCATATCTTGGTTCCGCTGTCGCTGTCGCCGTCTCCCGGCTCGGCCCCGGCGTCGAACGTCCCGCCGAGCAGTGTCACCCGCTCCCGCATGCCCACCAGGCCCGCCCCCGAACCGGGCGCCGTGGGGCCGGGGCGGCTGCCGAACACACTGGTCACCTCGACCCTCAGCAGCTCCCCGGTCCGGCCGATCCGCACCACCACCGGGCCGGGTGCGGCGTGCTTGAGGGCGTTGGTCAGGGACTCCTGGACGATCCGGTACGCGGCCAGCTCGACCGGCGTCGGCAGCGCCCCGGCCTCCTCCGCCCGGGTGTCCTCCAGGGTGCAGACCAGCCCGCCGGACGCCCCGTTGACGTTCGTCTGCTCGACCAGGCTGTCCAGGGCGGCGAGCGTCGGGGCCGCGGCCGGGCCCTGGCCCTCGCCGCCCTCCCGCAGCAGGCCGATCAGCCGGCGCATCTCCGCGAGCCCCTCGACGCTGTTCTCGCGGATCACCCTCAAGGCGCTCCGCGAGGTCTCCGGGTCGTCGATGGACAGGGCCGCGGTGGAGTGGATCGCCACGGCGGAGAGGTGGTTGGCCACCATGTCGTGCAGCTCCCGGGCCATCCGGGCCCGCTCGGCGATCACCGCCTGCGTCCGGTCCATCTCGGCCAGCCGCGCGGTCTGTGCGGCGGCCAGCCGGGCGGCCTCGGCGGAGGTGCGGTGGGTGCGCACGCTGACGCCGGTGAGGGCGGGGATGAAGGAGACCAGTCCGATGACCAGGCCGATCAACAGTGCCTCGGGCTTACGGAACCAGGCCAGGAAGCCGATCGTGGACGCGACGGTGATCAGGAGCGTGGCCACCGGGACGCGGCGGGCGGCGGCCGGGGTCCCGTACAGCACGGCCGCGTACATGACGTCCGTGAACATCAGGATGGTGGCGAGGTTGCCCCAGGTGAACTGGTCCGCCACCAGCGCGAGCGTGCCGACCGTCAGTGCCGTGCGCGGTGCGGTGCGGCGCAGCAGTTCGGCCGCCGCCATGGCGGTCAGCGGTACGAGGGTGACCCAGGCCGCGGAGAAGGACCGGCCGCCCTGGGTGTGGAGGCCCAGCAGCCACAGCAGCAGCCCCCCGAGCAGCCCGGAGCAGGCCAGGGCCACCGCGTCGCGGTCGGGGCGGATCGAGGTGAGCACTTCTCCATCCAACACGCACCGCCGCCCCCGTACCTCCCTTCGCGGGCCGATCCGGGACTACATCGAAGGATGCAGTCCCGTTTCGTCACTGCCGACGACGTGTTTGCGCCCGGTGGCCGGGAGGCTGGAAGAGAACGGGAGGAGAGAGTCGTGATCGCCCTACTGGTCGTGGCCTGCGAGGTCGCATTCTGGGTTCTGCTGGCCGCCGGACTCGCCCTGCGGTACGTCGCGAGGAAACCGAGGCTCGGGGCGGCGGTGCTGCTGTGCGAGCCGCTGCTGGAGGTCGTGCTGCTGGTCGTGACGGCCATCGACCTGAAGAACGGGGCCGAGCCCGACTGGAAGCACGGGCTGGCCGCCGTCTACATCGGCTTCACGGTGGGGCTCGGCCACCACACCATCACCTGGGTGGACGCCCGGGTCGCCCACCGCTGGTTCGGCGGCCCGCCACCGGTCAAGCCGCCGAAGTACGGCATGGCCCGCGCGATCCACGAGTGGCGCACCGCCGCCCGCTGGATCCTCGCCGCGGTGGTCGCGCTGGGCCTGCTCCAGGCCGCCGTCTGGTACGTCGGCTCCGGCGGGGAGATCAGCTCGCTGCGGGGCTGGCAGCAGAAGATGGGCCTGGTGATCGGCATCAACCTGATCATCGCCGCGGGCTACACGCTGTTCCCCAAGCAGGCCCCCAAGGACGCGGTGACGGACCGCGAGCCGGCCGACCGCTTCTAGGGCGTGCTTGAGAGCCTACCGCTCGCCGCCCGGCACCCACAGCACGTCCCCGACCTCCTTGTTCGCGCTCCGCGCCAGGATGAACAGGAGGTCGGAGAGGCGGTTGAGGTAGGTAGCGGTCAGGGTGTTCATCGACTCCCCGTGCACCTCCAGCGCCGCCCAGGTGGACCGTTCGGCCCGCCGGACCACCGTGCACGCCTGGTGCAGCAGGGCGGCCCCCGGCGTGCCGCCCGGCAGGATGAAGCTGCGCAGCTTCTCCAGCTCCTCCAGGAAGGTGTCGCAGTCCGCCTCCAGCTTGTCGATGTAGGACTGCTCGACCCGCAGCGGCGGGTACTTCGGGTCCTCGACCACCGGGGTGCACAGGTCCGCGCCCACGTCGAAGAGGTCGTTCTGGACGCGCACGAGGACCTTCACCAGTTCCTCGGGCAGCTGTCCGAGCGCGATGGCGGTGCCGATCGCCGCGTTGGCCTCGTTGGCGTCCGCGTACGCCGAGATCCGAGAATCGGTCTTGGCGGTGCGGCTCATGTCGCCGAGGGCCGTGGTGCCCTGGTCGCCGGTCCGGGTGTAGATGCGCGTCAGATTGACCATGGGCCCAGCGTAGTTACGCTCCGGCCCGGCGGAAGACCCGTGTGCCCACGGTCACGGCCGCGGCGGCGAGGCCCACGGCGACGAGGACCCCGTAGAGCATGTGCGCGGTGGCGTACGAGCCGGTGTAGGCGTCCCGTACCGCGTCCACCAGATAGCGGAACGGGGTGAAGCGGGAGAGGACGTCCAGCCAGCCGGGGCCGAGCGTGATGGGCAGCATCAGGCCGGAGAGGAGCATGGCCGGCATCGTCACCGCGTTGATCACCGGCCCGAACTCCTGCGGGGTGGTGACGCGCATGGCCAGGGCGTACGAGAGGGAGGCGAGCGAGAGCGCCAGCACTCCGGTGAACGCGAAGCCGATGAGGATGCCCGCCAGCGGGGCCCGCAGCCCCATCAGCAGCGCGGCGAGCACCAGCAGGACGGCCTGGAAGGTGAACAGCAGGGCGTCGCGCAGCACCCGTCCCAGCAGGAGGGCCAGTCGGCTGACCGGGGTCACCCGCATCCGCTCCACCACGCCCGTGGACTTCTCGACGATGATCGCGAAGCCGGCGAAGGACGCGCCGAAAAGGCTGAGTTGGAGGAGCAGGCCGGGCACCAGGATCTGCCAGGAGTCGGCGGGGGAGCCGAGCGGCAGGTCCTTCAGGAGCGGGCCGAAGAAGAGGAGGTAGAGCAGCGGCATCAGCATCCCGAAGAAGATCTGGAAGCGGGAGCGCAGGGTCTGCCGGGCGTACCGCCCGAAGATGATCGCGGTGTCGTGGAAGAGCACGTGGGGTCCTATACGGCTGCGGGGGCGGAGTCGGCAGGGGCGACGGGACGGCCGGTGGCGGCCAGGAAGGCGTCCTGGAGGGAGGCGTCGGGGGAGCTGGCGTACCGGGCCTTCAGCTCGGCCGGGGTCCCCTCCGCGACCACCGTGCCGCCGTCGACGAGGATCAACCGGTCCGCCAGCGCGTCGGCCTCGTCGAGGTAGTGCGTGGTCAGGACGATGGTGGTGCCGCACTCGTCGCGCAGGCTCCGCACCAGGTCCCACAGATCGGCCCGGCTGCCGGGGTCCAGGCCCGTGGTGGGCTCGTCCAGGAAGAGCACGACCGGTCGGTGGGTGAGGCCCATGGCGATGTCGAGCCGGCGCCGCTGCCCTCCGGAGAGGCTCGCCGCCTTCCGGTCGAGCAGTCCGTCGAGGCCGAGCCGAGCGGCGAGTTCCCCGGCGCGCGCGGCCGCCTCCGCCCGGCTCAGCCGGTAGAGCCTGCCCTGGGTGACGAGCTCCTCCCGGACGGTCAGATACGGGTCGACGCCGCCGGACTGGGCGACGTACCCGCAGACCGCGCGGACGGCCGCGGGGTCGGTGAGCAGGTCGTGGCCGGCCACGGTGGCCGCACCGCCGGTCGGGGCGAGGAGCGTCGTGAGCATGCGCAGCGTGGTCGTCTTGCCCGCGCCGTTGGGGCCCAGGAGGCCGACGATCTCCCCCGGACGGATGGCCAGGTCGATGGAACGGACGGCTTCCACCGGGCCGTTCGGCGTCGTGAAGGTCCGGGCCAGCCCGGAGGTGCTGATGACGGTCATGGGGTCAGAAAAACAGAGTGAGCCTAAAATTGCAATGACTCCAATAATCCATCGACACCATGATCGTTCGGCGCGTCCTACGATGGAGACATGGCTGAGGGACTCAGGGAACGCAAGAAGCGCCAGGCCAAGCAGCGCATCTCGGACATGGCGACCGGGCTGTTCCTCCAGCACGGCTTCGTCACGGTGACCGTCGCCGAGATCGCCGAACTGGCCGACGTCTCCGTGAACACCGTCTACAACTACTTCCCGGCCAAGGAGGACCTCTTCCTCGACCGGATGAAGCACGTCCCCCAGCGCGTCGCCCGCTACGTCCGCGCCCGTGACCCGGGCGAGTCGGCCGCCGAGGCCGTCCTGCGCGAGGTGCGCGCCGCCGTCGTCGCCGTCTCCCCGGAGTTCGGGCTGATGGACGGCTTCGCCGACTTCATGCGCGTCATCGAGGACGCTCCCACCCTCAAGGCCCGCCTCTGGTACCTCCAGCAGGAGGTGCTCCAGTCCGTCGTCGCCACCCTGCGCGAAGACACCGGAGCGAGCGAGGGCGACCCGCTGCCGCTCCTCGTCGGCGGCCAGATCGCCTGGATCGAGCACGCCCTCGTCGGCTACGTCGGCCAGGAGATGATGAAGGGCCGCAAGGCCGTCGAGGTCTCCCACGACGCCCTCGGCGTCCTCGACGACATCGAGGGTCTCCTCGGTGATCGGGTGCTCAACTACGCGCGACGCGGAGCCGAATGACGCGTCCCGGTGTGATGTCCGTCATCTGAGACGTGACGCGCATCTCTTCACCGCCCCAGCGCGCCCGACGGGTACTAACCTCCGCCGGAGAGCATGTGAACCGCCGTGAACAATTGCGCACGGGCGAACAGAAACCAAGGGGTGCGAACGTGGCCAGGAAGCTCGCCGTCATCGGGGCCGGACTCATGGGATCCGGGATCGCGCAGGTCTCCGCCCAGGCGGGCTGGGACGTCGTGCTGCGGGACGTCACCGACGCCGCGCTGACCCGGGGTCGTGACGGGATCAAGGCCTCGTACGACCGGTTCGTCTCCAAGGGCAAGCTGGACGCGGCCGACGCCGAGGCCTCGCTCGCCCGCATCACCACGACCACCGACCTCGACGCCGTGGCCGACGCGGACATCGTCGTGGAGGCCGTCTTCGAGAAGCTCGAAGTCAAGCACGAGATCTTCCGGACGCTGGACAAGGTCGTCGGCGAGCACACCGTCCTCGCCTCCAACACCTCCGCCATCCCGATCACCAAGATCGCGGCCGTGACGGAGCGTCCGGAGCGCGTCGTCGGCGTGCACTTCTTCTCTCCGGTCCCGATGATGCAGCTCTGCGAGCTGGTGCGCGGCTACAAGACGAGCGACGAAACCCTCGCCACCGCGCGGGAGTTCGCCGAGTCGGTCGGCAAGACCTGCATCGTCGTCAACCGCGACGTGGCGGGCTTCGTCACCACCCGGCTGATCTCGGCGCTCGTCGTCGAGGCCGCCAAGCTGTACGAGTCGGGCGTCGCCTCGGCCGAGGACATCGACATCGCCTGCAAGCTGGGATTCGGCCACGCCATGGGCCCGCTCGCCACCGCGGACCTGACCGGCGTCGACATCCTGCTGCACGCCACCGGCAACATCTACGCCGAGTCGCAGGACGAGAAGTTCGCCGCCCCGGAGCTGATGCGCCGGATGGTCGACGCGGGTGACATCGGGCGCAAGAGCGGGCAGGGCTTCTACACGTACTGACCGGACCCGCCCCCTCGGCCCGTCGGCCCGCCGCTGTCCGGGCCGGGGAAGCCGGGGATCCTACCGGGTACGCACCGGTCTCCGGCGAACCGGAGTCACTCCACCGAGTGAATTCGGTATCGGTTCGCTTACAGGCGACAACTTCCCTGTCGTCGGGACAGTCAGTGGTGGCAGAGACAGACGCAGAAACAGGCCATGCGTAACGGCGGCAGAGCCGACGGCAGAGCAGACAGACAGACCTTCTACGGAGTATGACCGGGGAGCGCATATGCACATCAGGGGCGACCACGCCGAGCTGGTCGTCGGGGGCCGCCTCGACGTCCGAAGCGCGGCGGACGCCCGTACGGTCCTGCACTCGGCCGTGGACGACGGAGTCGGCGACCTCGTGCTGGACCTGACCGAGCTGGACTCCTGGGACGCCACCGGACTCGGCGTCATCATGGGGGCCCACCGCCGGGCGGGACGGGCCGGACGGCGTCTCGTGCTGCGCGGGGTGCCACCGCAGATGCAGCGCCTCCTGGTGGCCACCCGGCTGCACCGCATCCTGGCGATCGAGGGCGGCATCGCGGCGGAGTCGCTGCCGCGCGTCTAGACAGCGGGCGCGCGGCCGTTCGCCCCGCCGTAGCCGGGAGCCGGAGGGCCGCTCGCCGCGCCGGAATCCGGAGGGCCGCTCGCCGTGTCCCGGGATCCGCGCGGCCGGACGGACCGCACCCGGCGGCAGAAGTCACGCAATCCTCACCGGAACGTGACGTCCTGGACGGCGTGGCACCCCGGCGGTTCATGAATACTGAGCCAAGGTCTAGGGTTCGGCCGTCCGCCGAATGACAACGAACCCATGGGCGGACACCGGACCGGAAGCGACAGCGGGGCGCGTGTGAGGCCGGGAGGGGCAACCGCGCACGACGCGTCTGGGGGACTTTGCGATGGACCCGACACACCGGGCACCCGATGAGTACGGGCAGGGCCACGACCGCTCCGGCGGCGAGCCCGGCCTCCGCCGGCCGTCCCGTGAATCGGGCGGCGCCGACTTCGGCCCGGGGACACCGCAGCAGGTCCGCGTCGTCCAGCTGACCGTCGGCGACCTGCTGCTCACGGTCAACCCCGTCGACGGCAGCGAGGTCGAATCCCGCCCGCCCGGCTCCGGCCCCGACGCCCCGGTCCGCCGCACCCCCGCCGAACGCGCCGACCACGAGCGCGCCGGCGCGCCCCCGGTGCCCGCAGGACCGCCCGCCCCGCAGCTGCCGCTCCTGGAGCGGCAGGAGGAGCGCGAGCGCCTGGTCCGCCTGCTGGCGCGCGGCCGCAGCGTCCGCCTCACCGGCCAGGCCGGATCCGGCCGCACCGCGCTGCTGGACGCCGTCGCCGCCGACTGCGCGGACCTGGCCCCCGACGGAGTCGTCCGCCTCAACGGCCGGGGCCGCACCGGCGCCGATCTGCTGCACGCCCTCTTCGACACCGTGTACAAGGCCCCGAGCCACCGCCCCGACCGCGACGAACTGCTCGCGCTCGTCCGGTCCATCGGCGCCGTCGTCACCGTGGACGACCTGGAGATCGGCGGAGCGGCCCTCGACGAACTGCTCGTCGCCACCCCCGAGTGCGCCTTCCTGCTCGCCGCCACCCTCGACGCCACCAACCCCGGCGTCGACGCCCACCTGGAGGAGGTACTCCTCGCCGGACTCGGCCGCGGCGCCTCGCTGACGCTGCTGGAGAAGGTCGTCGAGCGCCCCCTCACGGAGGAGGAGCGGAACTGGGCGGGCGACCTCTGGTTCGAGTCCGAGGGCCTGCCGCTCCGCTTCGTCCAGGCCGGATCGCTCCTCGTACAGCGCGACCGGCTCCGGGCCGACCCCGAAGCCTTCGACGAGTACGACTACTTCGAGCCACGCGCGGACGACGCGCCGCCGGCCCCGGCGGTGCCGGCCGAAGCACTCGACGTCCCGCTGCCGAGCCTCGGCGAGGGCGCCGCGCCCGCCGTGCTGCTCGCCTCCCGGCTCAGCGAGGCGGCCCGCGCCACCCTGCGCTTCGCCGTCGCCCTCGGCGGCGAGGTGCCCCACCAGGCCCATCTGCCGGCCCTCGTGGGCGACACCCACGCGGACGCCGCACTCGGCGAGCTCGCCGGCTGCGGCCTGCTCTCCCCGGCCGGGCCCCGCTACCGCCTCGCCGCCGGAGTCCTCGCCCAGCTGGCGGCGGCCGACTACGAGGACGACGCCGCCACCCACGCCCGTACCGCCGCCCAGCACTACGCCTGGTGGGCCTCGCACCCCTCGGTCACCCCGGAGCGCGCCGTCGCCGAGGCGGACGCGATCGTCGCCTCCCTGGGCCGGCTGGTCCCGGGCGACGAGGCGGGAGCGGCCAGCGCCGCCGTCCTGCTGGCCCGCAGCGCCTCCCCGGCCTTCGCGGCGGGCCTGGGCTGGGGGGCCTGGGAGAGGGCCCTCAGGATCGGCCAGGAAGCCGCCAGGATCGCCGGCGAGGTCGCCGAGGAGGCTTACTTCCACCACGAGTTGGGCGTCCTCGCGCTCTGCACCGGCAATCCGGACCGGGCCAGGACCGAGCTGGAGACCTCGATCGGGATGCGCGGCGCGCTCGCCGACAAGTCCGGGGCCGTGGCCGGACGCCGCGCGCTCGCCCTGGTCGCGGACCGCTCCGGCGACTTCGCCGCCCTCGGCCGCACCGCGTCGGGCGACGAGGTGCCCATGGTGCGCCAGGACGCTCCGGGCACGCCGCCCGGAGGGTTCCCGGGCGCACCCGTCTTCCTGCGGCAGCCGTCCGAGGAGCAGCCCACGGTCGTCTCCCCGCTGCCGGCCGGCCCCGCCGCGCGCAAGAGGACCGGCAGGGCCGTCCTGGGCGGCGCCCGGCGCAACCTGGCCGCCGCCGGCGCGGGCGCCGTGCTGATCGCGGTGCTCGGCACCGTCGTCACGCTCGGCGTCACCGCGGGGGACGGCGACGAGCCGGGCAGCCGCAACGTCACCACCGAGCAGACGCCCACCGAGGCCCCGACCGACGACGGCCTGCCCGCGGAGGAGTCGGAGGACGGCTCCGCCCCGGCCGGGGAGACCACCGGCGGCGAGACGTCCGCGACCCCGAGCGCCTCGGACTCGGCGTCCCCGAGCACCTCCGGCTCCCCGTCCCCGAGCGCCTCCACGTCGAGCGGTACGCCGCCGGGGACGGACGACCCGACGGACGACGGGAGCAGCTCCCCGAGCGAGCCGACGCCGAGCGGCGGGCCGACCAAACCGCCGACTACCCCGCCCACCACCCCGCCGACGACTCCGCCCACCGAGACGCCGACGACCCCGCCGACCGAGACACCCACCGACGACCCGACGGACCCGGAGGAGGGTTCTTCCTCCTCCGCGAGCGGTCCCGTCGAGTCGGCGAGCGCCCCGGAGTCCGAAGCGGCCGTCGACCCGGCGGTCTGAGCACGTCGGGCGGCTGAACGCGCAGGGGCCGGGGGGGGGGGGGGGGGGGGGGGGGGGGGGGGGCCGCGCGGCCGCCCCCCCCCCCCGCCGGCGGGGGCGGGGGGGGGGCCGCGCG